>NZ_DASVWK010000827.1:0-5334 GCF_036389735.1 Archangium sp. | reverse complement strand
GGATGGAACCGTGTGGGCCTGGGGCTACAACTACGCTGGCCAGCTTGGCGATGGCACCACATTCTCGCGCACCACGCCGGTGCAGGTGTCCGGCGTGTCCAGCGTCATGAGCATCGAAGCGGACATCACCCATTCGCTGGCGCTGAAGCAGGATGGAACCGTGTGGGCCTGGGGCGACAACTATTTCGGCCAACTTGGCGATGGCACCACCACCCAGCGCACCACGCCGGTGCAAGTACCGGGGTTCTCGGGCGCGGTGTCCGTCCAGGCTGGCGGCGCCCACTCCCTGGTCCTCAAACAGGACGGCACCGTATGGACCTGGGGCTTCAACCAGTCCGGCCAGCTCGGTGATGGCACTCTCACCAATCGCTCCTCACCGGTGATGGTGCCCCCCGCGATCGAACTTCGCAAGGTGGCGGCTGGGTATTCCCACAGCCTGAAGTTGAACCGGGATGGAACCGTCTGGACCTGGGGACTCAATGATTCGGGACAGCTCGGCAACGGGACGACCACCCAGAGCACCACGCCGGTGCGGGTGGTGGGGCTCGACAACGTCGAGTCCATCGCCGCGGGTGATCACCATTCCCTGGCACTGAAGAAGGACGGCACCGTGTGGGCCTGGGGCTACAACTCACACGGGCAGCTTGGCGACGGCACCACCACGACCAGAACCACTCCAGTGCAGGTCGCTGGGCTCACGAACGTGGTGGCCCTCTCCGCGAAGAAGGAGCATTCGCTGGCCGTGAAGAAGGATGGAACCGTGTGGGCCTGGGGCAACAATGACAACGGCCAACTCGGCGACGGCACCACCACGACAAGGACCACGCCGGTGCAGGTCGCGGGGCTCTCGGGTGCGATGAGCGTCGCAGCGGGTTGGTGGTCTTCACTGGCGCTGAAGCCGGATGGAACCGTGTGGGCCTGGGGCGACAACTCCTACGGGCAGCTCGGGGACGGAACCACCACGGATAGAACCACGCCGGTGCAAGTCGCGGGGCTCTCGGGAGCCATCGCCATCGCTTCCGGCCACTACCATGCGCTGGCATTGAAGCAGGGTGGAACCGTGTGGGCCTGGGGCAACAACCCCAATGGCCAACTCGGGGACGGTACCACCACGGCAAGGGCCACGCTGGTTCAAGTGTCCGGATTGGCTGGCGTCACGAGCATCGAAGCGGACCTCTCCCATTCGCTGGCGCTGAAGCAGGATGGAACCGTGTGGGCCTGGGGGAGCAACTTCTTCGGCCAACTGGGCGATGGCACCACCACCGGGCGCACCACGCCGGTGCAGATGCCAGGGTTCTCGGGCGCGGTGTCCGTCCAGGCGGGCGGCCTTCACTCGCTAGCCCTCAAGCAGGACGGCTCTGTGTGGACTTGGGGCGACAACCAGTACGGCCAGCTCGGAGATGGAACCACGACCCAGCACAACGCTCCGGTGCTCGTGCCCTCCACGGTCGAGATCGAGCCGCTCACCTACAATGCCTCCAACACCAACAGCGCCCAGCAGAGCACCGTCAACCGGATCATCCCCCTGAACGCTGGGGACAAGCTGGAGGTAGGCACCTGCAACCTGTCGGGGGCCTCGGCCACCGGGGATACCTACCTGCGCCTGTTCGGCACCAGCGCTACCCAGGTGGCCTACAACGATGACAGCTGCGGCGGCGTGGCCTCCTACATCCAGTACACCGCCCCCACCACGGGAAGCTACGAGCTGCGCGCCGGCTGCTACTCCAGCAACAGCTGCAGCGGCACCGTGGTCTTCAAGGTGACGCCGGCGAGCTGAACCAGCCCAGGACAGCTCTCGCATCCACCAACCCCTGCCGCCTTCACCAGGCGGCAGGGGTTTTCCTTCTTCAGGCCTTCATCTCCATGCGCGGAGGCGTCTCGCCGGACGACGAGCTGGAGCCCGAGCCGGCCGCGACCGCTCCGGCCTTCTCTTCCGCCAGCGTGGCCTTCTCGATGGACGCCTTCTCCATCGAAAGCTTCATCAGCGCGCTCTCGTCGGCCGCTCGCCGAGCCTCGCGCTCCTTGTAGCGGCGGATCGCCGGGGCCATGATCTCACCAATCAGTCCCCGGTAGTCCATGCCGGCGCCCTGGGCGATCAGCACCAGGTCGCTCCACCCCGGCGTGAGGCCCGGCAGCGGGTTGCACTCGATGAAGTAGATGCGGCCCTTGTCGTCCATGCGGAAGTCGATGCGCGCCACGTCCCGGCACCCCAGCGCCATGAACGAGCTGCGCGCCGCCGTCCTCAGCTTCTCCAGCAACGCCGGCTCGATCTTCGCCGGCGCGTCGTACCGGATGCGATCGTTCCAATCCAGCTTGTGCTGGAAGCTGTAGATGGGCGTCTTGTCCTCCTTGTCCAGGAAGACGATCTCCATCGGCGGCAGCACACGCGGACGCCGCTCGCCCAACAGGCCCACCGTGAACTCGCGCCCGCCGATGTACTCCTCGATCAGCGCCGGCTGCTGGTACTTGGTGACGATCTCCTTCACCACCTCGCGCAGCTCCGCCTCGCTGCGGCACACGCTCTTGCTCACCACGCCCTTCGAGGAGCCCTCCGCCACCGGCTTCACGATCAGCGGGAAGCTGGTGAACTGCTTGTCCAGCCGCTCCTTGCCCGTGTGCATCAGCTGGAAGTTGGGCGTGTGGATGCCCGCCTGACGCACGATCTTCTTCGCCAGCGCCTTGTCCAGCGCGATGGACAGCGTCGCCGGATCGCTCCCCGTGTACGGGATGTCCAGCAGCTCCAACATCGCCGGCACCTGGCTCTCGCGGTTGCGGCCCTTGAAGCCCTCGGCGATGTTGAACACGATGTCCAACGGCGTGCTGGCCAGCACGCTCGGCAGCTCCGCCGTGGCCTCCAGGTCCACCACCTCGTGGCCCCACGAGGCGATCGCCTCACGGATGGCCTGGAGCGTGGTGGGCGAGTCGTACTCGGCCTCGCTGTCCTCCAGGGCCGTGCCGTCCGCCGCCATGGGCTTCACGCGCTTGACGTTGTAGGTGAAGCCCACCCGCAGCGGTCCCGACTTGCGCGTCGGCTTGCCCTGGCGCTTGCCGTCCTTGATCTTGTAGCGCCGCGCCGCGCTCTGGATGATGGAGTTGACCACGCCATCCAGGTGCATGCCCTCCATGGCCGCGGCGGCGTAGATGCCCGCCCCCGGCTCCAGGCTCGGCAGCGCGTTGATCTCCAGGAAGTACGGCACGCCCGCGTCGCTCAGCCGGAAGTCGATGCGCCCCAGGTCCCGACAGTCGAGCACCTGGAAGATCTTCATCGACATGGTGCGCATCTCCTCGGCCACCTTGGGAGGGATGTTGGCCGGGGCGCGAACCTTCACCGCGCTGTCCTTCTTCGTCTTCAGCTCGTAGTCGTAGATGGCGTACTTGCGCCCGGCGATGGCCGCCGGGTCGATGTCGTACTCCGTCGGGCTGAGCACGCCGTCATGGTCGTTCTGCACCGCCCCCAGGTACGGGACGGTGATGTCCGTGCCGCTGATGAACTCCTCCACGAGGATGCCGGCCGGGTAGCGCGCCAGGGCCTGGGCCACCTTCTCGCGGGCCTGATCCACCGTCTCGGCCACCGAGTCCTGGGTGATGCCCTTCGAGGAGCCCTCGAAGTTGGGCTTGATGATGACGGGGAAGCGCAGGTCCTCGGCCTTGAGCTCGTTGAGCTTCTCGACGAACTGCCAGCCGGGGGTACGGATGCCGTGCTTGGAGAGCACCAGCTTGGTGAGCTGCTTGTCCAGCGTCACCGCCAGCGCGTACGCGTCCGAGCCGGTGTACGCGAAGCCGAGCTCGTCGAAGAGCGCCGGGTAGAAGGCCTCGCGGAAGCGGCCCCGGCGGCCCTCGGCGATGTTGAAGATGAGGTCCGGGCTGTAGGCCTCGAGCCGCGCGACGGTGCGCGAGGCGGGACCGCTCACCTCGAAGCGCTCCAGCCGGTGTCCGAGCCGCTCGATGGCCGCGGCCAGGGTGTTCACCGTCTCCTGGGTATCGAACTCCGCCTCGTCTTCCGAGTCGGACAGCTTGAGGTTGTAGGTCAGCGCGATGCGCAAGGCTTTCCCCTTCTGGACTTCTCGAGAGTGCGGCACCGGTGGACCCGGGCCGCGGACAAGAACCTGCCCGGGACGCGAGCGGGCGTCACGGGCGTGCGTGCTGCAACCGTTGCTCCGGCGACGACCTTCCCATCCACCACCTGCGTCTGGGCCCACGTATCGCCCAGCCTCCAGCCGAGCGGATCCCTCACCACGCGCAGGGCCTCCACTCCGCCAATCACGAAGAGGCCCGCCAGGCCGGCGACCGCCCCCAGCGGCGGCGGCATCATCCCCAGCAGGACGATCAGGGCCAGCGGCGCGTTGCGCAGCGTGCTGTCCCGGTGACGGGCGGCCGAGCGCGTCGGCAGGTGCATCACCTTCACGCCGAAGATGCGCTTGCCCACGCTCTGGCCCTGGAACATGCCATCGGCCAGCAGCAGGAAGAGCAGCGCCACCACGTTCCCGGCGGCGCCGCATACAACGCAGAGCCCCCAGGCCACGGACACGTCCACGAGGCGCGCGCCAAACCGCATCCACAGCGCGGCCTTGGGATAGGGCGAGCCTGGCACGTCCTCGTCATTCACCACCCGCAGGCCGCGGCGGCGGGGCATGGAGAGGAAGGGCTTCGAGGGAAGGGAGCTCACTCTTCGGGCTCCAGGATGAGGCCTCGCTCGGGACGCTCCGGCTCATCGAGGCCCGCGAGCTGCGCGAGCCGCTCATGGGCACTTACCGTGCCCGGAGGTCGGCGATAGGGCGTGGCGGCGTTGCCGGTGAAGTCCGGTGAGGCCACCAGCGCGGCCGTGGGCGAGCCCGTCTCGGACATCTCCCGCAGCCGGCCTCGCGCGGACTCCACGTCATGCGTGGCCGCCTCGCCCTCGCGGGTGAAGAAGACGAAGGCCATGGCCGGTCGCTTGGAGGACTCGCGCATGGCGAACTGCACGCCATCCAGCGTCCACCCCTTGGTGCTCCACTCATTCACGGTGCGCTCGAGCGTCCCCTCGTCCACGGTGGACAGCTCGACGACCTTGTACTGGAGCGGCCCCGCGGGGCGCGGAGCGACGGCGGGCACGGAGGCTCGGGCGGCACCCGGCCGCTTGCCGGCTCGCAGGGGACGCCGGGTCGCGGGCTGGGTTGCCGCCGATCTAGGTGGGGGCCGCTTCTTCTTCTTGGTGGCCATGGCCGATCTCAATCTTTGCCCTCAATTGGGGGGGTGAGGTCAACCCAGAAGCCTGGCGGCTTCCAGTGCGTGGTAGGTGATGATGAGGTCCGAGCCAGCCCGCTTGATGGAGGTGAGGATCTCCAGCATCAGGCG
>NZ_DASVWK010000826.1:0-31656 GCF_036389735.1 Archangium sp. | reverse complement strand
CGGCTGGTAGACGGCATTGGCCAGGATGAGGCCGTACAGGGTGCACAACAGCGCGAGCGCCATGGACGGGCCGAGCTGATCGAAGCGCGACAGGTCCTTGAGCAGCGCGATGAGCCCGAGCACCGTGCCCACGAGGCCCGTGGCCGGCGCCACGCGGGACAGCGTGCCCATCACGTCCTCGCTGCGCTTCATGGCGCTCACCATGCAGTACATGGAGGTGCTGGCGGTGCTCTCGATGTCCGCGGGGGCGTACTGGCGGACCACCAGCGGCCCGAGCTGCCGCAGCACGTCGTGCCGGGCGCCGCTGGCGATCTCCAGCGCGCGCGCCGGCCGGCGCTGACGCACCTCGGTGGCGAACTGGGTGAGCGACTCGTAGAGCTGGGCGCGCGAGCGGCTCGCCGAGAAGCGCATGGCGCGCACCAGCGCCCGCCCCGCCCCCGCCAGCTCGCTGAACTTGTACGAGGCCACCGTCATGAACAGCGGCGCGAACCCCAGCAGGATGAGCGAGGGGATGTGGACCACCCCGTTGAAGCCGCTCGCGTGCCCCTGGGTGAGGGTGTAGGCCAGGGTCAGCCCGAGCCCCACGAGCCCGATGATGAAGTGCATGGACTATTCCTCTCCTGATGCGATGGCGCGGAGGGCCTCGGCCACCCCGAGATCATCCGGATTGATGGACAGCGCCTTCTCCCACGCCTGCCGGGCCAGCTTGGGCTGACCCAGCTTGAGGTAGAGCGAACCCTTCATGGCCAGGAGCCGCGCGTCGTTGGGGTACTCCGTCTCCAGGTTGACCAGCTCGATGAGGCCCAGCTCGTAGCGGCGCGAGGAGTACATCTCCTTTACCCGCGCCACCCCACCGAGGTAGCTGCGCGTGCGCGCCGCCTTGTGGGCGTCGAGCACCCGCCCCGCGCCCGCGGGCTTCTGCTCGCCCACGGCCGGCTTCGCCTCCTCCGGCTTGCCCTCGGCGGACTTCGCGGCCTTCACGTCCTGCAGGGCCTCCGAGAGCATCTCCTCGTCCGCGGGGGTGAGCATCTCCACCGGGCCGCCCCCGGCGAGCGGCAGGCGGACCTCGTACCCCCCCGCGCCCTCGGGCAGCTCCACCTCCCACACCCGGCCACTCTCGGCCATGCGCAGGATGTACTTCGTGGGCGGAGTGATCGGCGGCGGCTTCTCCTTGCGCGTCGCGTCCTTGCTCGGAGGCGCCGTGCGCCGCATCTCGTCCGGCACCACCAACACCTTGCTGCGCGTGTCCGTCTGGCAGGCGGGCAATACCGCCAGCGCCAGCAGTCCCCAGAACCTGGAGCTCACCATGTGAATGCCACTCCCGCCTGCGGGCTCAGCCCGCCGACCGTGTAACTGCTCTCCGCGCTGCTCTTGAAGGGCACCAGGTACCCGAGGCTCCCCTGGAGCGTGACGCGGTGGGCCAGCACGCACTCCAGTTGGGCGTTGAGCATGGGCGAGTTGCCCTGGACGCCCGTGAGGAGGAAGCCCACCGAGCCACCGCCGAAGCAGTTGATGCTGTAGACGTTCTCCGGGTTGAGCCGGGAGAGCAGCGTGCCGGAGATGACCGCACCGACCATGCGCGTGGGGTTGAGGATACCGGCCAGCGTCACGCCGGCCCGCCAGGTCCGGTCCTCCCCGAAGGCCTCGGTGAAGCGGTAGGCGGTGTAGGCGGCCCAGATGGCGCCGTCCGGGTGGCCCACGGTGGGGATGACCGTCGCCCCCAGGTGGAGCGCATGGTTGAAGTGAGGCCGCGCGTTGATGCGATCCTCCAGATCCTTCAGCCGCACCTCGCGGCTCTGCATCTTGTCCGCAGAGCGGTACAGCATCGCCGTATGCGGGTGCACCCGGTAGCCCTCGGCGAAGAAGATGGAGGAGTCCTCGGCGCGCACGAACTCCACGTCGAAGGCCATCGCGTTGGGCGAGGTGTGCAGGGTGAGGCTCGCCTTGAGCACCACCTGGGCGTTGTACTTCTTCGCCAACGCCTGAAGATCCTCACGGCGGGAGATGCCGCGGCGCACCACCCAGGCGCCGTTGTCCACCTCGGCGTGGGTGGCATAGCACTCGAAGCAGCGCACCACCCGCACGTTCACCGCGCGGTAGATGGCGGACACCATCCGCGCCTCGAGGATGCTGGCGAACTCGGGATTCATGTTCTCCGAGACCTGCACCCGCTCCAGCAGGATGGGCGATACCCGGTTGGCCCCCAGGCGCGCCACGTCCGCGGCGAACTCGTCGAGGATCTCATCCAGCGCATCGTTGGCATCCACCTGATCGCCCGGCCGGACGAGCCGGCCCTCGCGCGTCTCCAGGCGGACGGGCGGCTTGGGCTTGGCGTAGATGCTGGCACCCGCCGGAATCTCGTTGTCCGGTGGGGCAGTGCCCGAGGTGGTGGGCGACTGGGCGCCCACGTCGAGCGCCCACAGGAGCCCGAGGAGGAGGAAGACGGCTTCACGGCGCATGCGGAACCTCCGCCCCCGGCGATGCGGGGACAGTGGCGGGAGTGGGGGGCTCGCGCGGGAACCAGTCGCGCGGCGAGCCATCGGGAAGAGGAAGGGCGAGCAGCGAGTACGGCTCCGGCCAGCTCACGGAGAAGGAAGGCGGCGGCAGCAGGCTCGGGGGAGCCCCCACCTCCACCTGGCCCACCGCCACGAAGGCTTCCTGGCGCTTGCCCTTGGCCACGGGCAGCGGCGGACGATCCTCCAGCGCCGCGAGGAGCGCGGGGAAGGTCTTCTCGTGGCGCGAATGGACGCCCTGTCTCATGGTCTCCAGCTGCGTGGCCAGCAGCGGGCGCCAGTGCGGCTCCGTGAGGTCGGCGCTCGAAATCACCAGGGCCTGCGCGAGCGAGAGGACGATGCGGTCGACCTCCTCCAGGTCTCGCACCGGGACGCGCTCCTGGCGGCGCAGGGTGAGCAACCGCTCGGTGGAGCGGGTGAGCCCGGCCGAGTCCCCGGAGGCCAGCGCCACCTGGGCGCGCAGCGCGAAGCCGCGGGCCCGGGACGGCGCTCCCCGCTCCTGCAGGAGGCGCTCGGAGACTTCCAGGGCCAGCCGCACGTTGCCCACGCCCAGCGCGAGGTTGCCCAGGCTGGCCAGCCGCCGTTGCAGCCCCGCCGCGGGCCCGAGGTCGCGCAGCAGCGCCAGCGCCTGGGCGTCCAGGCCACCACGCGCCAGCGAATCCAGGGCCACGCCGCGCAGCGCCTCCACCATCGGCTCCTGGGAGCCGGCGAGGGCGGGGAAGATGGGGGCGATCAGCCGGGTGAGGGCCTCGTGCTCCCCGAGCGACTGGTGCGCCAGCGCCCGCCGGTAGAGGACATCGCCGCGCAGCACGGCCTCGGCGGAGGGCGTGGAGGCGCCGGGCCACTCCGTATACGGCTCGGTGAGCGCGAGCAGCTCCCGCCAACGGCCCGTGGTGGAGAGCTGCGCCGCGGCCTGCACGATGATGGGCAGGCGCATCGGGGCGAGCGCGGGCTCGCTGGCGAGGGCCACGTACTCCTCCCGGGGCTCGAGCTCGAGCGCCACCCGCAGGAGCCGGGCGAGGGGCCGCAGCTCGTCCCCGAGCGCGGGGGGGCTCAGCCCGGCCGCCACCTCCTTCGCCACGCCGACCTGTCCCCGCGCCAGCAGCCGGGACGCCCGGTGGTAGAGGAGCCGTCCGGTCACCTCCGGCCCCAGCGACTCCTTCACCTCCTGGAGCAGCTCGGAGGTGAGCTGGCCCAGCTCGTCGGCGGAGGCGATGGGCTTGCCACACGAGGAGGGACGAAGCTTGACCTCCAGCACCTCGGGGGCCCAGCGCTCCTCCTCCACCGGCCAGCGCAGCACCTGGCCCTGGGAGAGCACCGAGGCACGTCGGAAGAAGTCGGGCGCGAGGACATCGCGCCACAGCGTGGCCGAGGTGGCGGCGGACGCACCGAGCCGGCCCCGGCGAGCCGCCTCCAGGCGAAGCAGGGCGCGGGGCGCGTGGGGGCGGGCCTCGGCCTCCAGCTTGGGGAGGGGCTCGCAGTTGAGGAAGAGGACCACGTCGCCGAAGAGCCGCTGCTGCTCCGCGTCGGCCGGGTCCACGGGGGGCTCGGCCAGCTTCGCCACCAGCCCGTGCAGGTCGCGAGCCCAGAGCGGCTCGGCGTACGGGTTGGGGGTGGCGGCGAGCACCGCCGCCAGCAGCGGAGCCATCACAGCACCGCTCCGAGGGTGAAGGTGGGCAGCAGCCCGAGCGAGAACGAGCCCCGGGTGCGCTGCTCGATGGACATGACGAGCGGCACGTCGAGCTGCGCGTGGACGCGGGGGGTGAAACGGAGGATCAACCCGGGCCCGAGCAGCAACGAGGGGCTCACGCCGCGATCCGTGAAGGTGAGGCCGAGGTGCCCGGTGGCCTGGATGTCGAAGTGCACCACCTTGTTGTCCGTGGAGCCGACGAGCAGCTTTCCGTAGCCGAGACTCTGGCGCCAGCCGGGCGCGAGCATCGCGACGGGGCGGTGCGCATCGGGGACCAGCCCGGTGCGCTCGAACACCTCGGTGCCGGCGGGGCCGAGCCATGAGATGAACAGGGCCGCCTTGAGCTCCACCCCACCGTCCTCGAAGGGGTACCAGCTCCCCGACGCGTGGAGGCCCGGGCTGGTGTAGTAGTCCCCGCGCGACAGGTAGCCCAGGCCACCGGTGATGAACGCATGCCCCTTCTTGAGCAGCAGGCGCCGCTCCACGCGCACGGGCTCGCCCTCGGCCCCGGGAATCGAGGCGGGCGCGGGCGTGGCGGCTGGAGGGGCGGCGGCCAGCAGGGTTCCCAGGAGTCCGGCGAGCATCATGGCTAGCCCTTCAGCAGACAGCGGGGAGTGGGGGTCCAGGGAACGAGGTCGCCATCCGGGGGCGCGTTGTAGAGCCGCTCGCAATGGGCGCGGCACACCTCGAGCTCGAAGCGGACCGTCACCGGCTTGAGCGTGGAACTGGTGCGAGGAACGGGGCCCTGCTGCGGAGGCACCTTCATCTGGAAGCGCGGTGGGCTGGCCTTGTCCACCCGGACGGTCTTGGCCCCGTAGGTGAAGTTCACCCCGCTCAAGCCGTTGACGGTCGTGCAGCCCTTGAACTCACGCACCCAGGCGAGCTCCTGCGGGGTGAAGAGCGGGAAGCCGTCCGCCGGGGGCACCTCGAGCAGCGTGAATGGAAACTGCGTCCGCGCCGCCTCCTCGAGCCGGGTCGTCAAGGCCGGATCGGCGCTGTAGGTCCACTGGGCGCTATGGTCGACCGTGATGCCCTGGAGGGCGTCGAGGGTGGCCAGCGCCCACAGCAGCGGCGCACCCGAACGGAAGCGAAGCGAGGAGAAGTCGGACTGGAGGCCCGAGGAGGGCGGCAGCTCCACGTTGTTGAAGTAGAGGAGCAGCGCCTTCACGCGCCCGACCCCGAAGCGCGCCTCGGCCTCGCGAAACTGCTGCTCGTACGTGGTGAGGTTCAACCGGCGCGTGTTCGTCTGGATGCAGCCGGGCGAGAGGTCCTGCACGGTCAGTTCCTGCCCCACCCGCCCCGCCGGCAGCAGCGTGGCGCGGAACGTCTGCGTCAGCCGGGCCTTGACGCGGGTGCACTCGGTGGCATCCGGGAGATGGAGGTCGAAGACGAGCCCGTAGACCAGCGGCGCATCCACCACCTTCACCACCTGTTCACGGGACAGGAGGCTGATCTCGGGTGGGTGGGGATCCACGAACTGGGCTTCGCAGCCCGCCAGCGCGAGCAGCAATGCGAGCACGACTCGGCCAGGGGCGTCCCCACGAGGTGCGCCACCGGGCCCCAGCCCGCCGCGTCCGTGGATTCGTCCCCCCCGCTCCGTCCGCATCACGCGAGCTGTGGTTTTTCCCTGGCCCTGCATACCTGTACCCGAGTCCTTAAACAGTAGGAGCCCCCATCATGTAAAGAGGGGCTGGCTTGTCTAGAATGTCCCCCTCCCGCGAGCCACACTCCCAGTGGCTGTTGCTCGCCGCGCGCCCGGCTACTCGCCTACCCGGGTGAGCGTGGCGGACTGGAAGAAGGAGCCCGGGTGCAACTGCCCCCGGGCCGCGGCCGTCGCGGTGCCGGACATGTGGAGCCGGGCGCTCGTGCCGGAGAACGAGAGCGTTCCGCGCGTGAGGGTCAGGGTGACGGTGGCCCCGTTGTCGCTCCGGGTGCAGGTCGAACCGGGTTCGAGGCTCGCCACCTCCCCCTCGACATTCGCGAGCAGGAGGCACGTTCCCGCCGGGTCGGTGAGGACGAGGTCCGTCGTCGTTCCCTCGAAGACGCGGAAGGTGTCCAGGAGCTGGGCGGAGTAGTTGCCGAAGTCCTGGATGCTGAAGTGGGCGGTGCCCGTCACGTCATAGAGGCCGTGGAACTGTTGGCCCGTGGGGCCGCAGCCGCAGAGGCCCGTCGCGAGCAACGCGGGCAGGACAAGGTTCTTCATGAGGATTCCTCGTGGGGTTTCCCCGCGCCCTGTGCAGGAGCCCTGCCACGGTCGACGAAGAATCCTCCCGAGGGAGACGCCCCTCGAGACAGCCCGTCCGCCCATCCGGAACACGGGATGGGCATCCCAGCTCCACGCTACGGAGGCGCGACGGGCCCCTGGGTGGAGAGCCCCTGCTCCATGGGTGCCGGGCCGAGCTCCGGCTTGAGGGCCATGAGCAGCACCGGACTGAGGAACGCATCCGCCAGACCCGCCACCCACAGCGTCAACCCCGTCAACAGGCCCAGGTTGGCGATGCCCTCGAAGCGGGAGAACCGCAGCAGCAGGAAGCCTCCCGCTACCGCCGCCGAGGTCACGAACATCGCCCGTCCGCACTCGTTCAACGACTCCAGCGCCGCGCGCTCGTGGGGCGCGTCCACGCCCTCGGCCTTCAGCGCCACGTAGCGCCGCTTGAAGCGCACCAGGTACTGCAACGTGTCGTCATCCGCGATGACCAGCGCCATGCTCGCGATGATGACCGTGGACGGCTTCAGGCTGATGCCCAGCAGTGGCATCACCCCGAACAGCACGCCCACCGGCAGCACGTTGGGCACCAACCCGATGAGCGCCAGCTTCGCGCTGCGCAGCACCAGGAAGAACGCCAGGAAGCTCACCGCCAACGCCGACAGGAAGCTCCGCAACAGCCCCTGCGTCAGCATCCCCGTCACGTGCTCGGTCATCGCCAGGTTGCCCGTGACGCTCACCCGGTAGCCCGCCGGTACCTCGCGCGACACGAAGGCGCGCGCCGACTCCACCAGCTCGCGCATCCGCTTCGACTCCACGTTGGGAAACAGCGCCACCACCCCCGCCGCGCTCCGGTCCGCCGACAGCACCGTGTCCAGCGGTTGGTACCGCTCCAGCCGCTTCACCGCCTTCGCCGTGGTCTCCTCGCTCTTCTCCAGCAGCGCCGGCCCCCATAGCGCCTGGTATACCGGCTCCAGCAGGCGCGGCAGGCTCACCACCGGTGGGTGCTCGGGCAGTGCCGCGAAGTACGCATCCACCCGCTCCTGGAAGGCCAGGGCCTCGGGCGACAGCGCCGCGCCCTCGCGCCCCTGCTCCGGCTCCAGGAACACGGCCAGCGGCACCAGGCCCCCCAGCGCCCCCTCCGCGTACGTCAGCTCGGCCGCGAGTGGCGAGTCCGGCCGCAGGTCGTCGAACACACGGAACTCGTGCTCCAGCCGCGTCAGGGACAGCACGCTCAGCACCGTCACCAGCCCCGCCACCACCAGCACCCGCCTCGGGCGGTGCACCACCTGCCGCTCCACCCACCCCAGCACCGAGTCCAGGGGCCGCTTCCGCGAGGCCGCCAGCTCCCGCCGCGCCCGTGCCGCCGAGGCCCGCGAGCGCAGGGAGAGCACCCACGGCAGCACCAGCATGTTCGCCGCCCACGCCAGCAGCACGCCCATCGCCGTGGCCAGGCCGAACTCCCACACGGCGGTGAGGCCGATGAAGCCCATGGACAGGAAGCCCGCGGCGATGACCAGCTCGGTGGCGAGGCAAGGCCCGGCCGCGTTCGCCATCGCCTCGACCAGGGCCTGCCCGTACGGCGTCCCGGCGCGGCGGCGCTCCTCCAGGTCCGACAGCACGTGCACCGTGTCCGTCAGCGACACGATGAGGATGACGATGGGGGCGAACGAGGTGAGCACGCCGAAGGGCACGCCCACCCACCCCATGGCCCCCACCATCCACATCCACGCCACCACCAGCGTCGCCGCCGTGGCCAGCACGGACCACGGGTCTCGATAGGCGAAGGCCACCAGCCCGAGGATGACGAGCAGCGCCAGGGGCAACAGCAGCCCCATGTCCTCCTCCACCATGCGAGCCAGCGTGGCGCGCACCGCCGGCGCTCCCGAGAGCGTCAGCTTCAGCTCCGCTCCCGCGTGGCGGGCCAGCACCTCCCCGGCCTGGAGCGAGAAGGTGCGCTCGGCGAGCATCCGCTCGACCCCCGCTCCCGACGCGAGCGCCACCTGCACCACCACCAGCTCCCGCGTGGGGTGCACCAGCGCCCGGGCCAGCGAGTCCTCCCGGGCCCGCGCGAGCGCCCGTTGGAGCCCTTCCGCGCTCCCCCGCGACTCCTCGGGGAAGAGGAGCCCCTCCACCGTCCGCGCCGAGACGGGCCCCACCACGTGCCGCACGCGAGGCAGGCCACGCAGCGCTTCCTCCAGCTTCGCCAGCGAGGCCAGTCCCCCGGGCGTGAAGACGCCAGGGCCCTCGGCGATGACGAACACCTGCGAGTCCTCGCCGGGGAAGGCGCGCCGGTAGCGGTCGAAGTCCGCCTTGGCCACGTCCCCGATGGGGTGCATCCGCTCGATGGAGGGATCCATCGGCACGCGCGCGGCGCCCAGACCCGCCACCACGAACAGCGCGAGCAGCCCCAGGCCCAGGCGCCACCGGAGTGCCAGCAACCGCTCGAAGAAACCGAGCCAGCTCAAGACCGCTGTCCGCCTCTGCCCGACAGGAAGTACAACATCTCCTTGCGGAAGCCGAACGGCTCACGCGCCTGCGGAGGCAGCCCCAGGGGCGCGGTGGCCGTCTCCGGCTCGGGCCAGCGCGCCGTGCCGAAGACGACGTCCCACACCGTCAGCGTCCCGCCGTAGTTGCCCTTACCGACCCGCCGGTGGTGGTGGCGGTGGTAGGCGGGGCTGATGATGAGCCAGTCCAACCACCCCAGCGAGTACCCCAGCGCCGAGTGGTGGTACGTCAGCGTCACCGAGTACATCGCGAAGTAGAGCTGCACCGACGTGGGCGAGAAGCCCAGCCACGCCAGCAGCGCCACCATCGCCGAGCCCGACAGCACCACCTCCAGCGCGTGCGTGTGCGTCACCATCCACACGCTGAAGTGCTCCTCGCGGTGGTGCTGGAAGTGGAAGCGCCACAGGAAGGGGTGCTGGTGCTTCACCCAGTGGCTCACCCAGCTCACCAGCTCGGCCACCAGCATGCAGGCCAGGAAGTCCACCACGGGCGGCAGCGTCCCGGGCCGCAGCAGCGAGGGCAGGTGCGACTGGAACCACGTGGCCGCCGACTGCACCACCAGCGTCGGGATGAAGCTGGTGACGAAGAAGGCCCAGTTGCGCCGCCGCCGTGGCCCCGCCTCGAAGCTGTCCGCCCGGAACTGCGGGTGGCGCAGCTCCAGCAGCACCAGCGCCACCATGGCCAGCGCCGTTCCAGTGTGAATGATTCCCGCTGTGTCCATCAGCGGACAAGCCTCGCACGAGCCGGGCCGGGGCGCCCAGTCCCGTGGTGCGCCTCGCCTCGTGGGTAGGAGCGAGGCACACCTACTCAGGGCGGCTCAGCGCTCCAGCTCGAGGTCGTCGAAGAGGACGTAGTGGCCCTTGCCGGCCAGCGGCTCGATGGAGAGGCCGCGCACGGTCGTCAGCTGGGAGGAGCGCACGGGCTGGCCGTTCCGGGTGAAGGAGGACAGCGGCACGTTCACCCACTTCCACCCGTTGACGTCGTCCTTGAAGCGGTACTCGAAGCGCTCCGCCGTGTCGATGCCGGAGCCGTTGGCGCGCAGCTCCAGGCGGAAGGGGTCTCCCGTGTTGGTGCCTCGGAACCAGAAGCTCAAGTAGCGCCCCCCGCTCCAGTCCTTGGGCGTGTCGAAGGTGCGCGTGGCGCTGGCGCGCGACGAGGTTGCGATCGAATAGACCACCGAGAGCGCGCCGCCCAGGTGCCCCTTCTCCTGGAGCGAGGGGGTGAGCCACGAGCCCGTCTCGGCCGACACCTTCCAGGCGGCACTCGTCTCGAAATCCTCCACCAGCTCCTTCGGCGCGGCCAGCCCATGGCGGACCTCGTCATAGGAGGAGATCAGCGGCGTGCCGGGGTACCTGAAGGAGCCCATCCAGGACTCGGTGCTGGGGCCGGTGCCGGGCCAGAAGTTCATGAGGATGCGCCCCGGCATGGAGGGCAGCGGCCCGTTGGTGGCCACCGCGCTCTGGACGCGCTTGCCATCGACGTACCAGTGGAGGGCCTCGCGCGTCCATTCGATGCCGTAGGTGTGGAAGTCCTCCGAGGCGTCGAAGGGCAGGTCCACGCCCCGGTAGTAGCCCTTGCCGTTGACGACGTAGTTCGTCTGGACGCGCCAGGTGTTCAGCCCCACGAAGGCGATGTCGATGCCATCCCACCGCGTGTTCTCGGCCGGACCCGTGTAGATGCTGAAGGAGGTCAACGTGCCCGAGCCACGCGCGGGCTTCATCCGGACCTCGTAGCGCCCGTAGCCGTAGTAGCGGGTAGAGGCGGTCTCGCCCGAGGCATACGGATGGCCGGAGCAGCCCTCCGGGCACGGCGTGGTGTCGAGCCGCAGCTCCATCTTCCCGCCGTTGAGCCGCACATGGTCGGCGCGCCAGCCGGCGTTGAAGTCCTCGCTGCTGGACCAGTTGTTGGAGAGACGCCAGCGCGCGAGGTCCATCTCCGCCGCGTCGAATGTCTCCTCGAAGGACCCGTGGCCCTCGAGCCAGGGGAGCTCCGGAGGCGCGCCAACCACGAACTCGTCGGACCAGCCCGACCCCGGGCCCGCCCCTTCGGACCCCGCGTCTCCGTTCCCACCGGGACCGCCCCCCTCGGGGTACTCGGACCACTGGCAACCTGGCTGAAGCAGGACGGACGCCAACAACAGCCCCCACGTCACGATGCGGACCATGTCGAACCTCCTCGAGGACGCCTGACGTTGAGCCTAGCAGCAGGGCTGAAGGCCCTAAGTCCGCCCGCTCCCCCCTCCAGGGTGAGACCCAACACTTCGGGGGAACGCTCATGGGACAAGCGAGGGGCCGTGCGATTCCTGAGGCCGTCTGGTGGTGGGTGCCCATATATGTAGGCGCATGCTCCACGTCATTCCCCTGGGAGGACTCGGTGAGATCGGCCTCAACGCGATGGTCATCGCCTGCCGTGGGGAGATGCTCCTCATCGACTGCGGCCTGATGTTCCCCCCCAGCGGCACCCTGGGCGTGGACATCGTCGTGCCGGACTTCACCTACCTGCGGCGCAACGCCGCGCAGCTCAAGGGCATCGTCCTGACCCACGGACACGAGGATCATGTCGGCGCCCTGCCCTTCCTCCTCAACGAGGTGCCCGTGCCCGTCTACGGCACGCGTTTCACCCTGGCCATGGTACGCGGCCGTCTGGAGGAGCTGGCCGTGAAGGCGGACCTGCGAGAGATAGAGCCCCGCCACCCCTTCCCCGTGGGCGCCCACTTCACCGTCGAGGCCAGCCGCGTCACCCACACGGTACCGGACGCCGTGGGCTACATCGTCCGCACCCCCGAGGGCCCCGTCATCCACACCGGGGATTTCAAACTCGACCCGGACCCCATCGACGGCCAGCGCACCGACCTGGAGCGCTGGGGCGAGCTCGGCGACGAGGGCGTGCTCTGCCTCCTGTCCGACTCCACCAACTCGGAGCGCACCCACGAGACGGGCAGCGAGCGCCTGGTGGAACAGACCTTCGAGCGGCTCTTCCGCGACGTACCCGGCCGCGTCGTGGTGGGCATGTTCGCCTCCCAGGTGCACCGCGTCCAGCACGTGCTGGGGCTCGCGGAGAAGCTGGGGCGCAAGGTCGTCACCATGGGCCGCAGCATGGCGCGCAACATCGAAATGGCCCGCCAGCTCGGCTTCCTCCCCGGTGTCACCGACGCCCTCTTCGTCCCACTCGAGGCCGCGGCCGCCGTCCCTCCCGAGCGCCTGCTGGTGCTCGCCACCGGCTCCCAGGCCGAGCCCCGCGCCGGCCTCTCGCAGCTCGCCGCCGGGGACGGTCCCCTGCGCCTGGGCCCCGGGGACCTCGTCGTCCTCAGTGCCCGAGCCATCCCCGGCAACGAGCGCGCCGTGTCCGGCCTCATCGACCAGCTCCTGTGGCGAGGCGCCCGCGTCATCTACCCGGACCTGGAGCCGGGGGTGCACGTGTCCGGCCACGCCAGCCAGCCCCAGCAGCGGCGCGTGCTGGACATCATCCGCCCTCGCAACTTCGTCCCCATCCACGGCGAGCTGCACCACCTGCACCGCCACCTGGCCACCGCGAAGGAGTCGGGGATGGCCCCCGAGCACCTGCTGCTGGCCCAGGATGGAGACCTGCTCGCCTTCGAGGAGGGCCGGGGCCACTTCGCCGGGAGTGTCCCCACGGGCCGCATCTACCGGGACCGGTTCGGCTCGGGGGTGGTGACGCCGGACATCCTCCAGGAGCGCACCCGGCTGGCCGAGACGGGCTTCATCGTGGCGGCCATCGTCATCAACCGGGACAACCTGTCCGTCATGTCGGGGCCCCAGCTCACCGGCCAGGGGCTGAGCCTGGACGAGCAGGTGCTGCTGCCCCGGGTGGCCGAGGACGCCCGCGCCTTCTTCCTCCAGATGTCCCCCCAGCTGAGGGGGGATGACGCCATGGCCCGGGAGGAGCTCGCACGCTCCGTACGTCGGGCCTTCAAGCTGTACACCTCGAAGCGGGCGGTGGTGGTGCCGATGGTCCTCAAGGTGTGATAAGGGCGCGGACGCCATGCCATCGTTCGACGTCGTCTCCAAAATCGACCTTGCCGAGCTCGACAACGCGGTCAACCAGACCAAGAAGGAGATTTCGACCCGGTACGACTTCCAGGGCTCCCAGGCGGACATCGTCCTCGCTCCGGACAAGACTTCCCTCACGGTGAAGGCCAACAGCGAGGACCGGGTCCAGGCCGCCAAGGAAGTCCTGCTGCCCAAGCTGGCCAAGCGCGGCATCTCGCTGCTGGCCCTGGAGTACGAGCCCATCGAGAAGACGGGCCTGTCCAACGTGAAGCAGCTCATCAAGCTCCAGCAGGGCATCCCGGTGGAGAAGTCCAAGGAGCTGGTGAAGCTCGTCAAGGAAGCGAAGATGAAGGTGCAGGCCTCCATCCAGGGCGATCAGCTCCGGGTGACCGGCAAGAACAGGGACGACCTCCAGGCCGCCATCGCCCTGTTCCGCAAGGAGCAGGAGCGGCTGAAGCTCGACATGCAGTTCACCAACTTCCGGGACTAGCCGTGCGCCCACTCGTCGTCTCCGCCGTCCTCGCGGCGCTCGCTCCGGCGGCGGCCTCCGCGCGGGAGCGTCCCACCAAGGCCATCCCGCAGCTGTCCCGCGAGCCGAAGCTCGACGGACAGCTCAAGGATTTCCCCGCCACGCTCACCCTCAAGCCGATGGCTCCGGGGGACGCGAGCGCCTCCATCACCGGCCGCGTCGGGTGGCGCAAGGACACGCTCTACGTGGCGGTGGAGGCCACGGGAGACCAGGTCCAGACGGGAGACGAGCTCACCTTGAGCCTCTTCTTCCCCGATGGAGGCCCCGCCGCCACCGGCCATGTGTTCCACTTCGCCTCCGATGGCCAGAGCGACGCGCCGACGGAGAGCGGCACCTCCGAGGCCGCCCGGAAGCTGGTGAACGCGGGCGTGCAGCAGAAGGGCGACAAGCTGGCCTTCGAGCTGGCCATCCCCGCGCGGGCCTTCCCGCGCTTCCCCGCGGAGGGGCCCCTCGTGCTGGACCTGTGCCTCACCTACCGCAACGCCTCCAACTGCAAGGACGGCGGCATGGTGGGCGAGGCCCTCAAGCTGCCGGACGAGTTCCGCAAGGGTCTCAAGCTGAAGCCTCCGGCGGGCGTGATGGCGTTCCAGGGACAGAAGGGCGCCTGGCTGGGCTACGGCGTGCTCCACTACCCGACCTGGGTGGAGGCGGACGCGCGCTTGACGCCCGGGCTGCTCAAGAGCCTGGTGACCCAGAACGCGGCGGAGGCCAACGGGGCGGACGTGAATGTGCCCGAAACCATCTCACTGCCGGATGGACGGCCCCTGGTCACGGTGTTGTCTGGCGAGTCGCCGTACACCCCGGACGGCAAGTGTGACTCGGACAAGGAATTGCGCCTGGGCCTCTACCTGGTGAAGGGAAAGACGGCGCAACGGGTGCTCGAATGGCCGGCCGCTACGTGCGCGCTGGGCCGTGCTACCTCGATGATGCTCGATGAAGAGGGCGGCTTGAGCATCGGTTACTCGAACGGCCCGATCATCAACTTTGCTTGGAGTGGAGACCACTTCGAGCGCACCGAACTCGGAAAGCGGTAGGCGCTGTGCAGACTCCTCCTGAGACCAAGAGCCTCTACATGATGACCCTCGGCTGCCCGAAGAACCGGGTGGACTCCGAGGTGATGCTCGGCACCCTGAAGCAGCGTGGCTACTCGCTGGTGCAGGACCCCGCCGCCGCCGAGGTCATCGTCGTCAACACCTGTGCCTTCATCGGTCCCGCCAAGCAGGAGTCGGTGGACTCCATCCTGGAGATGGCGGAGATGAAGAAGACGGGGGCCTGCAGCACGCTCGTCGTCACCGGGTGCCTCTCGCAGCGCTATGGCGCCGAGCTGGCCAAGGAAATGCCCGAGGTGGACCACTTCCTGGGCACGAGCGCCTACGCCCAGATTGGCGACCTGCTCGCCGCCGAGGCCTCCCCGCGCCAGGTGATTCCGGATCCGGACTACATCCACGACGCGCAGACGCCCCGCGAGAACTCGATGCCGTCCTACACGGCATACCTGAAGGTCTCCGAGGGCTGCGACAACGCGTGCGCCTTCTGCATCATCCCCACGCTGCGCGGTGGCCAGCGCTCGCGCACCATCCAGGACATCGTCGCCGAGGCCCAGCGGCTCGCCGAGCAGGGTGTGCAGGAGCTGAACCTGGTGGCGCAGGACCTGACGGCCTATGGGCATGACCTGCCGGGCAAGCCGAAGCTGCATGACCTGCTGCGCGAGCTGGTGAAGGTGGACGTGCGGTGGATCCGCCTGCACTACGCCTACCCGCGCGTCTTCACCGACGAGCTCATCGAGCTGATGGCGACGGAGAAGAAGATCGCCCGCTACCTGGACATGCCGCTGCAGCACGCGAGCGACAAGCTGCTGCTGTCGATGAAGCGGGGCCGGGACTCGAAGTTCCTCAAGGAGCTGCTCACGAAGCTGCGCACCCGGGTACCGGGGCTGGTGATGCGCACCTCGATGATCGTCGGCATGCCCGGCGAGACCGAGGAGGACTTCGAGCTGCTCAAGGAGTTCGTGAAGGAGCAGCGCTTCGAGCGGCTCGGCGTGTTCCAGTACTCGGACGAGGAGGGCACGGCGGCCTACGCGTACGAGAACAAGGTGCCGAAGCAGACCATCGAGCGGCGCTGGCGCGAGGTGATGGCCATCCAGAAGCGCATCAACCGCGAGCAGAACAAGAAGCTCGTGGGGCAGCGCCTGGAAGTGCTGGTGGAGGGCCCGAGCGAGGAGTCCGAGCACCTGCTGGTGGGCCGCACCGAGGGGCAGGCGCCGGAGATCGACGGTCAGGTCTACATCAACGATGGCATGGCCTACCCGGGCGAGTTCGTCACCGTGGAGGTGACGGAGGCGCACGACTACGACCTGGTGGCCAAGGTGGTCGAGCGCCCCAACCCGAAGGCGCGCGTGCACAAGGCGCGCGAGTCCGTCCCGATGCCCGTCGTTCCGTCGGCGCGCTGACGTCCCGCGACACACGATGAACGGCCGACTCCGGCCGATGAGAAGGCGGTCCTCCTGCTGGAGGCCGCCTTTCTTCTTTTCGCGTGAAGACTACCGTCGCTCCAGACGGCGCCAGGCTCCCGCGCGCGCGGTCTCCTCGAAGCCGGAGAGGGTCTCGGGCAGCGGCCCCTCGCCGTACACCAGCAGGGACGAGAAGGGCGCCAGTGACTCGGCCGAGGCGCCATCCATCCACTGGGGCAGCTCCTGGCCGGGACGGAAGCGCACCGGCAGGTGGTCTCCATTGGCGAAGAAGTGGTGCCCCACCCCGCCCTGGGTGGCCGTCCACCACTGGCCGAGGTGCTCCAGGTAGACGAGGCGGCTGCCCCGGGACCGGTTCCCGACGAGCGACACGTAGCCGTGCACCCCCGGAGGCGGAGGGCTCGACACCAGCGTCTCCAGCCCTTCCACCTCGTGTTTGAAGCGCCAGTGGAAGCGCGCCGTCTCGGCGAGCGAGGCCACCACGAGCAGCAGCAGCAGGGCCTTCAGGGGCCGGGCGATGCGCGCCGGGTCCACCAGCACGAGGGCGACGACGCCCGCGAGGACCGGCAAGCGCACGTGGATGAGCCACGCCCCCGAGAGGGCCTTGGGCGTCACGAGGAAGAGCGCGCCCAGGGCGAGGAAGAGCACCCAGGGGGCCCGGGGCTCCTCACGCCGGTGGCGCAGGTAGGCCACCACGAACACCGCCGTGATGAGCAGCGGGCACGCGACGGCGAGGAAGCCCTCGGGGCGGTAGTTGCGCGGGAGCCAGTTGAAGTGCGAGCCCCACCCGTAGTCGGGAACCGTGTGGTCGCCGGGCACGAAGGCCCTCGACACGAGCGTCACCACGCGCGCCGCGCAGAGGAGCAGCGGGGGCGCGAGACCCATGGCGGCGAGCCCCACCGCCCGCTTCCGGGAGGCCGAGGTGAGCGCGAGCGCGGCCATGCCCACGCAGAGGGCCCCGAAGGAGACCAGATGCGAGAGCATGGTGGCGGTGGACAGGAGCGCGAGCCCCACCGCGCCGACCACCACGCGCCCGGGCCGCTGGAGCATGCGCAGGTAGAGGGCCAGCGCGAGCAGGGCGAGCGGCAGGGCGAAGAAGCTCGGCAGGAAGCCGTACCAGTAGGAGATGTTGAAGGCCAGCGGGAGCCCGAGCACCACCGTCCACTCGGGCCGCCGCAGGATGCGCGCGAGCGACAGGTGCGCCAGGGGGAAGAGCATCAGCCCCGTCCAGGTCGCCAGCCGCGCGGCGAAGGCACCATTCGTCAGCAGGGACACCGGCAGGAAGAGCCAGATGGGAAACCCATAGCCGAGCGGGAAGTGCGCCTCGTACCAGGTCGCCACCTCCGGGTTGCCCCGGACGAGCTCGGCGAGGGTCTGCATCTGGGCCGCGTGGGCGGGGAGATCGACCGAGGGCGGGATGCCGCTCACGCACCAGGCGGCGAAGGCGCCCCAGGCCACCAGCAGGACAACGATTCGCCAGAGGGCGGGCGGAGGGGTGGGCTCGACGACGCTCACTTCGGGTCCTCGGGCTCCTGCTCGCGCTCCTTCTTCGTCGGAGGCTGGGGGGTGTTGCTCCGCCGGGGCACGGCCACCTCTCCCAGGGGCGTGGGCTGGCACTCGCACACCGTGCGCCGGGTGCTCGGCTGGTGCACGAAGATGCACGCGTTGGGGCACTCCTGGAATTGGCCCTCCTCGAACAGGGCCAGCGAGTACCCGCGCACCGCCTTCAAGGCCTCGCCGCACTCGGGCATGGCCTGTGCCAGGCGGGGCCACGGCACGAGGTGCTGCGTCGTCGCGCCCCGGGTCGTGGGGGAGAACGAGAACCCCACCTGGCAGTCCAACGTCAGCGGCTTGCCGTCCTCACCCAGTGGCTCCAGGTGCACCCGTCCGCCCTCGGGCAGATCGCGAAACACCGCGCCCGTGACGGCCATGCGCCCCTCCGTCCCCCGGCGCACGTGCAGCCCGAAGCAGGACTCCTCGCGGAACTCCTCCGGGTTCTGGCTCCCCGGACGCGCGCAGCGCTGGCGACCCTCGGAGACCTGGACGCGCGGCCGGCGCAGCACCAGCGTGTCCCCCTGCACGTCCAACGTGGCGCGGAAGCGGCCCCAGACATCCGGACCCAGCCGGCCCAGGGTGATCGGATTCCTCCACCCCACCCCGGCCTCCAGCACGACCGGCTTCACCCCCACGCCCGAGGCCACCTCCACCGCGTCCACCACGTAGGCCCTCGGCGGCAGATTGGAGGCTGTCTCCAGGGGTTGAAGGCCCTGCGCCGCCGCGGGCTCCAGCGCGAGCCGAGAGAAGGGCTCACGCGTGCCCAGCACGAAGGGTCCGGTGAGAGCCGCCTCTCCCTGCGTCACTCGCGCCGCCAGCAGCGGCCAGTCGCCCACCGGCTCCCGGGCCAGCTCGAGCCGGAACACCTCCTCGGCCGGGTCCTCCGTGGGAGCGGTCGCGCGCGACTTCTCGAAGGTCACCTCGCGGCGCAGCGGGTCCACCGTGAAGGCATAGGAGGCCAGTACGTCCGCCCCCAGCGTCACCGCGCAGGCGCGCTCGTCGGTGAGCCCCACGCCCCGAGCCCCCAGCGCAACGCCTCCCACGCGCAGGCCGGACACGCGCACCAGGGGCCAATCGCGCACGCCCCCGGGCCCGGCGTAGACGTCCGGCACGCGCGCGCTGCCCACGGTGGGTGGGCGGGGCCGCTTCTCATCCCAGCAGCCCGAGGACACGGCGGTGAGCGCCCGGGCGATGTCCAGCACCACCGGCACCGGACGCCCGTTCAAGTGGCCCTCGACCACGAGCCGCAGGTTGGGCGAGGGCAGCAGCGGGAGCGTCTGGCCCACGAGCGTGCCAGGAGCTTCGGGCGCGGCGGGGCCCGCCGCCCGGTGGCACCCGGCGAGCACCAGCAACAGGGCCCCGAGACACGCGCGCCGCACCGGCTACTTCCGCTTGGTGAAGTCGTCGATGCGCGTGCCCTCGGGCGGGTTCAGCTTGAAGCTGTCCGCGGCGACGCCCACGTTCGTCTTCAGGTTGAGGAAGGCGATGGTGTTCTCGCTGCCGTCCGGGTCCACCACGGTGCTCTTGAGCACCTGGGCCGTCTTCGGATCCACCTCCAGACGCACCTGGCGGAAGCGCGGTTCGGCCTTGAGCGGGTCCAGCACCAGCAGCATGCCCTTGCAGTCCTTGCAGGTGCCCTTGGAGATGGAGAACTCGTCCGCCAGCTTCCCCTGGCCGAAGAGGAACGTCACCGAGGCCGAGAGCTGGGTGGTGTCGATGCGGCCCACGCTCAACGTCTGGGCGCCCGGGTCGTACGCGTACACCTTCTCGCCAGCCAGCACGAAGGTGCGCGAGGAGGGCTTCTCGTACTCCCAGCGCATCAGCCCGGGCTTCTTGTAGGAGACCTTGCCCGTCGACGTCTGCGTGCGCCGCAGGGCCTTGTACTTGTAGTCCTGCTTGAACTCGGACGTGAAGTCCTGCGTCTTCTCGTAGAAGGCCTGCATCCGGGCCACCAGCCCCAGCACCTCTGGATCGACCTTCTTCTCGGCGGCCTTGGGGGCCTCGACGGCCTTCGGGGCCTCGGCCTTGGGAGCGGCCTGGGCGGGGGCGGGCGCCTGCTGGGCAGGCGCTTGAGCGACCACCTGCTGGGCAAGGGTGGAGGGAACCGGAGCAATCACCGGCGCGGCCAGCAGGGTCACGAGCAGTTTTCCGAGGTACATGGCTTGAACTCTCTCCAGGCGGGCGAGCGGCCCGCGGCTCCAACTGTACCTACAGACGGGCCCCCGGCCCGGGCATTCACGGCTTGGACGGGGGCGGCTTCTTGAAGAGTCGCCGCCGCTGCTTCACGGCGAGCACGTAGAAGCGGTCACGCAGTTCCTGGGCCTCGGCCTCGGAGAGGTCTCCCACCCGTCCGAGGTGCTCCTCGCGCCAGGAGATGGCGCGGGTGATGGAGGCCGACGCGGCGGCGGAGATGTTGAGGCTCTGGCTGAAGCCGCGCATCGGAATCCAGAAGGTGCCGTCCGACTGCGCCAGTACCTCGTCGCTCACGCCCTGGCGCTCGTTGCCGAAGACGAGGGCGATCTTGGAGTCGAAGCGCAGGGAGTAGAGGCTGGTGGCGTCCTCGCGGATGGCCGAGGCGTACAGGGCGAAGCCGCGCGACTTGAGGTGCTCGCGGCACGAGGCGAAGTCCTTGTAGAGCTTCACGTCGAGCCACTTGTCGCAGCCCTGCGCCACCCGCGAATTGGGCATGAAGGGCGCCTCGGGGTTGACGATGACATGCACCTCCTGGAGGCCATTGGCCTCGCAGGTGCGCAGCACCGCGGCCATGTTGAAGCTGTCCTCCAGCCGGTCCAGCACCACCGTGAAGGTGCGCGTACGGTGGGAGATGACCTTGTCGATCTTCTCCTTGCGCACGTCGAGCAGGAGGGACTCCGGATCCACCGGAGCCTTCTCGAGCCTCTCGTAACGAGGACCGCCACCGGACATCGCGTCAGGACCTCCGGGCCCGCTTCGGGGCGGCCTTCTTCACCGCCGCCTTGCGCGCCGGTGCCTTCTTCGCCGCGGCCTTCTTCACGGGAGCCCTCGCCGCCTTCTTCGCGGGGGCCTTCTTCGCGGCCACCTTGCGCGCGGGGGCCTTCTTCGCCGCGGCCTTCTTCGCGGGAGCCTTCTTCATGGGGGCCTTCTTCGCGGGGGCCTTCTTCACCGCGGCCTTCTTCGCGGGGGCCTTGGCCACCACCTGCTTCGCGGGGGCCTTCTTCTCCACCCGGGCCTTGGGGGGCGGCTCCACGTGCAGCTTGTCCGTCCGGCCGGTGAAGAGCACCTCGGCCACCGTGTCCAGCAGGGGCTGCATGCCGGAGCCCGTGGCGCACGAGATGGGGAAGACGGCGATGCCGCGCTTGCGCATCTCCTTCATCAGCGGCTCCAGCCGCGCCTGTGCCTCCGGCAGGTCCAGCTTGTTGGCGGCCACCACCTGGGGCCTGTGCGCCAGCTCCGCGCTGTACGTGCGCAGCTCCGTGTTGAGGACGTCGAAGTCGCGGATGGGATCCCGCCCCTCGCCCTCGGCGCTCATGTCCAGCAGGTGGATGAGCACCTTGCAGCGCTCCACGTGCCGCAGGAACTGGTGACCCAGCCCCACGCCCTCGCTGGCGCCCTCGATGATGCCGGGGATGTCCGCCATCACGAAGGACAGGCCGTCCTTGTACTGGACCATGCCCAGGTTGGGCACGAGCGTGGTGAAGGGGTAGTTGGCGATCTTCGGCCGGGCCCGACTCACGATGGAGATGAGCGTGCTCTTGCCCGCGTTGGGGAAGCCCAGCAGCCCCACGTCGGCCAGCAGCTTGAGCTCCAGCCGCAGCGTGCGCTCCTCGCCCGGGGTGCCGTCCTGCGCGAAGCGCGGCGTCTGTCGGGTGGAGGTGGCGAAGTTCATGTTGCCCAGGCCGCCCCGCCCGCCCTTGCACACCACCACGCGCTGGCCCTCGGTATCCAGGTCCGCCAGCAGCTCGTCGGTCGTGTCATCGCGGATGAGCGTTCCCACCGGCACCCGGAGGACCAGGTCATCGGCCGAGCGACCATTGCAGTCGTTGCCCATGCCACCCTCGCCGTTGCGGGCGTGGTGGTGCTGCTGGTAGCGGTAGTCCAGCAGGGTGGTGAGCTGGGGATCGACCACGAAGATGACCGAGCCGCCGTTGCCCCCGTCTCCGCCGTTGGGACCGCCGCGGTCGATGTACTTCTCCCGCCGGAAGGAGACGGCGCCCTTGCCACCGTCTCCGGCCTTCACGTGGATTCGGACTTCATCAACGAATTTCATACGCCCCTCAAATGCGGAACGGGCCGCTACCGTGTCCAGCGCCGGAAGGGCGGTTGGACCGGGAGCGACCCGCTCGCAAGACAAACGCGGAACGAGGCCGGACTAGGCGCTCGTCTGGGCCGGGTAGACGGAGACCTGCTTGCGGTCCCGTCCCTGGCGCTCGTACTTGACCACCCCATCCACCGTGGCGAAGAGCGTGTAGTCGCGACCGAGCTTCACATTGGAGCCCGGGTGGATGACCGTGCCAACCTGCCGCACGAGGATGCTCCCCGCGCTCACGGTCTCGCCCGCGTACACCTTCACGCCGCGGTACTGCGGATTGGAATCGCGACCGTTGCGCGAAGAACCTTGTCCCTTTTTATGAGCCATGACACCGATTCCTGATGCTGCCGGCGCGCCGCTCGGCGCTCCGGGAAGTTGTGACCCGGACTAGCCGGAGATGGAGGTCACCTTGACCTCGGTGTAGGGCTGACGGTGGCCACGGCGGCGCGTCCAGCCCTCCTTCTCCTTGCGGAAGTGCAACACCTTGCGGTGCTTGTCCTGAGCCAGGATCTTGCCCACGACTCGAGCGCCCGACACGGTCGGCTGCCCCACCTTCGGGCTGTCGCTGCCGCCGAGCATCAGGACGTCGTTGAAGGTCACCTCGGCGCCCACGTCTCCCGAGACCTTCTCGATCCGGAGCACGTCGCCCTCGGCCACGCGGTACTGCTTGCCGCCCGTGCGAATGACTGCGTACATCGTAGAACCCCTGGTTATCCGGGTTGATTCAACCCTGAATGGCCCACGTGCATTTCGGACGGGTCAAACCCGTCCTAGGATGCAAAGGGGGCTCGATCTACGGGAGAAGCCGAGGGGAGTCAAGGCAGATGCAGGGGGTCGGCGCACATGATGCATCGGCCCGAGGCCCGCCTCCCCGGTTGCCCTCTCGTGGACACCGCCGGGTTTCCCTCGCGCCCGGCCGCCCGCCGGGCGGGTAGGATGGACCGATGCGGACCTCTGGATGGATGGTGGCCCCCCTGGCCGTGGTGGCGCTCCTCGCCGGGTGCCAGAGCACCCCCTGCCAGGATCTGGCGGAGGTATACGCCGAGGTGGAGCGGAAGTCCCGGCCCTGCCTGGAGAGCGCCCCCCTGCCCGCCTTCGACCCGAGCCGGTGCGAGCACAACCTCCAGCGGTGCGCGGGGAACGACCTGGAGCAGCTCGACTACCAGGTGGAGTGCTACCAGCAGCTCGACACCTGTCAGTCCGAGCAGAAGGCGTCCTTCCTGGACGCCATCTCCGACTGCGACAACCACTTCATCAGCAACACCTGCGAGGCGGCCATCTTCTAGGGCGAAGCACCCTGGAGAAGGATCAGGCCGGCGTGAGACGGGGGCTCCGGGCGTGAGCCTGGCCCGGAGCGGACCGCCCGCTAGCAACCGGGAACGGCGTCGTAGCAGTTCGAGAAGTTCGTGCAGGACTGCATCTTGAGGCACGCCTCGGTGCCGTTCTCCCAGTCCGCGCGCTCCGACGAGGTGAGGGCCTCCGTGCACTTGGTGTACTGGTCCGTGCACTCATCCACGCTCGTGCCCGCGGGGAGGAAGTTGCACTCGTCGGCACGCTCACACAACTGCTCCTCGGTGGCGGCACCGAAACAGCCGCTCAAGGCGATGGAGCAGGTCAGCACCAGGGCAATCCGAATCCGAAACGTCTTCATGGGTACTCCCCCTCGCTCAGCGGACGCCTCGTTCGGAACCCAGGCTGAATCCACTTTGTGCCGCGCCTGCGTGCCAGAGAAAGGTTCGCCTGTCAACCGCGAGCGACCGCGCCGCACGGGCCATTCTGGACAGCCGCTGGCACCGAGGCTTCACCCCGAGACGGTTCACCTCCCCCCGAGTGGCGGCTAGAGTGCGCGCGCCATGTCCCGCCCCACTCGCCGCATTCCCCTCGTCAACCTGTCCCACTACCGCTCCGGCAACCCCGAGGAGCGCGCCCGGTTCGTCCGGGTGTTCGGAGACGCCCTCAAGGAGTTCGGCTTCGTCTCCGTCGAGGGCCATGGCGTCGATGACGGGCTCATCCGCCGCACCTACGCGGACGTGGCGTCCTTCTTCGGCCTGCCGGAGCAGGTGAAGCAGCGCTACCACCTGGCCGGGCTGGGCGGACAGCGCGGCTACACGCCCTTTGGCAAGGAGCACGCGAAGAACCGCACCGTGGGCGACCTGAAGGAGTTCTGGCACGTGGGCCGCGACCTGCCCGAGGGCCACCCGCGCCGCTCCGACTCCGACGTCCAGAACGTCTGGCCGGAGGAAGTGCCCGGCTTCCGCTCCAACACGCTCGCCCTCTACAGCGCGCTCGACGAGGCGGCGGCGGTGATGCTCCAGGCCATCGCCGAGTACTTCGGCATCGAGCGCAACACCTTCAGCGACATGGCGCAGGACGGCACCTCCGTGCTCCGCGTCATCCACTACCCGCCCCTGAAGGAGAAGTTCGTCCCCGGCGCGGTGCGTGCCGCCGAGCACGAGGACATCAACCTCATCACCCTGCTGTGCGAGGGCACCGCCTCGGGCCTGGAGATCCTCACCCGCGATGGCGAGTGGATTCCGGTGGACACGCTGCGCGGGCAGATCGTCGTGGATTCGGGTGACATCCTCAGCCGCATCACCAACGGCGTCATCCCCTCCACCACCCACCGCGTGGTCAACCCGCCCTCGCTCGCCGAGGACAACACGCGCTACTCCATGCCCTTCTTCGTGCACCCCTATCCGGAGTGCATGCTGGAGGCCCTGCCGTCCACCGTGACGCCGGAGAAGCCGGGCCAGCCCCCCATCACCGCGGATGCGTTCCTCAAGCAGCGCCTGCGCGACATCGGCATGTACAAGTAGTCTCGGCGCGTGGAGAGTCCCCCGCCCACGCATGTCGAGCTGTTCGCCGTCCAGCCCCGCGTTTCGTTGGACGACTACGCCTCCCCCGAGGCCTTCATCGCCCGCCACCGGGCCCTCGCCGCGCGCGTGGATGCCCTGCGCGCCCGAGATGACCAGGGATGCCCCCTCCACCCCGCCCTCGCCGTATGGCCGGAGATGCTGGGCGCTCCGCTCGGGGTGATGGGCCACCTGGACCGGGTGCGCCACTGCGCCACCGCTCAAGCCGCGATGACCCGGGTGGCGCTCGCCCGGCTCCCCTCGATGCTCGCGTCGGCCGTGCGCCACCACCCCCGCTCGCTCGAGGAGTGCCTCTTCGCCGCCATGGCCCCGCACGTCCACCGGGTCCTGTGGACGACCTTCTCCACCATCGCCCGGGACTTCGGCCTGTGGGTGGTGGCCGGCTCCGCGCTGCTGCCCCGCAACCGGCTCGGAGACGAGGGCCCCGACTTCGTTCCCCAGGACGCGCGCACGTACAACACCAGCCACACCTTCGCTCCGGACGGGCGTTGCGTGGCCGTCACGCGCAAGGTGAACCTCGTGCCCACGCAGGAGGACATCCTGCGCCTCAGCCCCGGCGTCCCCGAGGAGCTGCGCGTGGTGGACACCCCCTTCGGGCGGCTCGGCACCCTCATCTGCTACGACGGCTTTCGCGAGCCCCATACCTCCCGCGAGCCCGGCTTCGTCCCCACCGCGAGCGTCATGGATGGGCTCGGCGCCGACGTGGTGGCCCAACCCTCCGCCAACGCCTGGCCGTGGGATGGGCCGTGGGCCTTCAACGACCCCGGCGAGCACCAGCTCCGCCGCGAGCAGTGGTTCAACGAGGGCCTGTTCGCCCAGCTCCGAACCCTGCGCCGCGTGCGCTACGCCGTGAATCCCCAGCTCGTGGGCGGCTTCTTCGACAACACCTTCGAGGCCCCCTCCCTCATCCTCGAGCGCGTGGGGCCCGGGGAGGTCCGCGTGCTCGCGCAGGCCGCGGACCCTCGCGCCGAGGACGTGCTCCAGGTCACCGTGCCAGTGCCGGCGCGGGGTGAGCTGGCCGCGCTCGGACCGACGGGGTAGCGCGTCACCCCGAGGAGTGACGCGCTCCGTGCCTCATCAGAAAGCGGAACCGCTGACCCGCTTGCCCGGCGAGGACGCGGCGCTCGACAGCGTGGTGTGCAGCACGAAGGTGCCGCCGCTGCTGCCATCCGGGCTGCGGTTCGCCGACACGCCGTCCGTGCTCGCGAGCGACGAGGCGTAGGTGGTGGTGTTCACCGTCGTCCCCGCCGCGTTCTTCACCGTCACGGTGTCACCGCTGTTGCCCAGGCCGAGCGTCCCCGTGGAGGCGCCCACCGCGTTGGACAGGCCCGCCGGGATGCCAAGGGCTCCACCGAACACCACGATCGCCCCGCCCGCCGCCAGCGTCGTGCCGCTCGCGAAGGTGTGGCGCACGCCGGTGCTGTCGGAGACCGTCCAGCCGGAGAGGTCCGCGGCCGTCCCACCCGAGTTGACGAGCTCGACGAACTCGCCGTTCACGTCCGAGCCCGGCTCGTTGGCCAGCACCTCGTTGATGAACACCTGCGCGGTGCCGCCCGTGGACGTGGTGAGGGTGAAGGCCGCGTTGCTCGTGTCGGTGATGGCGGAGTTGGCGGCATCGCTCACGCGCACCTTCGCGGCGGTGGTGGCGCTGCTCGGCACCGTCCAGGTGTAGCTGCCCGTGGAGGCCGCGGTGCTGGAGGTGATGACGGTCCAGGTGGAGCCGTCCAACGTGTACTCCAGCTTCACGTTCGTCACGCCCGAGGCCGTCCAGGTGATGGCCTGGGAGCTGCCGCCCACCCAGCTCTCACCGCCGTTGGGCGAGGTCACCGTGACGCTCGCGGTGGCGGTGTCGCCCGGGATGAGGAAGTCCTTGATGATGGCCATGTGCTGCATGTTGGTGGCGCCGCTGTCGGTGCTCAGCGCCGGGGAGATGTCCGAGAGGGGCGAGTACACGCGGGTGTCCGCCACCAGGCCCGCGGAGAAGGTGCTCGCGCCGATGACCGTCGCCGTCTGGTAGGCGCGCAGGTCGCTGTCGACGAGGACATGGTCGTATGGGCTGGTGCGGCCCGCGTTGGTGTTGGTGTTGCCGTTGCGGTCCGCCGGGTAGGGGGCGGCCGTGGTCACCACGCTGGAGAAGGTGGTGAAGCAGGCCTCGGTGCGGCTGCTGGTGTTGAAGTCACCGCCGATGGCCAGGTAGTCCCCCACGGGGATGTTGGCCTTGATGAAGTTGACCAGGTTGGTCGCCTCGGTGTTGCGGATGCTGCTGCTCGAGGTGAGCAGGTGCACGCTCACCACCCAGAGGTCCTTCGGGCCCGGCACGTCGATGCGCGCCCACGCGAAGTCACGGTTGGTGACCTGATTGTCGTCCCACTCGCCCGCGGCGATGATGGGCCAGCGGCTGATGACGCCGTTCGGAATCTGCGCCGCGCCCTCGCGGTAGTAGGAGAACGTCGTGCCGAACGCGCTGTCGACGAAGCCGCGAATGGCGCTCGCCGAGTTGTCCCCGTAGTTGAACTCCTGAATCATCACCACGTCCGGCTTCGTGCCCTTGAAGATGCGGATGCCCTCGCCCGGGTCGTAGCTCTGAAGGTTGCCGCTGGTGATGTTGGCGGCCATCAGGCGCACCCGGACCTCCCCCAGCCCGGATTCCTGGACGCCCAGGGTGTCATCACCCCGCTCGTCCTCGGGGATGCCACCACAGGCCGCCAGCGTGAGGGAGAGCACGACCGCCAGCAGACGGCGGTCGAGGAGCGTGTACCTCGAGGAGGGTTGGGTCATTCGCACGATGTCGGGTCCTGCCCCGGGAGCGGAGCGGTGGGAGAGAGGATTCGCGGCCTGCTTCTGCGAGTTTGATTATCGGCGCGAAGCTCGGAGCAGTTGCGTGACAGTGCGTGAAATCCGCTCCTACTCAACTCGGGACGGGTAGTAAGAGGGTCGGTCATGTCACTTCCCGCCCTCTTCCATGGATGGAGCCTCGCCCTGCTCGCCGCGTCGGGCGTATCGGAGGAGCCGCGTCCGCTCATGCGCCCGGGGAACCTCGACCTCCGCCTCGATGGGGCCGCCTCGCTGCTGCCGCTCTCCCTGGAGGCCGGTGCGACCCTGGAGGTGGGGGTGTTGCCGATCGGTCCCGGCACGCTCTCCCTGGGGGCGGAGGCCAGCGTCAACCAGTGCGCCCTGGCGTGCTGGGTGCCCAACCTCTTCTCCGAGCGCGATGTCTCGCGCAGGGACTTCTACGCCGTTGGCCGTCTGGGCTACCACTTCACCGTGGCGGACCGGAACTACCGCAAGGTGGACCTCTACGGCTTCCTGCTCGCCGGAGCGATGGAGGTGCATACCTCCCAGACCGCTCCGGACTACCGCTACGAGGGCAGGAGTCGAAGCCCCGCCTTCGGCCTCGGCATCGGGGGCAACTCCTTCCCCACTGCAGGCTCTCGTTTCTTCCTGGGTGGCGAGGCCCGGGTGCGCTTCGGCACCGGAGCCTTCGACCTCACCCTCACCCGAGGCGCGTACGACTTCACCGAGAAGGACCGGCGCTGGCTCCGCCTGGGACTCAGTACCGCCTTCTTCGTGGGAGTCCGGCTCTTCTGAGCAGGGACTACTCGCCGAGCTTCTTCTTGAGCAGCTCGTTCACCAGGGTCGGGTTGCCCTTGCCCTTCATCGCCTTCATCACCTGACCCACGAAGAAGCCGAACACGTGCTTCTTGCCGGCCTTGTACTTCTCCACCTCGCCCGCGTTCTTCGCCAGGATCTCGTCCACCACCGCCTCGATGGCGCCCGTGTCGCTCACCTGCGCCAGGCCCTTCTCCGCGATGATCGCCTCCGGGTCCTTCCCCGTCCGGAACAGCTCCCCGAACACGTCCTTGCCCGCGTTCGCGGAGATCGTCCCCTTCTCCACCGCCCCCAGCAGGTTGGCGAACTGCACCGTCGAGAAGCGCAGCGTCGTCACGCTCCCGCCCTCGTCCTTCAGCAGCCGCAGCAGCTCCCCCAGGAACCAGTTCGACAGCTTCTTGTAGTCCTTGAAGTGCTGCGCCACCGCCTCGAAGTAGTCCGCCAGCGGGCGCTCCGCGCAGAGGATCTTCGCGTCGTATGCCGGCAGCCCGTACTGGCTCATGAAGCGCGTCACCTTCGCCCGGGGCAGCTCCGGCAGCGACTTCGCCGCGTCGTCGAGCTGCGCGTCCGTCAGGTGCAGCGGCGGCAGATCCGGCTCCGGGAAGTAGCGGTAGTCGTGCGCCTCCTCCTTCGAGCGCATCGAGCGCGTCACGCCCTTGTTCGGGTCGTACAGCCGCGTCTCCTGATCCACCTTCCCACCCGACTCGATGACGTCCACCTGCCGGGCGACCTCGTACTCGATGGCCTGCTTGATGAACCGGAACGAGTTGATGTTCTTCAGCTCCACCCGCTGGCCGTACGCCGTGGCCCCCTTGCGCATCACCGAGACGTTGGCGTCGCAGCGGAACGAGCCCTCCTCCATGTTCCCGTCGTTCACCCCGAGGTACACCAGCACGTCCCGCAGGGACTTCAGGTAGTCCACCGCCTCGTCCGCGCTCCTCAGGTCCGGCTCGCTGACGATCTCCATCAGCGGCACTCCCGCGCGGTTCAGGTCCACGAGGCTCTCGCTCGCCGAGGCGTCGTGCACACTCTTGCCCGCGTCCTCCTCCATGTGGATGCGCCGCACCCGGATGGTCTTCTCCCCCTCGGGCGTGTCGATGGAGAGCTGGCCCCACTCGCAGATGGGCTGATCGAACTGGGTGATCTGGTAGCCCTTGGGCAGGTCCGGATAGAAGTAGTTCTTCCGGCTCCACACGCTGGTCTTCTTGACGGTGCAGCCGAGCGCCAGTCCCGTGCGGATGGCGTACTCCACCACCCGCGCGTTGAGCACCGGCAGCACCCCGGGCAGTCCCAGGCACACCGGGCAGGTGTTGTGGTTGGGCGCCGCGCCGAACTGGGTGGAGCAGGCACAGAAGATCTTGGAACTCGTCAGCATCTGGGCGTGGACCTCGAGCCCGATGACTGTCTGGAAATCGCTCAAGGGCATGGCGTCTCCCGATGTCCTCTCTAGATGGGGGCCAGGCGGCGCGTGAAGTCGTGCTCGCGCTCGAAGGCCCGGCCAATCCGCAGCAGCTTCGCCTCGTCGAACGGCCGGCCCATGAGCTGAAGGCCGATCGGCAGTCCCGCCTTCGTGAAGCCGCAGGGCAGCGACAGGCCCGGCAGCCCCGCCAGGTTGCACGGCAGCGTACACACGTCCATGAGGTACATGGACAGCGGGTCGTTCACCTTCTCGCCCAGCTTGAATGCCGGCACCGGCGAGGTCGGCGTCACCAGCGCGTCCACCTGGGTGAAGGCCTTGGTGAAGTCCTCGCGGATGAGCGTGCGCACCTTCTGCGCCCTCACGTAGTAGGCGTCGTAGTAACCCGCCGACAGCGCGTAGGTGCCCAGCATGATGCGGCGCTTCACCTCGGGGCCGAAGCCCTGGTCGCGCGTCATGCCGTACATGTCCTTGAGGCCCTTGGCGTCGCGCGCCCGCTGGCCGTAGCGCACCCCGTCGTAGCGGGCCAGGTTGCTCGACGCCTCCGCCGGGGCCAGCAGGTAGTACGTGGCCAGCGCGTACTTCGTGTGCGGCAGGGACACGTCCACCAGCGTGGCGCCCAGCCGCTCGTAGGCCCTCAGGGCCTCGCGCACCGACGCCTCCACCTCGGGGTCCATGCCCTCGACGAAGTACTCGCGCGGCACGCCCAGCTTCAGCCCCGCCACCCCGTGCTCCAGGTCCGCGAGGTAGTCCGGCACGTCCGCCGGCGCCGAGGTGGAGTCCAGCGGATCATGCCGCGCCAGCACCTGGAGCAGCGCCGCCACGTCGCCCACCGTGCGCGCCATGGGGCCCGGCGCGTCCAGCGAGGAGGCATAGGCGATGACGCCGTAGCGCGACACGCGCCCGTAGGTGGGCTTGAGGCCCACGGTGTTGGTGAGCGCCGCCGGCTGGCGGATGGAGCCGCCCGTGTCCGTGCCCAGCGTGCCGAACACCTCGCGCGCCGCCAGCGCCGCCGCCGAGCCTCCCGAGGAGCCTCCCGGCGTGCGCGTCACGTCCCACGGGTTGTGGCAGGGGCCAAAGGCGCTCGACTCGTTGGACGAGCCCATCGCGAACTCGTCCTGGTTGAGCTTGCCGATGATCGGCATGCCCGCTTCCTTCAACAGCCGCACCGCGGTGGCGTCGTACGGCGGGAGGAAGCCCTGGAGGACGCGCGAGCCACAGGTGGTCTCCACGCCCTCGGTGAGGAAGATGTCCTTGACGGCCACCGGCACGCCATCCAGCGGCCCGAGCGGGTTGCCGCCCTCGCGGCGCTTGTCACTGGCCTCGGCGGCCGCCAGCGCCCCGTGCTCGTCCAGCCGAAGGAAGGCCTTCACCTTCCCGTCCACCTGGGCGATGCGCGCCAGGCACGCCCGGGTGGCCTCCACGGCGCTCGTTTCCCCCGAGGCCAGCTCGCGTGCCAGCTCCAGCAGGGTGAGGTCGGTCAGCTGCATGGCATCACTCCAGGATCTTCGGGACGGCGAAGCTGGTGCCCACCTTGGCCGGCGCGTTGGCCAGCGCCTTCTCCGGGGGCAGGGAGGGCCGCGTCGCGTCCTCGCGCAGCAGCGAGGACGCGAGCGAGGCGTGTGAGGTGGGCTCCACTCCGCTCACGTCGAGCTCCTGGAGCTGGGCCACCGCCTCGAGGATGGCGGAGAGCTGCGTGGCCGAGCGCTCCTCCTCCTCGGGGGTCAGCGACAGCCGCGCCAGGGTCGCCACATGACGGACCTGCTCGACGGTGAGCTTCATGGGCCGGGCCTCCCAGGGGACTACTTGTTCTTGAACAGGTTGAGGACGGCGCCCATCCACTTGCCGCTGTTCTCGTGGCCCGCCTGCTTCATGAGCCGCTCCAGCTCGCCAGCGTCCAGGAAGATGCCGTGGCAGTTGAAGCAGGTGTCGATGTCCACGTCGCCCTTCGTCAGCGTCTGGAGATCCAGGCCGCACTTGGGGCACTTCATG
>NZ_DASVWK010000825.1:0-16230 GCF_036389735.1 Archangium sp. | reverse complement strand
GACCCGGCGCGGATTCCCTCCCTGGCCGCCAGGCTCCCCGAGGACATCGGCCGGGACATCGTCGAGCCGGCCATCGACGGCGTGCTCCGCCGCCACTTCGCCCAGCACACGGTCCGGGAGATCTTCTCCACCCAGCGCGTGCGGATCCAGAAGGACATCCTCGCCGATCTCTCGCCCCTGCTGAGCGAGGATGGCGTCATCGTCCGCTCGGTCACCCTGGGCAACGTGGACCTGCCGCAGCAGTACCGCACCGGCATGGAGTCGCTGCTCACCGAGGAGCTGAACTCGGAGAAGATGCGCTACACCCTGGAGCTCAAGGACAAGCAGGTGAGGCAGTCCGCGCTGGAGGCCGAGGCGGACAAGGTCCGGCGCGAGAAGGCCGCCGAGGCCGCCGGCAACGAGGAGATCATCGCCGCCAAGGCCAGGGCGGAGGCCATGCGCCACGTCCTGCCCTTCAAGGAAAAGGAGATCGAACAGCGCCGGTTGGAGGCCGAGGCCTCGAAGATCTCCCGTATCACCCAGGCCACCGCCGAGGCCGAGGCCCACCGCATCGAGGCCGCTGGCGAGGCGGATGCCCGGCGCAAGCTCGCCGAGTCCGATGCCTACCGCGTCGAGGTCACCGGCAAGGCCGCTTCCGAGCAGCTCGCTCGCGACGCCGCGCTGATCAGCCGCAACCCGCTGCTCATCCAGAAGACGCTCGCGGACAAGCTGTCCGACAAGATCCAGGTCATCATCGCGCCGCCTCATACCGGTGGGTTCATCGCCGGCAACCTCCTGGGCCAGCCCCAGGAGCCCCGGTCCGCGGGCGCCGCCGTCTCCGACACCACGGACTCCGAGGAGTAGGCGCATGCTCGCCACGCTCGTCGTCATCGCCCTCGTGGTGCAGGACCAGGCGCCCCTGCGCGCCGCGCCACAGGACTCCGCTCCCCGTCAGGCCACCCTCTGGCAGGGCGAGTGGCTCGAGGTCCGAGGGGAGAAGCAGGGGTTCATCCAGGTCTACGACCACCGCCGCGAGCGGCCCGGCTACGTGCGCGAGCACCAGGTGCGCATCTACCGTCTGGACGAGGCGAGCGTGGCGCAACTCCAGGCGGTGGTGCGCTTCCTCGAGGACACGCCGGGCGCGGAGGCGCTGGGCATCGGCTACGCGGCGGCGCTGTTGCGCGCGGCCCCCGCCTCCCAGGTCGGGCCGGAGCTCTTCGATGCCCTGGGCACCCTGGCGGACCGGCTGGCCCGGCGTGCCACCTCCAACAGGACCAATGACGTGGCCCTGGCGGCGCACCTCGACGTGGCGGCCAGCTCTGGGGTGAAGCTCGTCAGCTTCGAGCGCGAGGGCCGCACCCGTGTCTGCTACGACGGCGAGGCCTTCCGCCGCGTGCTGGCGCTCGGGGGCAGTCCCACGGAGCGAGCCCGCGCCGCGCTCGCCCTGACACGGCCCGAGTGCATCGACCCGGCGCTCGGTCCCACGGAGCAGCAGGCCCTCAATGAGTGGCGGAGCTCGGTGCTGGAGCAGGTGGACGCGGGTCGGCTGCCGGCGTACCTGGCCAACCGGCTCCACCTGCGCCGCGCCGAGGTGTCCGCGCTCCTGGCCTTCCAGCTCTCCCGCCGGGGCGAGGCCCAGCGGGGCGCGAAGGCCAGCGCGCGGGCGGTGGACTCGCTGGCGAGCGTGCTGAAGGCGGAACTGGCCGAGGAGGACACGCAGGCCTACGCGACGGTCGCGGTGCGGGTGGGCGCCTCGCGTTGGGCATCCGAGCCCGTCGTGGAGCAGTCGGGGTCCGGGCCCCTCCTCGAACTGACCCGGGGCCAGCCGGGGGAGACCTGCCTGCGCCTGATGGACGCGAAGGCCCCCAAGGAGACACTGTCCGAGCGCTGCACCTACGGGCTGGTGTGGCCGGGCTCCGTGCGACGCTCCGCCCAGGGCTCGGCGGTAGCGGTGGCGGTGCAGATGCTGGAGGGCTGGACCGAGCTGTGGATCTTCCACCAGGAGGGGGGAGGGTGGACGCTGGACACCCTGGCGCCCGCGGCGACCGAGCCGCTCCTGGGATACGTGGAGCTCGCCGGCTTCTCCCCGGACGGCTCACGCGTGCTGGTGGCTCGCGAGGCCCTGGTGGAAGGGCGCATCAAGTCCTCCTTCCAGGTGCTCAAGCGGGAGACGCTGATGCCCGAGAAGAGCGCCGACAACCCGGGGGGCCTGGGCGCCTTCCAGCGGTGGAGCGCCGCCGACTGGCGGGGTCGCAGCGTCGCCCTTCGCTGAACCGGGTTGTCCGCCCTCTCCGGTTCTGGTGGAATGTCCGACTGATGATCTGCTCCAGGTGCGATTCCGAGATTCCGGATGGTCTGAAGTTCTGCACCGAGTGCGGAGTTCCGCTGTCAGCCGCGTGCGCTCAGTGCGGATTCAAGAACCCCCCGAAGGCGAAGTTCTGTGGCCAGTGCGGTACGGCCCAGGGGGTCTCGTTCGCCGCGCGCCCGGCCGAAGCCGAGCGGCGCCAGTTGACGGTGCTCTTCTGTGATCTCGTCGGCTCGACGGCCTTCGCGGAGAAGTTGGATCCCGAGGATCTGCACGAGGTGCTCCAGGAGTACCACTCGGCGAGCACCGAGGTCATCCGCCGCTTCGAGGGGTATGTGGCCCAGTACCTGGGCGATGGGCTGCTGGTGTACTTCGGCTACCCGATCGCGCACGAGGACGAGGCGCGCCGAGCGGTGAGCGCGGGCCTGGGCATCCTCGAGGCCATGGCGCGGCTGTCGCCCAGGGTGAAGGCCAGGCACGGGGTGGATCTGAGCGTCCGCATCGGCATCCACACGGGGTCGGTGGTGGTGGGCGAGGTGGGCGGCGTGCAGCGCCAGGAGCGACTGGCGCTGGGTGAGACGCCGAACCTGGCCGCGCGGCTGCAAACCCTGGCCGAGCCCGGCACCATGCTCATCAGCCAGGTCACGTACCAGATGACGCAGGGCTACTTCACCAGCCGGGAACTCGGCCCCCGCACCCTCAAGGGCCTGTCGCACCAGGTCTCCGTGCACCAGGTGCTCGGCGAGAGTGGTGCCTCCCACCGCATGGAGCTCGGCCTCTCGGCGCGGCTGTGCTCGTTCGTGGGGCGGAGCCAGGAGCTGGCGGTGCTGCTCGAACGCTGGGGCGAGACGCGGCAGGGGGGCAGCCCCCTCGTGCTGCTCTCGGGCGAGGCGGGCATTGGCAAGTCGCGGCACCTGCTGGTGTTGAAGGAGGCGCTCTGGGAGGCGCCCCACCTGCTGCTGGAGGGTCGCGGCTCGACCTACCACCAGAGCAGCTCGCTCTTCCCCATCATTGAGTTGCTGGAGCGGCGGCTGGGGTTCTCCGAGGAGCCCTCGGCGAGTGGGCGCTTCCACAAGCTGTGGGCGGAGCTGGCGCACTGCGGGATGGAGAGCACCGACGCGCTCCCGCTGCTGGCCTCGCTGCTATCCATCGCGCCCGAGGGGCTCTACACCCTGCCCGAGCTGCTTCCCCAGAGGCTGCGCCAGTCCACCTTCGAGGCCCTGCGCACGTGGTTGTCCCGGCTGGCGGCACGGCAGCCGGTGCTCTTCGTCCTGGAGGACCTCCACTGGGCGGACCCGTCCACGCTGGAGTTCATCCAACTGCTCGCGCGCGAGCCCGCCCCGGGTGTCTTCACCCTGCTCACCTCCCGTCCCGAGTTCCGAGCCTCCTGGCAGAAGCCGGAGCGCCTCGCCGAGGTGACCCTGGAGCGCCTCGGCCGTGAGCACGCGGAGCTGATCGCCCGCGAGGTCGCCGGCAACCTCGTGGTGCCTCCCGAGGTGCTCCAGCAGGTGCTGAAGAAGGCCGACGGCATCCCGCTCTTCGTGGAAGAGATCATGAAGGCGCTGCTGGGCTCCGGACTGGTGCGCAAGAAGGATGGCCGGTTGGAGCTGGTGGGCGTGCTGGCCGCGGACGCGATTCCCGCCACGGTGCAGGACTCGCTGATGGCCCGCCTGGACCAGCTCAGCCCTGGCAAGGCGCTGGCGCAGCTCGCGGCGACGCTGGGCCGCGAGTTCAGCTACGAGATGCTCCGGGCCATCTCCAGCATGGATGAGGAGACGCTGCTGCGCGAGCTGCGCCGCATGGAGGAGGCCGGGCTGCTGCTGCGCGAGGGCCAGCCCCCCCATGCGACGTACCTCTTCAAGCATGCGCTCATCCAGGACGCGGCGTACCAGTCGCTGCTGCGCAGCACGCGCCAGCGCTACCACGAGCGCATCGTCCAGGCGCTCACCCGGCGCTTCCCGGAGATCGCCGAGACGCAGCCGGAGCTCCTGGCGCACCACTACACGGGCGCGGGTCTGGCGGAGCAGGCCGTGGGCCAGTGGCAGCGCGCCAGCCAGCAGGCCACCGCCCGGTCCGCCTTCTCCGAGGCCATCAGCCACCTCACCCGGGCGCTGGAGCAGCTCGCCCTCATCCCGTCCTCGCGCGAGAGGGATCAGCTGGAGATCGCCGTCCGGGCCGATCTGGGCCTGGCGTTGATCGCCACGCGCGGGTACGCGACGAAGGAAGTCGAGGACGTCTACGTGCGCGCCCGCGAGCTGTGCACGCAGTACGGCGACATCCCCCTGCACGTGTTCTGGGGCATCTGGGGATTCTCCCTGGTCCGCGGAGATCGCGAGGGCACGGAGCGGCTCGTCCCGTACTTCCGCCGCCTCGTCGAGACGAGCAACGACCCGGTCGACCTGGTGGTGGCCCACGCTTCGCTCTCCACGTGGTCCTTCTGGCGCGGCGACTATGCCGAGAGCGCGAAGCATGGCAGGGCAGCCAAGGAACTGGTCGAGGCGCGTGGCTGCGCCCGGGAGATCCTCGCCCTGCTCCGGGGCGGTAGTGGGGGCAGCACCCGGAATGGTTCGAGGGCCTTCGCCGCCGAGTGCCTGCTCTACGCCTACACCCTCTACGCCTCGTGCGAGGTCATCCAGGGCTACGTGACGGAGGGCCTGGGCCACTGCAAGGAGGCCATCGCGCTCGCCGAGGAGTCGGGGCACCCGTACGCCATCGGCATCGCCTACATGATGAGCTGCGTGGTCGCCTACGAGGCGGGTGACCTGGAGCTGCTGCGCGAGTGGGGGGAGCGCACCACGGCCGTTGGCCGCCAGAACGGGTTCTTCTTCTTCGAGGCCAACGCGAAGTGCAGCCTCGGCTGGCTCGCCGTTCAGCACGGCGACATCCAGAAGGGACTCACGGAGATTCAGGAGGGGCTGGGGTTCCTCCGGCTCGTCGGCAGCCTGGTGAACGACTCCTACCTCACGGTGCGCGTGGCCTGGGCGTACCTGCTCGGCGGGAAGCTCGACGAAGGGCTGGCGGCCGTGAGGGAGGCGCTCGCGCTGGCCGAGGTGAACCTGACCCGCAACAGCATTCCGGAGCTGCGGCGCCTGGAAGGGGAGATGCTGCTCCAGCAGGGCAAGGTGGAAGAGGCGCGTGCCTCCTTGCTGCGGGCGGTGGAGGTGGCGCGCGAGTTTGGTGGCGCCCTCCACGAGCAGCGCGCGGCCCTGAGCCTCGGTCGGCTCCCGCCTCCTCAAACCGGTCCGTTGCCGGAGGCCAGGGCGCTCAGGCTCGCTCGATGACCCAGGCGGGCAGCGCCTCCAGGAAGCGCCTGTCCGGCGAGTCCGGCACCTCGGCGAAGGCGAGCGAGAACTCGTGCAGGGCCGCCCCGGCGAGCCCGTGGGCCACCTGCCGCGCGTGCTCGAGGGAGCCATAGGCGTCCATCCGCTCGCGGACCCACTGGATATGCTCCGAGGTACGCTCCGCCCGGGGCATGCCGAGCACCCGCGCCAGCCGCGCCCGGTCCACGGCATTCGCGGCGCCGAACAGGTGGATGAGCATCAACGTGCGCTTGCCCTCCCAGAGGTCCCCGTTCAGCTCCTTGCCGTAGCGCTGGGGATCGCCCACCAGGTTGAGCAGGTCATCCTGGATCTGGAACGCGGCGCCGACGAAGAAGCCGAAGCGCAGGAAGCGATCCAGGTCCACGCCGTCGCGCGTGCCGATCAGCGCGCCGATCCGGATGGGATAGATGGTCGTGTACCAGCACGTCTTCTTGAGGACCATCTCCAGGTAGTGCGTCTCCTCGAGCGCCACGACGTTGCGCTGGCGCCACCACAGCTCCAGGGCCTGGCCCTCCACGGACTCGCGGGCCATGCGCTCGGCCTCCTCCAGCACCCGCAGGGCGAGCTGCGAGCCGAGGCCGGCCACGTTGTCGAGCAGCGGGCGCAGGCTGAGCACGGCGAGCGCGTCCCCCACGTTCACCGCGATGGGGATGCCATGGCGCAGGTGCAGGGTGGGGCGTCCGCGCCGCTCCTCGCTCTCGTCCTCCACGTCGTCGTGGACGAGGAAGGCGTTGTGCATCAGCTCCAGGGCCACCGCCGAGTTCAGCGCGTCCGCGGCCGAGGCCCCGAACGCGCGCGCCGAGGCGAGGCACAGGCTGGCCCGTAGGGAGCGGCCACCCCGCTCGGGGTAGTCCGCCACGAGCTCGTACAACTCATGGTGGGGCCGCCGGCCACGCAGGTACTCGCGGAGGCGCTCGCGCGTGGCGGTGCCGTATTCGTCGAGCAGCTTCTGGACGAGGGCCGAGGCGGGCGTGGCGGTCATGCGCGTGGCGGCTAGGGAGCGAGTCGCACGGTGAGCGTGCCGCGCGGCAGGCTGGTCCGCTCGTCGAGGATGATGCCGCTGTAGATGCCGGGAGGCTGCTCCGCCGGGATGCGCAGGCGCAGCACGAGCCGCTCCTCTTCCGGCACCGTCTCGAGCCCCACGCCGGTGATGCGGGGCTTGTCCGCCTCGGGGGCGCGCAGGTCGTGCACCACCAGTGGCAGGCCGAGCGCGCGTGCGCGCAGATCGAAGGAGACCTCGGTACGCCGAGGCGACTCCAGCTCCAGGGTCAGCGCCACCTGACTGTCGGCCTGCTGGGAGACGGGGACTGGAGCCTGCTGGGGCGCGGGGGGAGGCTCACCCATGGCGAAGGGGCCCGCATGGCCCGACGGCGCGCGCGCGCCCATCACCTGCATCCACATGTTCATGAACTCCGAGAAGCTGCGGAACAGTGCTTCCATCGGAGGGCCACCGGGGGCAGCGGAGCCAGGGGCCGCGAAGCCGGGCATGGCGCCGCCGGTGTACGGCATGCCGAACATGCGGGCCACGTTCTGACCCTGGCGCATGTACTCCTCGATGACCCGGTAGCCCATCTGCACGCCCTGCGAGACGGGGTCTCCTCCAGCGGCCGCGCGAGGCATGCCCGGCATGGGAGGCATCCCCGGCATTCCGGGCATGGGAGGCATCCCGGGCATGGGCGGCATCCCGGGCATCCCCGGGCCGGAGGTGGGGACGGAGCCAGGAGGCCCGAAGAGCGTCCACCAGTTGCGGACGGGACGCGTGCGTTGCGGCTCGGACCTCTTCACTCGGTCGTGGGAATCCATGGTGACTTTCTTCGGAGAGGCCTAGGGATGATCGAAACCGACGATGTCTTCCAGCCGTGGCAGTCCCGAGAGGGCGTGGGCCGCCAGCCGCCCGGACATGACGGCAGCCTCGACGCACCCCTCGTTGAAGCCGCAGTCGGTCCAGTCTCCGGCGACGGTGAAGTTGTCGTAGGTGTTGTCGAGCGGAGAGATGCGGTAGCGCAGGCTGCCGGGCAGCGACAGCGTGTACCGATCCGTGGGGTTCACGTTCGCCGTCCAGTACTGCGAGGCGAACCGGGCCTCGCCCAGGGACCGCGGCGCGCTCCCCGGTGCCTCGGCGGGGTCCATCAGCAGCTCCCAGCGGAACTCGCCCGGTTCGAGGTGGGCGCGGGGCCACAGGTGCACGATGTCCCGGTTGAGGAACCGGACGGCATCGCGCCGGACCTTCTCGTGCTGGGCCTCGGGGAAGGAGGGGCTCTTCCGCTCCGCCTCGGGGACGTCCGGCAGCGCGCTACAGAAGTAGGCGATCGCCCCCGGAGGCCTCGGCCAGCTCTCCTCCGACGCCAGGTGGCTCATGTCCGCCCACGTGTCGAAGGGCTCCACGAAGCCCGAGATGTTGATCGGCGGCTCGTTCCAGCCGAGTTCCCGCATCCCCGCGTTCATCCAGATCTGGAAGGCCTGCGTGGGGACGCTCTTCACCCGCTCGACCATCTCGCGCCAGCGCGAGTCCCGCTCCACCAGCTCCTTCGTCAGGTGCTTGACCGCGCCACCGCCCACCGCGAGCACCACGAAGTCGAAGCCCTCGCCCACCCGCAGCACCTTCGTCTCCGCCTTGCGCTTGTCCCAGTGCGACTCGAACTTCCAGCCCTCCTGCTTCAGGCGCTGACCCTCGACGAGCTGCGCGTAATCGGGCTCCGCGGGCCAACAGGGCAGCCCGCGCACGTCCACCAGGGGCTGGTACTCGCCGCCGCCCTTCACCTTCGCCTGGACGTCGAACTCCAGCGCCTCCACGTAGGGGCGCTCGCCCGGCTTCAGGCGCGAGGCGTCCACCAGCTTCACGTTCTCCAGCCGGTGGAAGAACTCGAAGCGGACCCCCCGGCGCTGGAGCACCTCGTAGAAGGGGGCGAAGACGATGTCGCCCATGCCCGAGCGCATCTTGAAGAAGAAGGCGCCCCGGTAGGTGAAGAACGCCCGGAGCGCGCCTCGCACGGCCTGCCCGGCGGCGATCCGCGGGCGCGAGAAGTCACCGTCCTCATAGGCGAAGGCCAGGTCGTAGAGCGCGCGCACGAAGGCGCTGTTGATGGCGCGCTCGGAAGCCCCGTTGAGGCGCAGCCACTCCCGGCAGTCGTAGTCGTCGATCGCCTCGAAGCCGCGCGCGTCCGTCAGCAGCCGGAAGCGGATGCTGCCGCGCACCACCGCCAGCACCAGCTCGATGATCTCCCAGAGCCGGCGCAGCTCGTCGTCCTTCTCGGTGACCTTCTCCAGTTGGCCGCGCGCCGCCGTGGAGAGCGCATCCAGGAAGCGCACGAGCACGCTCTCGGGGAAGCGGGGCAACACCCCGAGCACCGACTCCACCAGCCCCAGCGCCTCGACGACCGCCGCGAGCGTGGCGAGCTGGCCGTACTTGAGCAGGCGCGACACATCCTCCAACAGCGCCTCGGGCGTGCCCACCCCGACGGTGCCGGGGCCCGCGGTGGTCGGAGCGGAGCCTTCGTGGTGCTGCACCGCCGTCAGCAGCGTGCGCACCAGGGTGAGGCTCCGCGCGAGGTAGTCGGCGACGGTCCAGCGCGGCAGCTGGTTGCCAGGGTCCCCCGGCATCCCCTCGAATGGGGGCAGGTTGACCTTCCACGGCAACCAGCGCCCGCTGGGGGACCAGTCCGCCACGCCCGAGAAGTGGTCCGGCATGAAGGCATCACGCCAGTCGGCGATGTGGCACTTCGTGGGGTCTCTCTTCAGCTCCGCGTAGCACTCACGCATCACGCGGAACGCGTTCTCGTAGAAGCCCATCCACAGGTGCAGACCATGCTCGTGGATGCGATCCGCGGGACCCCGGCCCGAGGCACCCTTGCCTCCGGTCCTCCAACCCAATTGGTACACGGTGACGCGGTACTTGCCGACATGCTCGGGTCGCGTCAGCTCGAACGCGGCGGTCATTCCCGCACAACCACCGCCGATGATCGCGACCTCGATCGGCCGTTGATTACTCATTTCGCGGGCATTCCATGACCTGGGTCGGGACAACTGTCAACCCGGGTCAGAAGTCCTCGCGCGTGACGCCGGGGAGGGTGAGGACGAAGTCCGGGCCGTAGACGCGGGCGGGCGTCTGGAATCCGGGCTCCACGTCTCCCGCGAGCACCCGCTCGGTGATGGCCAGCGAGGTTACACAGGTGAAATGGTAGGCCTCCGGTGTCCGCAGCCGACCGCGCGCGCTCCGGCCCACGCCGTCTTCCACCTCGGCCACCACGTGGCCATGGCGCCCCACACGCTCCGCTTCCGCCGGGCCCTCGGGGAGGTTCTGGGTGAAGAGCTCCAGCCAGGCGCGTCCCGCCGATGAGCCGAGGAGCCCTCCGAGCCACTGGTTGGCCGCGAGGTTCATCCGCAGGAGCGGGTTGGCCTCGTAGTAGACCTCGATGTCCGGAATGCCCGTCGTGTACCAGGCGGTGCTGAGGTCGGCCCAGCTCAAGGCGAGGCAGGGGCGCAGGCCCGCGCCGAAGTCGAACGCGCGTTGGAGCGAGCCCGGTGGAAGCCCGAGCAGCTCGCCGTTCCGGCGCACGCGAAGCTCCTGGCCGGCGAACTCGACCAGCGTCTTCACCGAGCCCCGGGAGATGAGGTCCAATCCGGACACGGCGAGGCGCAGGCGCCGGGCCCCGGGCAGTCGGCGGGCCACGTGCAATGCGAGGCAGTCCGAGGGGACGACGTCGAAGCCCGTGGCGGGCATGAGCATCACCCCACGCGCCCGGGCTTCGCGATCGTACTGGCGCACGCCCTCGATGGCCGCCCACTCGCCACTCAGGTCGAGGTAGTGGCAGCCCGCGCGCAGACAGGCCTCCACCATGGGACGCCAGGTAGCGCCGAATGGGCCGGCGGCATGAACCACGGCACGCATGTCACGCAGTGCCTCATCCAACCCGGACTCCAGGTGCGCCACGCGGTACTCCAGCCCCAGCTCCGTGGCGAGCGCCGCCAACCGGGGCTCGTTCCTCGCGCTGAGCACGGGGCGGAGCCCTCGCTCTCGCGCCATGCGGGCCAGCAACCGGCCCGTGTAGCCCGTCGCACCATAGATGAGGAACGGCTCGGAGAGTGGCATGCGAGGGCGCAGCCTAGGGCAGCCCTTGGCTTGCGTGGCTCTCGAAGTGGCGTGTTAGATGCCCCGTGCCCGAGCCCCAGGCCCTTCCCGAGTCCATGCGGTCCCAGTACCGGTCCGCCTTGTTGAGTGTTTTCACGAACACGCACCGGGGTGGCGCGGAGGTGGCGCGCTTCCTTCCGCCGTCGATGCGGCCGATGCCCCTCCGAGAGGCCCTCCGGACCATCTCGCGGGTCTCTCCCCAGGTGGACGCGAAGGCCGTCCGCGTCGCCTCGCGGCGGTTGGTGTCCACCGCGGCGGGCACGGCCGACACGGGCCTTCAGCGCCAGCTGCGCGGTTACTCCCGGTCGCTCCTCGGCGAGGAGCAAGAGGAGGCGCTCTGGACGCACGTCAACGAGAAGCGCCACCGGGGGCGTGCCTCGCGGGAGTTCGCGCTCGAGGCACCCACGGACAGTGAGGAGATCCTCATCCGTCAGGTCGCCGACCTCGCGCGGCGCGGACCGGATCAGCTCCCCAGCCGCGAGGAGTTGCTGCCGCTCCTCGAGGCGGTGGATGAGCAGGAGGAGTCGCTGTCTTCCGCGTTCCTCGACCTCAACTCGCTCGTCACGACCGTCACGGTCGCCACGAGTTCCCAGCTCGACTTCGACAGCATCGCCTGGATGTCCGACCCGCGTACCTGGGCCCTGCGGTCCGCGTTCTGGCGGGCCTCGACGCAGGTGGCGCTGGTGGAGGGCCGCTTCCAGCCGACCGAGGGCTCTCCGCTCGGCACGAGCTGGAAGGGCAACCTCTACGAGTTCGCCGAGTGGAACTGGAACGCGGCCTCCATCTCCGCCGTGCAGAACTACCTGAACATCGACTTCCGCCAGCACCGGTGGACGGAGGACGGAGACGAGCTGGGCCTTGTCTGGATGAGCTATTCGCTCTACTCCTGCCAGGGCAGCATGATGCTCACGCGGCTGGCGTCGAATGGTGTCGACGTGGATCGCGGCTTCCTGGCGGTCCTGTACCACCACCCCAAGGGAGGGCCCGCGCCCCGCTCGGTGGCGCTGGCGCAGAAGAACGTGCGCTTCTCCGACATCCTCACCCGGCGCACCTCCCACCAGGGAATGGCGGGTGCCGGGCAGACGATGTCCTATCTCGCCCCGGCGGTCGTCGGGCTGTGGATGTACGAGGGCTTCCACGAGACTTTCTCGGGCAAGGGGCTCGACAACGCGGTTCAATCGGCTGCTCCGCGGGAGGCGGGCCTCAGGAGGGCGCGATGACGGGCGATTACAAGGATGTGAACTTCGGAGAGATCGGCTCCGGGGCCGCCTTCCAATACTGGAATGACCTCGTGAGCGTCTCCATGAACCTCATGGAGCAACAGGCGCTCGTCTGGTCCGGGCTGTTCCAGAAGGTTGCCACGAGCAATGCCGACCCCCAGGCCTGGAACCAGCAGTTCTGGGAGGCGTGGATGAGCTCGCTCAACGCCCTGCAGACGGCGGCCCTGTTCCCCTGGCAGTGGCTGGCCCGGTACTCGGGGAACATCCCCTCCGTCGTCCTCATGGTGGACGAGGCCTCCGAGACCGTGGGGCCCTTCGCGGTGATGACGCCCACCAGTGCGCAGGGGCTCGAGGTGGCGGTGACCGATCTGGTCCACGTGGAGGGCAGTGGCGTCATCTCCGCCGAGGCGCACGTCCAGGTCTGGACGGAGCAGGGCGGCAACCGGCTCCAGGTGTCCCTGGTCAACCTCAAGGGCGCCATGTCGCCCGTGGGCGAGCCGCAGGTGTCGGTGCGGCAGCGGATGCCGCTGGAAGGGGAGGGACGGGGCGCGCCGCTCACCCCCGGGCTCTACATCGGCGTCGCCTACGCCGAGGATGTGTCCGTCCGGCGACCGCTCGCCATCCTCCACGCCTACGTGTACCCGTCGGCGGCCGTGTCCCCGTTCAAGCCCTAGCGGGTTCACCTGGGGAAAGGCCACCGTCATGGCGAAGAAGTGCTGGAGCCCTGAATGGGGGGGGCAGCGGTACGCGGTTCGATGATCGGCGGAGCCTTCGGGGCGTGCCACGGTGGGCGCGGGTCGCGCTTGCGTTGCTCTGCCTCGTGCTGCACCACACGGGAGAGACACTGGAGGGGCTGGCACAGCTGCCAGGCGCCTTGAGCGCGCTGTACGAGAATGCGCCCCAACTCTGGGAAGAGTTCCGCCAGAGGCCCTACGCGGAGAGGTTGCGCACCGTCTCCCGCCTCGCCACGGGCGTGGTGCTGATGGTGGGCACCGCGGGTACGGGGGCGGCGAAGGCGGCCTCCTGGGGAGGAAAGCTGGGCCAGCACCTCTCCGTGCCGCTGCTCTCCCTCTCTGGTGACGGCCTTCTGGCGGTGCGCCTGGTGGCCGTGCCCGTTGGTGGGGCCGTGGCGGTTGCTGGCAACGCGCTGAGCGCCACCTACGTGCTGCACATGGCCAACACGGGCGCCCAGGGCGCTGGCGGGTGGCCCCCGGTAGGTGGTCCTGGGCATTGGGTCGAGGACACCGCCAGCATGTCCGAGCAGTCCCGGGCCTACCAGGCTCAGGTGACGGGCGCGCCCAAGCGGTGGTGCTACAAGATTTGCCGGGGTGCCGAGTGCGTCGAGTACGACGGATTCGATCCCAAAACCGGCACGCTGCTCGAAGCCAAGGCTCTCGAGTACGAGAAGTGGTGGGACCAAGACCTCAAGGCCAGGTTCAAGTACAAGGGTGCGAGGAGCCTGGCGGACCAAGCTGAGCGGCAGAGTCGGCTCGCGGGAGGGCTCCGGGTGCGCTGGCATGTTGCGGAGCCCAGGATGGTTGCCATTCTCAAGAACCTGTTCCGAGAGAACGACATCGTGGGCATCGAGATTGTTCACACGCCGCCGCTGCCGTGAGGTCAACTACCTATGCGAGAGACCTACTACGCAGGTGTCTATTGGGGGGGTCGCCACGAGTCGGCCGAGGAGTGCGCGCGGCGCGCGGAGAGATTCTTTCTCCTGTTGGCTGAAGTTCACCCCAGCTATGCCCGTTGGTTCGAGCAGCAAGACTCCGAGACAGAGACCCCGCTCCAGTTCGAGCCCACGCGAGAGACGTTCGTGCGCTTCTTCGGGAAGAAGGAGTACCAGAGGGGAATGGACGGCTTCAGCTTCGGCGCTTGGACGGGGCACGAGGCCGAGGAGCTGGGGGGCATGGTCATGCTCTTCTGTGGCGCACATGCGGAGGGCTCCTCGAACCGCGCGCTTCTCTATCTCCCGGTGGAGGAGGCGGGGCGTGAGCGGATTCTCACGACGTCAGTGCTCGCCGGGCTACTGCGCGCAATGGTGCTGGCTTGGGAGCCGGACTGGGGGGTAGTCGTCTCGGGAGACTTCCGGGACAGCATTTCCGAAGAAGGCCTGGCCGGGACCTTCATTGGGTGGGTGACGTACTTCGCGCGCCAGCGTGGCGATGTGCCAGCGCTGCCGGAACCCGTGCATGTGGAGCCGGTGGAGGAGAAGGGCACGTTCGTCATCCTCACTCCGGAGCGTCTGAGCGGACGTAAGCCCGAGCACCTTGCCCTTGGTCGCCGTGTTCAAGAGTTGCTCGCGGAGCGAGGTCTCCTCGGGAGCGTCAGAGCGAGGGCGCCGGCTCACTCCTGACGACAAACACTTGAGCACACTGGGCTTCGTCGGGCCTCCAAGGAGAGCCCATGTTGCACCGGAGTCACGGGTCGTCACCGGGCTCCCGCGTTCCCCAACCCGCGTTCATGGCCCAGCCGAGCATGGCATCGGGCATCATCGCCAGATAGCGGCCCATGAGCGCGGCGGGCAGCGGGAAGCTGAACTCGGGCTCGCGGCGCAGAATGGCCTGTGCCATCCGCTCGCAGGCGTCCTGGGGATCCATCACCATTGGCAGGTTCCCGTAGTCCGCCGTCATCTCCGTCCGCACGTAGCCCGGGTGGATCGTCGTCACCGCCAGTCCCGTGCCGACGAGGTCCGTCCTCAGGCCCTGGAGGAACGTGGACAGGAAGGCCTTCGAGGCGCTGTACGTCGCCCACGACGGCATCCCCCGGAACGCGGCCAGCGAGGAGACGCCCACCAGGTGCCCCCGGTTGCGCTGCACCATGCTCGGGAGCACCGCGCTCAGCGTCGCCGCCGCGCCCAGCACGTTCACCTGGAGGATGCGCTCCACCGCGGGCCAGCTCAGCTTCCGCGCGGGAGTGGGCTCGCTCACGCCGGCGTTGGCGATCACCAGGTCCAACCCGCCCGAGTCGCGCTCGAGGGCCTGGAGGCGCTCGTGGGTGGCCCGGGCATCCGAGACGTCCAGTGGCACCGGCTCCACCACGCCCCCCCGGGTGGCCACCTCGTCGCGCAACGTCTGGAGGTGCTCCAACCTCCGGGCCACCGCGTAGACGCGCACGCCTCGCACGGCGAACCACGCCGCGAGCCCACGGCCCAGGCCACTGGAGGCGCCGGTGACGAGCGCGGTCCTGTATCCACTCCACATGCCCGCGTTTATACACGTAGACTCGCGTGCCGGATGCGGGCCCCTCACGTCGAGACTCCCTTCAACGAGGTGGATGAGGCCTTCTTCCACCTCTCCCGGCCGGACGAGCCCGACAGCATCCAGCTCGAGGTGCGGGCCCCGGGCCGGCTCGACGCGGAGCGGCTGAGCGCCGCGGTGGCCCACGCCCTGCGGCTCCACCCCATGGCGCGCGCGCGGCAGGCTCCCTGGACGCCCCTGCGGCTCCAGTACACGTGGGAGATCACCGAGACCGTCGGCATCCAGCCCCTGGCCATCGCGGAGTGCCGGGACGACGAGGCGCTCGCCCTCGTGCGCGCACGGCTTCAGAGTCTGTTCGTCCCGCTGGAGGAGTCCCCTCCACTGCGGATGCTGCTCGCGAGGCACCCGGCGGGTGACGTGGTGATGCTCCACGCCAGCCACACGGCCACCGATGGCATCGGCGCGTTGCGGTTCCTGCGCTCGGTCGTCCGGGCCTATGCCGGCGAGCCGGATGCCCTACCCGCCGTGGATCCGCTCGCGGTGAGGAACCTCCGTCCATTGCTCGCGGCGCGTGGCCCTCACGAGCAGCGGGTGCGCTGGGATGCGCTGATGCGGGCTCAGTCCGAGGCCTGGATGGCTCCCCCCGCACGAGTCGCCGAGGACGGTGCCCAGGCCGTGCCCGGGTATGGCTTCGTCCACCTGCGGCTCGAGGTGCAACGCCACCCCGGCGCCACGGTGAACGACCTGCTCCTCGCGGCCCTGCACCTGACGATCGATCGCTGGAACCAGTCCCATGGTCAGCGTCCCCACCGCATCTCCACCTTTGTCCCCACCAACCTGCGCCCCGCGGACTGGCGCCTCGAGGTCGTCGCGAACCTCTCCCTGTCCGCCACCGTCTCCAGCTTCCCCGAGGAGCGGAGCGAGCCGGGCGCGCTGCTCGCGTCCATCGTGCGCCAGACGCGGCGCATCAAGGAAACGGGCGAGGCCGCCGCGCTCGCGGAGTTGCTCGGTCCAGCGCCCGTGGTGCCGCTCTTCCTCAAGCGGGCCCTGCCGGGAATGCTGGCGCTGACGGGCGAGC
>NZ_DASVWK010000824.1:0-8901 GCF_036389735.1 Archangium sp. | reverse complement strand
GCCTCGACGGCAACGACATCGTCCTCGCGAAGGGCAACGTCTCCAAGTACCACTCGAAGATCGTCGCCAAGGACGGCAAGTTCATCGTCGTGGACATGAAGTCCACGAACGGCACCTTCGTGAACGGCAAGAAGATCGCCGCGCCGATGGTGCTCAAGCCGACCGACAAGGTCTACATCGGCGACTACATCATCAACGTGGAGCCCCTCGTCGAGGAGCGCAGCTTCACGCGCACCGCGCCTCCCGAGGAGGAGTTCTACGAGGAGGAGCAGGGCTACGACGATGGCGGCCAGCAGGAGCCGGCGTACGAGGAGCCCGCCGCCAACGCGCGCATGCCGGCCTCGCTGGCCTCGGCGCTGGCGAAGAACAAGAAGCGGGTGGATCCCCGCATCGAGGCCTACACCCAGCTCCAGAAGGAGATCCACGACCGGCTCATCGAGTACCTCGATCTGCGTCGCATGGACATGGATCGGCTCGGCGACGAGGAGCTGTGGCGGCGCACCGAGAAGGCCATCAGCGACATCATCGACCAGATGGAGGCCGATGGAGAGCTGCCCGGCGACGTGAACCGGGACGAGCTGCTCACCGACGTCATCAACGAGGCGCTGGGCCTGGGGCCCCTGGAGGCGTTCCTCGCGTCGGATGAGATCAGCGAGATCATGGTGAACCACGCCAACCAGATCTACATCGAGCGCAAGGGCAAGCTGGTGATGTCCGAGAAGACATTCAGCTCCAACCAGGCGGTGCTCGGCGTGATCGAGCGGATCGTGGCACCCATCGGCCGGCGCATCGACGAGTCCAGCCCGCTGGTGGACGCGCGCCTCAAGGACGGCAGCCGCGTCAACGCCATCATCCCGCCGCTGGCGCTCAAGGGTCCCTGCATCACCATCCGCAAGTTCAAGAAGGACTCGCTGAAGATCCAGGACCTCATCAAGTACAAGACGGTGACGGCGCAGATGGCCGAGTTCCTGGAGATGTGCGTCAAGGCGCGCAAGAACATCGTCATCTCCGGCGGTACGGGCTCGGGCAAGACGACGACGCTCAACATCATCAGCTCCTTCATCCCCGAGGACGAGCGCATCGTCACGGTGGAGGACGCCGCCGAGCTCCAACTGCCGCAGGATCACTGGGTGCAGCTGGAGAGCCGCCCGCCCAACCTGGAAGGCAAGGGCGCCATCACCATCCGCGAGCTGGTGAAGAACTGCCTGCGCATGCGGCCGGACCGCATCGTGGTGGGCGAGTGCCGCGCGGGCGAGACGCTGGACATGCTCCAGGCGATGAACACGGGCCACGACGGCTCGCTCACCACGCTGCACGCCAACACGCCGCGCGACGCCATCGCCCGGCTGGAGACGATGGTGCTGATGAGCGGCATGGATCTGCCCGTGAAGGCCATTCGCGAGCAGATCGCCGCCGCCGTCCACATCATCGTGCAGCAGACCCGCTTCTCCGACGGGACGCGGAAGATCTGCTACATCACGGAGATCGCCGGCATGGAGGTGGACATCGTCACCCTCCAGGACATCTTCTATTACAAGCAGGAGGGCTTCGCGGACGACGGGAAGATCCGCGGGCGCTTCGTGGCCAGCGGCTTCGTGCCGAAGTTCTACGATGACCTTCAGCGCAAGGGCATCCCCGTCAACATGAGCATCTTCCGCGAGGACTGACGCCCCCATGTCTACCCTGGTTCTGCGTCACCCCGATGGCAGCGAGAGTGAGCACGAGCTTTCCGGTGAGCTGAAGATCGGCCGCCAGGAAGGCACCAATGATCTGGTCCTCACCGAGGGCGGCGTCTCGCGCCGCCACGCCCGCTTCTTCGAGGAGGGCGGCAAGGTGATGGTGGAGGACGTGGGCAGCGCCAACGGCACCTTCGTGGACGGCCAGCGCATCACCGGGATGACGCCGCTGACGGCCAAATCCCAGGTGCTGCTGGGGGACTACGAGCTGCGGCTCAAGGCGTCCTCCGCCCGGCCCGCCCCGGCGGCCTCGGGTGCGCGCAAGGCGGTGAAGCCGCCGAGCGAGGAGGAGGCTCCGGCCGACGGCCCGCGCTCCACCCGGGCCATGCCCGCGGTGAAGCGGCCGGCCCCGGGCGCGGCGGGAGGGCCCTCGGCGCTGGCGAAGCGTCCCCGGCCCGGACCCGCGGCACCGGCGGCGGAGGAGGGCGGCGGGGCCCCGGTGCTCAAGGGCCTCACCGGCCCCTGGGCCAACCAGAAGTTCCCCGTGAAGAGCAAGCTGGTGGTGGGCCGTCAGGCGCCCGCCTCGGTGGTTCTCGAGGACGACTCGGTGAGCCGCAAGCACGCCCAGGTGGAGGCCACTCCCGAGGGCGTGGTGCTGCGCGACCTGGGCAGCGCCAACGGCACGCTGGTGAATGGTGAGCCGGTGGGCACCGAGCCGGTGGTGCTCCAGCCCGGGGACATCGTCACCTTCGGCATGGTGGAGATGGTGCTCGAGGGCGCGGGCGGGGCCAACCTGCCGACGCGCCGCGGACGGGGCGACGTGCCCTCCCGGCGTGGCGCGGGCGCCGAGTCGGAGGCTCCCGCGGCGGGGGGCTCGCGCAAGCGGCTGTTGGTGGTGGCCGCCAGCATGGTGGGACTGCTCCTCGTGGCGGGCGTCGTCAAGACGGCCACCGACAAGAGCGCGGCGGGTGGGCCGCAGGCGGCGCGGCAGATGGCGCAGCAGGTGGCGCAGGCCCAGAACCCGGCCGAGCAGGTGCAGGAGTTGCTCAGCCAGTGCCGCTCCTACTCGTCCACGGAGCTTGGCAGCGAGCCCGACTGGCAGAAGGCCGAGACGACCTGCTCCAAGGCGCTGGACATCGATCCCATCAACGCCGAGGCCAACAGCCTCATGCGGAGGATCAAGCTGGAGAAGGAGTCCGCCGAGTACTTCACGTCGGGTGAGAAGGCGCTCCTGCGCGGCAAGGAGGACGAGGCGCTGGACGCCTTCCGGAAGATCACCAAGGACAGTGCCTACTTCCGCCGGGCCAAGCCCAAGGTGATGGAGGCGGTGGCCATGGTGGTGAAGCGCTCCGAGGACGACTGCAAGCGCTACCTGCGTGACAACCAGTGGAGCGTCGCGGTGCCCAAGTGCGAGCGCTACATGGGCTTCGCCTGCCAGAAGATGAGCCGGGAGGAGCTGGAGCCGCCCATTGGCTACACCCTCGTGCTCGAGGGCAAGAAGCGACTGGGCCGCAACGAGTGGCGGCCGAAGAACAAGCTCTACCTGGAGTTCCTCACCGCCCGTCACCGGTTGGATCCCAACGCCGCGCCCTGGCGCTGCCCGGTGTCCGACATCTTCGTGCAGGACGAGGCGGCGCCGGATCCGAAGGTGCAGGTGGAGGCGGCCTTCAAGCAGCGCCACGCCCACAAGCTCCTGGTCGGGGCGATGATGGACTACTGGGGTGGACGCGGGAACGAGGCGGTCGCCACCCTGCAGCGCCTGCGCAACAACTACGAGCTCGCCCAGTTCCACGGCGAGGCCGACAAGCTGATCTCCGACGTGAACAACGTGGATCAGCTCTTCAAGCTCGGCCAGACCCTGCTTCAGAGCGATGACGTGGAGAAGGCCGCCGAGCCGTTGCTGGAGGTGCTGGACGTGGACAAGCGGCTGATGGGCGAGCTGGCCGAGTCCAAGCCGTCCTTCTACCGGCGCAACCTCCAGCACGACATGGCGGAGAAGGCCATCGAGCGCGGCAATTTCTGGGATGAGCGCGGGGATCAGCGCCGCTCCTGCCGCATCTGGAAGCTGGGCTTCCGCTTCTACGCGGGCAACACGGACCTCAACTCGCAGGTGGGTCGGTGCTCCACGCGCGGGCTGAAGGCCATCAAGGACGCGAAGAACTGCGCGGACCTGGACACCGTGCTGGACTTCGCCGTGCCGGGCGACGGGCTCGATGAGCGGGTGGCCGCGATGAAGAAGGACAACGAGTGCTGAGCGCCGGGGCCCCCGGGAGCGTTGACGGTTGGCTCCCGGGACGCTACCCGGCATGGACAGCGGGCGGGGGGCTCGATTAAGGCCGGGAACCTATGGTTCCGAGCCCTCCGAGCGGCAGTGCACCCCGCATCGTCCTGATCGACGCCTCCAGCTTCATCTTCCGCGCCTATCACGCGATTCCTCCCCTCACGAACCGGCAGGGAGTGCCCACCAACGCCACCCTGGGCTTCACCCGGCAGGTGCTCAAGGCGCTCAAGGAGCTCAATCCCACCCACGTCGCGCTCGCCTTCGACAAGGAGAGCCGCGCCGAGCGCCAGAAGATCGATCCCAACTACAAGGCCAACCGGCAGGCCCTGCCGGAGGACCTGGGCCAGCAGTTCCCCTACATCCGCCGGGTGGTGGAGGCCCTCAACCTGCCCGTGCTGGAGGTGGCCGGCTGGGAGGCGGATGACGTCATCGGCACGCTCGCCAGGCAGGCCAAGGCCGAGGGCTTCTGCGTCCTCGTCGTCACCGGGGACAAGGACTTCGTGCAGATCGTGGACGAGGACGTCCACCTGTACGATCCGCAGAACGAGCGCTACACGGACCTCGACGCGGTGAAGGAGCGGCTGGGCATCGAGCCCCGGCAGATGCGCGACTACCTGGCGCTCATCGGCGACGCCGTGGACAACGTCCCCAAGGTGCCGGGCATCGGCCCGAAGACGGCGGTGGAGCTGCTGCACCAGTTCGGCGGCGTGGACGCGCTGCTCGAGCGGCTCTCGGAGGTGAAGAAGCCGAAGATGCGCGAGGCGCTCGAATCGCACCGCGAGAGCCTGCTGCGCGCGCGCGACCTGGTGACGTTCCGCACGGACCTGAAGCTGGACGTGACCATCGAGGGCCTGAAGCGCCAGCCCCCGCACGACACGCAGCTGCGCCAGCTCTTCACCGAGCTGGAGTTCACCGCGCTCCTGCGGGAGCTGCCGGCGCAGACGCGGGAGTCCGGCCCGGCTGCGCCCACCACGGAGCCCGTGAAGCTGGCCCTGGAGACGCAGATCGTCACCACGAAGGAGGCGCTCCAGGCGCTGGCCGCCGCGGTGCGCGAGGCGGGGGAGGTGACGCTCATTCCCGCGTACGAGGGCCTGCCCGTCTCCGGGCGGTTGGTGGGACTCGGGGTGGGGCTCAAGGACGGCACCACGCGCTACGTGCCGGTGGGCCACGATGGGCTGGGTGTGGAGCAGGTGCGGCCCGCGGACTTCAAGGCGGCCCTCCAGGGCGTGCTGGGGGACGCGGCGGTGAAGAAGGGCGGGCATGACCTCAAGGCCCTCTCGCTGCTGCTCCACCGCGAGGGCCTCCGGATGAGGGGAGGGGAGGACGACGTCGAGCTGCTCAGCTACCTGCTGGATGCCTCGCGGCGCGATCACGGGCTGGAGGTCCTCTCGCGGGAGCGGCTCCAGGCGGAGCTGCCCGAGCTGCCCTCCACCGGCGGGCGCAAGGCGCGAGCGCTGAAGGAGTTCTCGCCCCAGGAAGTCTCCGTGGCCTATGCGGCCCGGGCGGACGCGGCGAGGCGGCTGGCGCCGGGCCTGTGGCAGGAGTTGGAGCCGCTGGGGCTGGTGAAGCTCGCGCGCGAGCTGGAGCTGCCGCTGGTGCCGCTGCTGGCGCGCATGGAAGAGCACGGCGTGAAGCTGGACGTGAAGGTGCTCCGGGAGATCTCCGAGAAGGTGGGCGCCGACTGCGAGCAGAAGGTGAAGGAGATCCACACGCTCGCGGGCACCGAGTTCAACGTGGGCTCCAACCCGCAGCTCGCGGAGGTGCTCTACAAGAAGCTGGAGCTGCCCGTCCTCAAGCGCGGCAAGACGGGCCCCTCCACGGATCAGGAGGTGCTGGAGAAGCTGGCCGAGGTGCACCCGCTGCCGCGCGCCATCATCGAGTACCGCTCGCTGTCCAAGCTCAAGAGCACCTACCTGGACACGCTGCCGGAGCTGGTGGCGAAGGACGGGCGCATCCACACCACCTACCACCAGGCGGCCACCGCCACGGGGCGGCTGTCCTCGTCGGATCCCAACATCCAGAACATCCCCATCCGCACCGAGCTGGGCATGGAGATCCGCCGGGCCTTCATCGCCGAGGAGGGCCACCAGCTCGTCTCCGCGGACTACAGCCAGGTCGAGCTGCGACTGCTGGCGCACATCGCGGAGGACCCGGTCCTCATCGACGCCTTCGCGCGGGACGAGGACATCCACAGCCGCACGGCGGCGGAGATCTTCGGGGTGGTGCAGGATCAGGTGACGAGGGACCAGCGCCGGGTGGCCAAGACGGTGAACTTCGGTATCGCCTACGGCTTGAGCCCACACGGCCTGTCCACGCGCCTCAACATCTCGGGAGAGGAGGCACGCGACATCATCGAGCGCTATTTCACGCGCTACGCGGGCATCAAGCGCTACCTCGACGAGACGGTGAGGGAGGCGCGCACGAAGGGGTACGTGGAGACGCTCTTCGGGAGGCGCCGACCGATGGCGGACCTGAACGCGAAGAACCGCCAGGTGGTGCAGGCGGCCGAGCGCGCCGCCATCAACATGCCGATTCAGGGCACGGCGGCGGATCTCATCAAGAAGGCCATGCTGGCGGTGGACGCGGAGCTGGAGAAGCAGGGCCTGCGCACGCGGATGCTGCTCCAGGTGCACGACGAACTGCTCTTCGAGGCGCCGGACGCCGAGGTGGACGCCGTGAAGGAGTTGTCGCGACGGTGCATGTCCGCCGTGATGCGGCTCAAGGTGCCCCTCAAGGTGGAAGTAGGGGCTGGAAAGACGTGGGCGGACGCGCACTGACGTACGCGTCCGCCCCCGGAAAAAACAACGTCGACCCGTCCGGCCGTCAAGGCGCGTGGACCCCCGACCACGCGGCTTCCAGCGGCCACTCCTGGTGCGCTCACCGCCCCCCCGGGCGGGAGCACACCCCCATTTCGCGCCTCGGGACCCCCATCCCGTCAGCGCGCCCCCTTCAACCGCCAGGCCCTCGGACGCTCCCCAGAGATTGGGAGCATCAAGCCGGACGGGTCGACAACCCCCCTCAACTCAATGAAGCGCCACCCGGGCCTCGTCCAGCAGGGGCTTCACCCGTGCGGACTCCGGCCGATCGAAAAATTGGACCACCAGGCCCGCGAAGGGCACCCGCGGCCTCGGGGCGAGTGGGTTGGCCAGTCGCTCCATGAGCGCCACCGCCGAATCCACCGCCTCGTCCAGGGCCTGATTCACCACCGCCCGCTCCTCGTCACCGCCGCCCAGCGTCTCCACCGCGTCCACCAGGCAGCGGCGCAGCGCGGCGAACTCGTCGTGCAGCGCGCGCGCCCCACGCTTCGGCGCCAGCCGCAGCACCGCCCGCGTCCGGCTCCAGGGGCTGCCCTCCTTGCCCTCCAGGCTCCGACCCACCTCGCGGATGAAGGGCTCCACCACGCCGTCCAGCTGGTTGCGCGGCGGCGACCCTTCCTTCTTCGTCTCCGCGTAGCGCACCCGGCGCCATGCCGCGGCGAGCCGCTCGGGCTGTCCCTCGAACACCCTCGCGATTCCCGATCCCCGCCGTGCCCGCTCCGCCATTGTGCTGCCCTCCGCTCTCGTGCAGCGGTCTTAAGCAAGACGGCTGCCAGCGCCCGCACAGGAGCGGATGGGCAGTGAAATCAAGCGTTTGGCGTGATCCCCCCGGTGTGGGACCTTCAAGAAGACTGTAGTTTTTTCGAGACAGCCGATGCGTGCGTTCCACCCGGACGCGGAGTGGGTGGCCGCGTCGCGTGTGTGGGCAGGTCTTTTCCCAACGTGGGGAACGGCTCAGTGCACCGTCGGTTTGCTCGGACGAGCCGGGGCTTCCTCGTCCTCCTCATACTCCGCGCCGTGCGCGGAAGGCGTCTCGTGCCACTCGGGAGGGGCCGGCTCCGCCGCGTCCGTGGCTGGCGCCAGTGCGGGCACCACTTCCTGCTGCTGGGCGATCTCCGCCTCGAAGGCCGCGCGCATGGCGGCCTCCTCGGCGATGTCCTGCTGCTCCATCTCCGCCAGCTTCACCGCCTTCTGCTGGCGGCGCCGCAGGTACGCGGCCACCACCAGCCCCGTCGCGCCCAGCCACAGCAGCGAGGTGCTCGTCGTCAGCGGCAGCCAGCCGTAGCGCGCCGCCAACCCCTCGCGCCACTCCAGCTCCTCCACCCACAGCGAGGAGTGGAAGGCCTTGCCGAAGGCCTGCTCGAAGGGTTGGCCCGTGCCCACCTCGTCCACCAGCCGGCCCATGCCCTCGGGCCCGTGCCGCGCCGCCAGCCAGGCCACGAAGGCCGCGCTCTGCGCGTAGGCGATCTCCACGTCCGAGGGAAGGTCCGGCCAGGCGTCGTGCAGGTGCTCGAAGCGGAACACCTTCTCCTGCGTCACCGCACGGAAGAGCGCCGCGTAGTGCGTCGCCGAGAAGTTCTCCCCGGTGAGGTTCTGCGCGAGGCCCTCCTGGAACCAGCGCGGCCACAGCTTGCCCAGCTGCCCCAGCGCCACGTGCGCCAGCTCGTGACGCAGCGTCACCTGGCCCTCGGGCCCCGCCATCGTCAGCGCGTTGAGCAGGACGATGCGGTGCGCCGGGTAGGCCAGCGCCACGGCCCAGCCCGGAGGCGCGCCGCCGGGCAGCGCCAGGGCCTCGAACTCCTGGCGGCCCACGCCCACGCGCAGCTCCGTCACTCCCGGCCAGTCGCGCCCCAGCACGCCCACGAAGGTGTCGCGCACGGACTCGATGGTGCCGGCGAGCTGGCGCGCGGCGCCCTCGGCCCTGGCCGTGTAGAGGATGCGGAAGCGCGGCGTGGACAGCTCTCCCACCACCAGCGCGGGCCGGGCGGCGGGCACCATCGCGGGCTCGGCACCCCCATTGGCGTGGCCGGCCTCGGGAGCCGGGCCGGTGTACTCCTGCGCCCTCACGAGCGGCGACAACAGCAGCATCAGGACCAGGAGCAGGTGGCGCATGGCAGCCTCACGAGGC
>NZ_DASVWK010000823.1:0-12467 GCF_036389735.1 Archangium sp. | reverse complement strand
ATCGTCAGGCCGTGCAGCTTGCCCATGACGATGTCCTCGAGGCAGCAGCGCACGAGCTGCTCGCGGGTGCGGAACACCTCGGGGCCGATGAAGCCGGCCACGTCGTTGACGATGACCCAGGGAGCGGGCGTCTGGTCGGCGCGGGCCTGCGCGGCGGCGATGCGCTGCGTGAGGGCCCGTGAGAAGCCGTACTTGCGCGCCTCGTGCACCACCATGTCCACGCCGGCGGCATGGCCGTTGGTGGCGTCGGCGCCCTGGCCCGTCTCGAAGTACATGCCCCAGCGCCCGGTGCGCGTGGCGGCATGGGCCTCCATCTTCTCCAGGGTGACGTCGAAGGTGCGGTTGGCGGCCTCGGTGCTGCCCAGGCTCTGGAACCAGAGGCCCGTGGTGCCCGGCTGCCTGGCCTCGACCACCGCCTGCACGTCCACGTGCGCCAGCACGCAGTGGGGCAGGGTGTCCTGGAGGCCGAACGTCACCAGAATCTCGTGCAGGGCGGACTCCACGGCGGCCACGGACTCGGGCGCCGAGGACACGGGGTTGGTGCCCAGCACCACGTCCCCCACGGCGAAGGCCCAGCCGTTGAAGACCTGCCAGCGGATGTCGTCCGGGTGGTCCGTGGGCGAGTTGGGCTGGATTCGCGCGCCCAGGTAGCCCTTCGCCCCCACCTTGCTGCCCGGCAGCGGGTTGAAGACCTTGCGCCCCACGGCGGTGAGCTCCGCGTTGCTCATCAGCTTCACCACGCAGCCGATGACGTCGCTGCTCAACCCACTCTTGAGCTCGTGGATGTCCGCCTCGCTCGCGGACAGCAGGAAGGCCTTGAGCTCGCCCAGCGTCCAGCTCGCGGTGCGCGCCTGGGCCGTGCCGTCGACCGCCCCCTGGATGTACGAATAGAGCCGCTCCTCGATGAGCGGATACGCGTCCAGATCGCCGATGCGCGTGCGCGCGAGCAGGGCCCGGGCCTGGTGGCGCGAGGCCTCGTCCGCCGCGGCGACGCCGAGGGCCGCGTCACCCTCCTTGAACTCGTTCGCGGCACCCACGAGCCGCTGGTACAGCCGGTGCTCGAAGACACCGCGGACGCGCCGCATGTAGGCGAACACGTCCTCGTCGGGGAGGATGTCGTGGAGGAGGACGCGGCTCGGGGCGCTCTCCTGGGAGCGCGCGACCACGTTGCCGGCATTGGGGGACTGGGCCACCGGGAGCGACGGGTGGGGCTCCTCGAGTGGATGCGTCAGGCTTTCCGCCATGGCGTGCTCACCTCGGGGGCAGAGGCTAGTGCTGCCCCGAATGCATGTCACGGGGGCCCCGGGGAATCGGGGGTCTCCTGCGTGACGCTGGCGTCAAACGCCGATGACGACCCGACAATTTCAGCGGGGGCCCGGGGCCTCGGCGAGCAGGCGCTCCAGGAAGAAGGCCACCACCACCAGCGAGTGGGTGATGGCGCCGCTCTGGATGAGCTGGGGCACGGCCGAGCGTGGGTGCAGCTCCACGGCGATGTCCTCGCCCGCGTCCTGCATGCCCTCGTGCTTCTTCTCGCAGTCGAGCGCGAGATAGCTGTGGCAGCGGTTGCTCTGGATGGCGGGGTTGGGGTGCACCTGCCCGAGCCGCACCACCCGGCCCGGCACGTACCCCGTCTCCTCCTCCAGCTCACGCGCGGCGGCCACCGCGGGGTCCTCCCCCGGCTCCGCCATGCCGCCCGGAATCTCCAGCGTCGTCTGGTCGATGCCGAAGCGGTACTGGCGGATGAGCACGAGCTGGTCGTCCTTCGTCACCGCGATGACATTCACCCAGTCCGGGCTGTCGATGACGACGCGCGCGTGCTCGTGGCCGGTGCGCGGGTCGGCCACCATGTCCTGGCGGACCTTGATGACGTGGAAGTCGTGCTCCAGACCCCGGCGCAGGCGGGGCCACGGTTTGAGGGGGCTCATCGGGTCAGTTCAACAGCTCGGCGCGCTCGCGCAACTCCCGGGCCGTCCACTCCAGGCTGTCCCGGTCCGGTGCGTCCGGCGACAGCTCCAGGCAGCGCTCCACGTCCTTGAGCGCCGCGCGGTAGGCCCCGAGGTTGGCCAGCAGCGCCGCCCGCGTGCGCAGCTCGCCCGGGTGGTTGGGGGCCAGCATCAGCAGCATGTCCACCACGGCGAGCCCTCGCTCGCCATCCTGGCGCTCGAGGAACACCCGCCGCAGGTTGGACAGCATCCGGTAGGCGATGAGCTCCACCGGGGCCGGGGCCAGCATGGAGGGGTTGAACTTGAGTTGCGGCGCCACGCGCTCCAGCAACTCCTTGCAGCCCTCCTCGGTGAGGATCTCGCCGCTGTGGAACGGGTCCACCACCAGCTTGTGGTCCCCCGAGTGGCAGGCCACCAGGAAGTGCCCGGGGAAGGGCACGCCGTAGAGGGGGATGCCCGCGCGCCGCGCCACCTCCAGGTACACCACCGAGAGCGTGATGGGCAGGCCCACCTTCTTCTCCAGCACCTCGTCCAGGAAGCTGTTCTCCGGCAACTGGTACTCGTCCTCGTTGCCGCGGAAGCCCTCGATGTCCGCCAGCACGTGACGCAGCGCGGTGAGGCCCGCCAGCACCTCGCCCTGGCTGGCGTGCCGTTCCATCTCCACCTGCACCCGGGCCGCCAGGGCGTCCAGGGTGTGCAGGTACGCCGAGACCTCCAGCTCCGGTCGGTTGAGGGTGGCGATGGCCAACGCGGCCAGATCCAGCCTCGGAGGGTCGGCCGCGAGCGCGGACACGAGGCGCTCGCGGGCGAGTGGGGGGCTGAATGTCGAGGTGTTGCTCACGGCGGGAAGGACTAACCCACTGACAGGCGGACGGCAAAGGCAGGCAGGCAGTCAGCCCAGCGGGGGTTCGGGGGGCAACAACCGCCCCTTGATCTCCGCGTTGAGTGCCACCTGGGCCGAAATGAGCCCCGACAAGAGCCCATCCTCGAATTCGAAAGTCGGGTGTTCCTTGAGTTTCGGGAAGTCATGCGGATTGCGTAGCTCCTCGGGGGTGATGTTGGGCACCACCTCGCGAGCCAGCCGGAGGACCTTGGCCTGCTGCTGGGAAATCATCCGCTCGTAGAGCTTGCTGGCGATCTCCAGCATCTCGAATCCGGTCTCTTCCGTCATGGGGGCGTGTCTCCTGACGCTACTGCTGGGCGATGTCCCACTTCATCCGGCGCCAGCTGCTCCGGAAGGAATCCACATCCCCCTCTATCGCATCCCGCTCCTTCTCGCGCCCATCGAGGAACGCCACGAAATCGAACTGGCGGTCGGGCTGGCCGTACTCGGCGTCGAAGAGGCGGACGAAGGCGTTGGCGGGCAGGGTGCGCCGCCCGGCCACGTCCACCAGGTCGATGCGCAGGCCCTTCACCTCCTGGGAGGGGGCGTAGGACTTGTAGACGAGCTCGGTGCACACGAGGGAGGAGTCGGAGAAGAAGTCGAAGTTGAAGTCGTAGGGGCGCCCCTGGAGGTGGAAGGCGCGGGCGATGGCGCGGGCCTTGTCCACGGGGGCGAGGCGCGGGCGCAGGACGCCCAGGTAGTCCACGTGCATGCCGTGCTCGGGGCCGGTGAAGGACACGCCCTCGCTGATGGACTCGATGATGCGAAGGGCGTCGCCGTGGCTGTCCGGGGCGCTGTAGGTGGCCCACTTGGCGGGGTACTCGCGCGCCAGGTGCTCGGCCAGCGTCTGGGGAGAGCCGGGCCGCGTCTTCAGCCAGCCCTTCACCCCCGCGTCCCCGTCGAGGTGGGTGGCCCAGTCCTGGGGCGTGCCCACGTACAGCTCGGCGTGGGGCCAGAAGCCGGGCAAGCCGATGTTGGAGAGGTACCAGTTCTGCCGGGCGACCAGGACGTCGCCCGGCTGCATGCGTGCCAGGAGGCCGAGCGCCTGAGCGCGGGAGATGAGGGGCTGACCGATACGCTTCACCCGGGTGTCGCCCATCCACTCGGCCACCGAGCGCTGCACGGGGAAGATGGCGCTGGCGGTGGTGTCCTGGACGACGTCCGCGCCGGCCTTGGCGAAGAGGGTGAAGCCGCGCTTGAAGAGCTTGCCCCGGGCCACCTTGGAGTTGTCGCGCGTCTCCTGCACCAGCCACACCGCGCGGCGCACATTGAGGATGCCCGTCTTCTTCAGCAGGGGCCGGAGCTGCTCGGCGTACGAGTCCCCCGTCATGAGTTGGGTGGCGGTGGTGACGTGGATGGCCTTGTCCTTGAAGCGGGCGAAGGCGCGCGCGGGCAGGCCGAACTCCTCGGAGGGCTCATCCAGCAGCACCTCGAGCTGTTTGCGGCCGTTGGTGAACTCCGCGTACGTCAACCCATGGGCCAGCTCCGTGGTGAGCGCCCCGTGGGTGAGCAGGAAGCCCCAGGCGTGCTTCGTCTCCTGGGTGAGGGCGGGCACCTTGACGAAGTCCCAGTAGCGCTGGCGGATGAGCTCGAGGGAGGCGAAGTAGTCGGAGAAGGCCGCCCAGGTGGTGAGCAGGGTGCGCTTCTCGTCCGGCGTGTAGGGGGTGTCCTGCTCGCGCGTGTAGAGGCCGCGCGTCTTGGAAATCTGCTGCTGGAGGGCGCGCAGGCCCCGGGCATGGCGCTCGAGGGTCTCCAGGTCCCTCAGGGCCTGGTCCACGAAGGCCCCGTTCTCCAGCGAGTAGACGCTCGTGGCCTCGGGAGTGGAGGGTTTCGCCTCGGGGGCGGGGGAGGAGACGGCGGGAGCCGGGGTGGCGAGCGAGAGCCAGGTGACGAGCAGAGGGGTGGAGAGCATCGGAACCAGGGGAAGGGGGCTGGGGAGCGCCAGTCTACCCTGGCCTTGGCTGGCTGGCTGCCCGGGAGGCTTGGCCGGAAGTGCCGCGCCGAGTGGCCCGACGGACATTCCATCCCCAGGTTGAAATCAAAGCCCCGGGGGTGGAGGCGGCCCCGGGCGGAAAGGCAGAAGACACGATGGCATTCGGATTTGCGGAGAACCCTGCGCACTCCATCACGCCGCACCTCGACTCCGTGGACTACCCGGCGACGCGTGAGCAGATCGTCTCGGCCGCGGAGGACGGCGGCGCGTTCAAGGACATCATCAACGTCCTCAAGTCGCTTCCACAGGAGGAGTACCAGTCGCGGGAAGACGTGATGCGCGACCTGGCGGAGGCGGCGCGGCGGTTCGCGCTGGGCGGCCGGAATTACGACGATGACGGGGTGGATCGCGACCGGCGCAACATCGGCCGTGACCTGGTGGAGAACGCTCCGGATGGGAATTCGCGGCATCCCTAGTCACTGACGACACGGGCAAGGACCTGAGGCGCTCGCGGGCGCTGGCCACGACTGGCCAGTGCTCGCGGGCGCTTCGCTTTTTTCCGGCGCGCCGTGGATTCTCCTCGGTTCGACCGATAGGCTCAATCCTCCGAGGATTCAGGGGGGCTGGGCTGATGAACCGCGTGTGTGTGGCGGCATGGATGCTGGTGCTGATGCTCGAGACAGGGTGCCCCGTGGGTGGTGGGGCGGGCGTGTTGCACCAGGCCATGCTCAAGGATCTCGCCATGCGGTTGGCCGGGGACAGTTGCCAACCAGGAGATGTCTGGGATGAGTGTGGATCCAAGTACTATGAGGACTGCATGGCTTCATGCCAGGAGGAGATGAGAAGGAAGGCCCGGAAATGAGGTGGCGTACCCTCTCTGCCATCCTGCTGGGATTGCTCTTGCCCGTACCATTGGTGTGGGCTTTGAGTTGGATGCTGCCGGGTAGACTGGGGGGGGCCGAAACGAGCAAGTATGACAGCAGGGTCGTCCCAATCCTCGCGCCCGATGAGACGGGACGGTTGCTCACCTTTCATCGGTCCTGCCAGGGAAATGAGGACTGCGACGCTCCGCTCGTCTGTCTGCGTGGCCAGTTGATGTTCGACCATGCCTGCGTGGCGAGCGACTGTTCGACGGACAGGGATTGTCGCGAGGGGTCTTCCTGCCGCTCGATTCCAGCAGGCGACCGGGTGGTGCGCATATGTGCGGCCACAGGCAATGCCCAGGAAGGCGCGCTTTGCATGAAGCTGCCCATCAAACAGGACATCGCATGTGCGCCGGGTCTGGTGTGCGCCCACAAGCAATGCCGTCGTTCCTGCCAGCTCCATGCGCCCCAGGGTTGTCCTGAGGGGTACTTCTGCAGCGACTCGGATGTCGAGGGCCTCGCGTGTCTGCCGACCTGTGAGGGAAGAGTCTGCCCCGAGGGGCAACGGTGTGTGGGGTTGGCACATGGAAGCTCGATTTGCGCGCGGGTGCATGGACCGGATTGCCAGCTCAATCCCTGCCCGGAGCAACAGGTGTGCGACATCTCGTTTCGACACTCACGAAGCGATGTGTGGATGAAGTGCGCGCTTTCGTGCGACAAGCGAGGGCCACCGTGCCCCAAGGGCTTTTCGTGCCTGGGGGAGCGCTGCGTTCGCAGTTGCAACTCGGATGAGCCGGGTACCTGCGGGCCGAGAGAGAAATGTGTGGGCGCTTCGGAGCGTTCCCTCGGGATTTGTGTTCTCGACACTGAGCAGAAGTGAGGCGTATCTGGTCCTCGGTCTTTTTCCCCGCCCGAGGACACGCGGCGCCTGGGGAGCGCCGCTTCCTCAATGGTCAGAGTGGAATGACTCAGCGCCAGTCCGGCGGGGCCAGGGAGATGCGGGGCACGTAGTAGCCTTCGGGCCCCTGCAACACCGTCTCGAAGCGCGGGTCGTTGAGCACCACGCTGCCGGGGCTTTTGTCCACCCGGGCCGGGTCCACCTTGGCGCCTTCCATCGGTAGGCGCGCATACGTGGGGATGCCGTACTGGTGAATGCCGTCGACGGCCACGCCACAGATGGAGTGTGGGGTGCCGTCTGGCAGGTACAAGCGGTCGAACTGGATGTAGACACGGTGGGGCGTCGTCACCGCCTCGCCCGTGATCTTCAGGTACAGCTTCTGCCCCTTCATCTCCACGAACATGGACGCGGTGACGGGGCCGGGCTTGAGGTTGAGGGCCCCTCCATCCTCGATGGACTCGTCCGACACCGGAGTGCCCGTCTCCAAGAAGGACCCCTGCTCATCGGGCTTGATGTCCAGTCTGGCGGGAGTGGCGCGGGCCTCGGGGGAGCAGCTTGCGAGATAGCCGATGGGATCGGGCCGCACGGGAGCGGTGGCGCACCCGGCGAGCTGCGCGGCGGCCACTCCCAGCAGGCTGGTGAGCAGCGCGCACCGTCGCGAGGGCGCTTGCGTCGAGTGGGAGGTCGGAGTGGGGGCTTCATCAGGGGAAGGGGAGGGCACGGACTGCGTTCCTTTCTCGGTGGGGGCCGGAGCAGCCGCGGTGGGCTCTCGGAGGAGCGTCCACCCTAACCCGAGCAGTCCCAGCCCAAGGGCCAGCGCGACAAGGTACCGCGACCCCCTTCTCGTCCACCGAGCGCGCTCGACAGCAGAGGCCTCGATGGGAGGCGTTTTCTCGGGAGCAGGCGCCGAGGGGCTCGGCTCCGAAGGCTCCTCCGGCGGTTCCTTCAGCATGTCCACGCCCGTGAACGATTCGCGCACCCTCGCGAGTTCGGAAGGTCGTTTCGCCTGGGCCTGCCAGGGGTCGGTGTGTCCTTCTTCCCGGCGCAGTCGTTCCAACTCCTCGCGCACGGCGCGAGCGCTCGGGGGGCGCTGCTCGGGCTCCTTCGCTAGCAACCGCTGGGCCAGATCGCACAAGGAGGATGGGGCTTCGGGCGCGAGCTGCCCGGCATCCAAGGGCATCGTGGTGGCGATGGCGATCAGCAGTTGCTCCAGCGTCAGCTGGGTACTGAAGGGTCGGCAGTTGGTCAGTGTCTCGTAGAGGAGCGCGCCAAAGGCATACAGATCCGCGGTGGGCCGGGCCTCCAGGCGCGAGCCCGGGCGCGCGGCCTCGCGCAACAGGAAGGTGATGGCCTCGGGAGGTTGGCAATAGAGCGTGCCCGGTGCGAGCCCTTCCGTCAGCGGGCGGGCCCACGGCAGATGCACCGCGCCGAAGTCGATGAGGAAGGGCTTGTCATCCTCCCTCCGCACCAGGAGGTTTTCCGCCTTGATGTCCCGGTGGCACACGCCTCGTGCGTGCAGCGCTTCCATCGTTTTCAGCACGTCACAGAGCACGCCCACCGAGCGATGGAGAGGAGCCCGCTCGTGCCAGCGCCATGCGTGGAAGGTGCTCCCGGAGACGTAGGGGGTGACGAAGTAGCCGTAACCCTTTTCTGAATCAGGCCACCGGCCCCACTCGAGTACCGGCAGCACGTGGGGGTGATTCAGGTATTCCAGCGAGGCCACTTCGCGACGCATCCAGTCATCCACCCGATCCTCGTCCTCTTCCGAGGGGGGCTGGGCCGCCATTTTCAGCGACAAGGGGATGCCCGCTCGCTCCACCAGGAAGGTGAAGGCGAAGCCCCCAACCCCCAGCCGGCGCACGACACGGAAGTCCCGCACGCGGTCTCCCGCGCGGAGTTGGTTGGGGTGCAGCGGCATGCTCATGGGCGCGACGACCTCTCTTCCAGGGACAGCAGTCGGAAGTCGCCGGGCGAGTCCTCTCCATCCAATGCCAGCTCCAGCCGAGAGGCGCCCTCTGGCAGCAGGCTGGTCAGGATGTGGCGCTGACGCATCTCGTCCGCTGCGCCCGAGAGCAGACGCGCGGGCCATTCCAGGAGGACTCCGTCCGTGAGCGTTGCCCGCAGCCGTGCCTGCACCAGCCTCCATGGCGGGGCTCCCTTCTTGCGGCTCCGCACGATCAAGGGGGCAAACATGCGCCGGCCGAACCAGAGCACCGAGTCGACCTGCCCGCGCGAGTCCCGCAGGTCGCGCTTCACCATGTCTTGAGGGAATACGACCGTGGCGCGCGCGTCCGGCGTGGCGAGGAGGCTCCGGGCCATGAGCTCCGCGCCGTCCTCGTCGGGAGAGGACCAGGCGCGCACCACGCGCACCTGTACGTCCGCCACGTCGCGCCGGGTGACGAGCAGGAAGCGGAGGGGCTCGGCGCCGGGTTCGGTGTCCACGGTGAGCGGCACCTGCTCTCCGCCGCTCAGGTTCTTGGTGGGGAGGATGACCAGCGAGTCATCGCCCATCGGGCCGAGCTGGATGTACTCCGTGCCTTCCGGAAGCTTCAAGGCTCCGAGTTTCAATGGTGCTCCGAGCTGGACAAGGGTGGCCACGCCCACCGCCACGTGCAGTTCCAGGGGAGGAACCTCATTGGGTCGGGCTGGAGTCACGAGGGTCCGCCGCTGGAGCACCTGCCCATCGGCGCGTTCTTGGGCGGAGGCGGGGAGAGAGAGCAGGAGCCACGGCAGGAGGAACGAGGGAACGGGACGCACGCGAGTCCTCCACGAACGGGCGGCCAGGGTAGGGGAGGCGCTCTCCCGGCGGCAAGCGCGAAACCACTTTTCCCGTCATGCTGATGAAACCCACTTCTTGGATGGGGTGGCCTCTTCGTGGCATCCTCCGGGACCCGAACCCATGCCCTTCTCAAGTCCCAGGCGCTCTCCGAGAGGAGTGCATCTGAAGTGGTGGATGCTCCTCCTGGTGGGGCTCGTGCTGCTGGTGGTGGTGCGCTGGCTCGACACCTGTGTGTTGAGTGCGCGGATACCGCCGTAGACCGGGTAGCGCCGAAGCGCTCGCGAGTCCCCGCGCTTTCTGCCAGCGTGCGCGCACGTCATGCGTACCCACCGCTTGTGCTTCCTGCTGCTCCTGGTGGTCTCCACCGCCGCGTGCCGCCGTGACATCCCCTCCCTGATACTCGAGCCGAGCGCCTCGCCGCCCTTGCGACTCGAGTTCCGGCCACCCGAGGACTCGCTCCTCACCGAGACGGTGAAGAGCTCCATGCGCCACAGCGGCGCGCCGGGCTCGCAGGAGGCGGAGTTGACCACCGTCACGCGCTTCACCCCCGACCAGGGCGGCTGGCTCCTCACCCAGCGGGTGACGCAAGCGCGCTACTCGCGGGACGGCGCCCCGGTGGAGACGCCGGTGGACGACGTCCTCACGCGCTTCTCCCTGCGGGTGCGGCTCGCGGCCGATGGCACCTACGTGCGGGTGGTGGACCCCGAGGCCGCGCGGGTGGTGCTCCAGGAAGTCTCCCCCGCGGGCCAGGACGTGTCGGCGCTGGAGCGCTTCTTCGCCCCGGAGGCCCTGGAGGCGCGCACGCGCGACGAGTGGGAGGTGCGCTACGGCAACCTCTACGGGCAGGGCCTGACGCCAGGGGGGCGCGCCTATGTGGTGGGCTCGGTGCCGCTGGGCGGCCAGGAGGTGACGTACGTGCTGGAGCGCACCTTCACCGGGACGCTGCTCACCGAGTACGGCGAGGCCTTGGTGTTCACCTTGCGCTGCCTGGACGCGCCCGTGGAGAAGATGACGGCGGAGGTCCGCCAGATGTTGTGGCAGGCGGAGGCTCCCCCGCTGACGCCCGGGGTTCAGTGCGAGGGAGAACAGTTGGTCGGAAAGGGACGCTTCCTGCCGGTGCGGCGCGGGTTCACCCTGCGGGCGACGTTGGGCGGAGAGACGTGGACGTGGACGACGCAGTCGGCGCTGGAGTCGCTCCAAGCGCCGGAGGAGGAGCAGCCATGAGCTACGAGGACAACCTCATCGAGGACGAGGCGGGCATCCGCGCGGTGGTGCAGGCGAGCAAGCGCGTGGCGGTGCTGGGCATCAAGACGGAGCAGCAGTCGGACCAGCCTGCCTTCTACGTGGCGGAGTATCTGGCGCAGGCGGGCGTGGACGTGGTGCCGGTGCCCGTCTACTACCCGGACGTGACGCACATCCTCGGCAAGCCGGTGTACCGGCGGCTGGTGGACATCCCGGGGGAGATCGATCTCGTGGACGTGTTCCGGCGGCCCCAGGACATCGACCAGCACGTGGAGGACATCCTCGCCAAGAAGCCCAAGGCGGTGTGGTTCCAGTCCGGCATCCGCAACGACGCGGCGGCCGAGAAGTTCGCGAAGGCCGGTATCCAGGTGGTGCAGAGCCGCTGCCTGATGGTGGACCACCGACGCTACGGCCGCTGAGCGCTTCAGGCCTCTTCGAAGGGCACGGGAGGCCGCGCCAGCGCGCGCTCGGCGCTCAGCTTCGCCTGGTGCAGCGCATCGAAGCCGCGCTCCATCTGCGAGGGCGACACCGGCGGCAGGGTGGACACCACCACGTAGACGGGGAAGCCGCGCTCCTTCAGCAGCGCGAGCTGGAGCCGGAAGTGGTCGTGCCGCAGCGCCGCCGAGCCCGCGGCGATGCCCTGTGCGTACGCCATGGGGCCGCCCAGCATCTTGCGCGTGCGGCTCGGCAGGTAGTGCACGAGGATGGCGTCCAGCTCCTGGCCGAAGGCGCTCTCCCGCAGCGCGAGCGCGGGCGCCTTCTCCACCAGCCCGCCGTCCCAGTACAGGTCCCTCCCCAGGCGCACCGCGCGGAACAGGCCCGGGTAGGCACATGTGGCGTGCACCCGCGGCGCCAGCTCGCCCGAGGTGAACACCTCGTGCGTGCCCTGGGTGAGGTTGGCGCTCACCAGCAGCAGCGGGTGCGGCAGCTCCTCGAAGCCCTGCACCGGCAGCGTCTTCTCCAGCAGCTTGCGGAAGCGCTCGCCCTTGAGCAGCCCGGTGGCGCCATGGCCCTCGCGCTGGAAGCCCTCGAGCACCGCCCCGATGGGGTCCGGGTCCCAGAAGTTCTCCCGCGTCTGCTTGAGCACCAGCTCCTCGATGGTGTGCACGCTCGCCCCCGCGGCCGCGTAGGCGGCGACCAGCCCTCCCGCGCTCGTCCCGGCATACGCGCTGGGCTTCAGCCCCGTGGCCGCCAGTCCCTTCAGGAAGCCGGCGTGTCCGTAGAAACCAAAGTACCCAGCGGAAAGGACGAGTCCGAAACGTTTGCCTTCGAGGAGCTGGCGCAGGGTGGGAGCGGGCATGGCCCGTCTCTAAACCACCGTTCCCCACATGGCAACGCGCCGCGTCGTCCTCTCTTCTTTCCCTGGCCTTCCAAGCTGCATCGACGTATGTTGATTCGCCGATATGGAGGAACTTTCCCAATCCTTTCGGGCCCTGGGTGACCCGACACGTCTCCGCATCCTGCGTCTGGTGGCGCGGGCCCCGTTGAACGTGTCGGAGCTGGTGTCCCTGGTGGGGGTGGCTCAGTCCTCGGTGTCGCACCACCTGGGCAAGCTCAAGGGGCTGGGCCTCATCCGCGAGGAGCGGCAGGCCGGCTTCACCTATTACTCGCTCGCCCTGGAGCCGGCCGACGCGCGTTGGCCGCTCATCCGTCTGGCCCGCGAGGCGACGGACGAGGGAGGCGACCTGGCCCGGCTGGAGGACCTGCTGCGACTGCGCGCGGACCGGCAGGCCCTCAACGAGCGACTGTTGGAGCCGGGCCAGTCCTGGTTCCTCTGGGCGGGGGCGCTGGCCTCGCTGCTGCCGGCGCTGGACGTGGCGGACTTCGGGTGCGGCACGGGCATGCTGTCGGTGTCCATGGCCCGGTGGGCCTCGCGGGTGTGGGCCATCGACCAGAGCGAGGCCGCGCTGGTGCAGGCCCGCGAGC
>NZ_DASVWK010000822.1:0-13085 GCF_036389735.1 Archangium sp. | reverse complement strand
GTGTCCGTGCAGGACTTCGAGCGCGAGGGCTTCCGCGGTCCGCTCGCGGGCCTGGAGTTCCAGCGCCACTGGGAGTCCAAGGCGTACGAGCTGGGTGGGGGGAAGTTCTTCGCCCCCGCGCAGACGATTCCGGACTACCTCGCCGGGCGCGTGAAGAAGGACCCGGGTGGCACCAGCTACCGGCCCGGGCTGGCCCATACGGACCTCAACAAGCTCTTCCCGGAGCGCCTCACCCAGTCGCTGAAGCAGGCGCTGAAAGCCTTCGACCGGAAGATGCGCGGCTTCATCAGCGAGGAGGGCAAGCTCATCGGCATCGAGAGCCGCACCAGCTCGCCGGTGCGCATCACCCGCGGCGACGACATGCAGTCCGTGTCGATGCGCGGCCTCTACCCCGCGGGCGTGGGCTGCGGCTACGCGGGGGGCATCGTCTCCTCGGCCATTGATGGACTGCGGGTGGCTGAGCAGATTGCGATCGAGCTAGCCTGAAGCGAGGGAGGGGCCATGCGCTACCGCGTACGCACGCCGGACGGAGAGCTGGACTACGGCAGCCTGAGGGACGTCGAGGTGGCGTACGTCCAGGGACTGGTGGGCCCCGACGACGAGGTGCTCGAGGAGGGCAAGGAGACGTGGCGCAAGGCGTCGACCCTCCCCGCGCTCGCCCGGGCCCGGCCGGAGTCGAAGGGGCTCGCCGCCCGGGCCCAGGTGCTGAGCATCCTCGCGTCCGTGGTGCTGGGAGTGGCGGCCCTGGCGCTCATCTTGAGCGACTCGTGGACCCGGCGCTCCCTGGGCGTGGTGCTCGCGTTGGTGATGAGCACGCTGCTGACCCGGGTGACCTACAAGGCGTTCAAGCGCCCGGGCCCTTCCCGGGGCTGAGCCCTCGCCCGCTCTCCTGCCCCTCGACTGAGCACTCCCGCCCTCCCCGCACCGGGCCGCCGTCCGCCGCATGTTTCCCCCCATCGGTGGCACATGGCGCGGCACGGGGCCCGCGCAGAGGGGAGGACGGCCTTGCTCAATACCTACCTTTCGCGAGAGGCGGCGCGACGGCTCAAGCACGGGGCCCCCTGGGTGCGCCGGGAGGACATCGTCTCGATGGAAGGCACTCCCTCCGTGGGAGAGGCCGTGCAGCTCCGGGACGAGGACGGGCAGGTGTTGGGGCTCGCGGACGTGGACCTCGAGTCTTCCTACGCGGTGCGCCGGCTGGGGCTGCCGGACGAGTCCGCCGAGGGCCTCATCCCCCGCCATGTGCGCCACGCCTTCGAGCGCCGCGCGCGCATGGTGGATGACCCGCGCTTCTGCCGCTCCATCAACGACGACGGCGATGCCCTCCCCGGCCTCATCGTGGACCGCTACGACACGCACCTCGTCGTCCAGACACTCACGCGCGCCATGGACGCCCGCATCCAGGAGATCACCCGCGCCCTCGTGGAGGTGAGTGGGGCCGAGTCCGTCCTGCTGCGCAACGACACCACCCGGCGCCGGCAGCTCGGCCTGCCCATCCAGCGGCCCCACACGCTCTACGGCAACCCGCCCCGCTGGAGCCGCGTGCTGGAGCTGGGGGCCCGCTTCACGGTGGACCTCACCTACGGCCCGGGCGTGGGCTACCCGTATGACCAGCGGGAGCTGCGCCGCTTCCTCTCGCGCATGTCCCAGGGCGCGCGGGTGCTCGACCCGAGCTGCCACGTGGGCGGCCTCTTCGTCCACGCGGGCCGCATGGGCGCCCGCTCCATCCTCGCCTTCGACAGCGACCCGGACACGGCGGACCTCGCCCGCGAGAACGGCGAGGCCAATGGGCTGCTGGGCCGCCTCCGGGTGGAGAAGGGGGACGCGCTCACCGTGCTGCGCGGCCTGCGAGACACCTTCGACCTGGTGCTCCTGGACACCCCGGAGGCCGCCACCCCAGAGGCCTTCGTCGAGCAGGTGCGGCTGGGCCTGCGCGCCACCCGCCACGGTGGCTACCTCGTCATCGTGGGCTACCACCCGCCCCTGCCCCCCGGCGGCTTCGACGACCTGGTGGCCGAGGCGTGCGACCAGGAGGGGCGCATGGGCTTCCGCTTCGCCCGGCTCGGCCTGCCGCCGGACCACCCCACTCTGGTGGGCTTCCCTGGCACGGACTACCTGTCGGGCATCGCCCTCGAGGTGAGCTGACTACTTCTTCGTGGCGTGCTTGCGCACCGCGCGCAGCACGTCCGGCACGGACGTCTTGTTGGCCTTGTCGGCGATCCACTTGGGCAACGAGCCGCCCGGGTCCGTGTAGAGGTAGTAGGTGACGAAGGTCTTCTTCCCCTCCTCGCGCGGCTCCAGCAGCCAGTACCCATTGTTGAGTTTCACACGCACCACGCCCTCGCGGACCGCCGGCGCCCCATCGGTGGTCACCGTCCAGGCCGTCTTCAGGAAGCCCTTGCCCTCCTTCCAGTCCGACTCGTCGCGGATGCGGATGATGAAGTCGCGCTTGTCCACCAGCGGGGCGTTCACCAGACAATAGAAGACGATGACCTTCCCCTCCTGCTCAGAGGCCAACACACGGCTCTCGTCGGTGTAGGGCATGGTCTTCGTGTAGTTGGGGTAGTCGCGGACGACCCGCCACACGTCGTGGGGGGGCGCCTCCACGAGGGCGGTGGCCTTCACCTCGGACACGGAGCCCCCCTCGGGCGTCCGAGCCAACACGGTGATGCCGTCATCACGGGCCACCTGCTGCCAGGCCGGGTCATCGGCGCCAGCCAGCAGGACGAGCAGGGGCAGGGCGGGAAGAAAGGACATGAGGCCATCCTAACCGCCCGGAGGATGTTAGTGTCTTCACCCTCGATATGACGACCGACAATCCGACTGACAATTCCTCCACCCCTTCCCCCACCGACGGCTCCGAGGAGCAGGTGCGCAAGGTCTATGCGAAGGACCTGCGGGAGAAGGATCAGGTCAATACCGTCTTCCGCGTCGCGAAGAAGGACCGCGTCACCGCGCGCAGCGGCAAGGTGTTCATCTCCGTGGTGCTCGTCGACAAGAGCGGGGAGATCGACGCCCGCGTCTTCGAGAACGTGGAAGCCCTCGAGCCCGCCTTCAGCACCGGCGACTACGTGCTCGTGCGTGGCAACGTCATCAACTTCCACGGCAAGTCGCAGGTGGTCATCGACGCGCTCGAGAAGCTGGACCCCGGCCCGCTCGATCCCAAGGAGTTCGAGCCTCCGGCCGCACCGCCCGCTTCCGCCGCCGCCCGCGAGGACAAGCCCGCCCGCGAAGACAAGCCCGCCCGCGAAGACAAGCCCGTCCGTGAGGAGTCCGTGCCCAAGACGGGCGATGGTCACGGTGGCGCCCGCGCCGTGGGGCAGATCCGCGAGCTCGTCACCGACCGCGTGAGCGACCCCAACGTGAGGGCGCTCCTGCTGGCCTTCCTGGACGATCCGCAGATCGCCGCGGGCCTGCCGCACGCGCCGGCCGCCAAGGGCGTGCACCACGCCTACCGCGGCGGACTCGCCGACCACCTCCTGTCGGTGATGCGGCTGACCCTCCGGGTGGCCGACCACTACCCCATGGCGGACCGCGATCTGCTGATGGCCGGCGCCCTGCTCCACGACATCATGAAGGTCGCGGAGCTCTCCTCGGACAAGGGCTTTGACTACACCGACGAGGGCAAGCTGGTGGGCCACCTCGTCATGACGGCGCAGAAGATCCGCGAGAAGACGCTCGCCATCCCCAACTTCCCGCCCCTGCTGGAGCAGCACCTCACCCACCTCGTCCTCGCGCACCACGGCCGGCTGGAGTACGGCTCGCCCAAGCTGCCGATGACGCTCGAGGCCCACATCGTCCACGCGCTGGACTCGCTGGACTCGCGCATCGCCTCGTGGGTGGAGGCCATGCAGCGCGACCCCAACGAGCGGTGGACGGAGAATCTGAAGCTCTACGACCGCCAGATCTGGAAGGGCCCCGTGCCCACGCAGCGCGGCCGGGCTCCGGTGGAGCGTCGCGGCAAGAAGGACCACAAGGAGAAGAAGCCGAAGGAGCGTCCGGAGAAGACGGGCGCCCCCGCGGGAGAGGCTCCCCGGGCCGAGCGTCCGGAGCGCGCCGAGCGTCCGGAGCGCGCCGAGCGTCCGGAGCGGCCGCCGCGTGAGCCTCGCGAGCCCAGGCCGCCGCGTGAGCCTCGCGAGCAGCGTGAGCCTCGCGAGCAGCGTGAGCCGCGTGAGGCCAGGCCCCCGCGCGACCCGGTGACCGTTCCCAAGGAGCTGACGTTCAAGCCCTTCAGTGTGCTGACGCAGAAGCCCGAGCCCACCGCCAAGCCGGAGGATGGTTCGGACTCGGAAGGCTGACATGGCGAAGAAGCTGGGCGAGCGCCTCGTCGAAGCGGGGCTGGTGACGACGGACTCCATCTCGAAGGCGCTGGAGCACCAGAAGATCACCGGCCACCGGCTGGGGGACTGCCTCGTGGAGATTGGCCTGCTCCAGGAATCGGCGCTGCTCCGCTTCCTGGCGGCCGAGTTCCAGACGCGCTTCGTCTCCGCGGAGAAGCTGGCCAAGGCCAAGATTCCCACGGAGGTGCTCGACAAGGTGCCCGTGCGGCTGGCGGAGGCCCAGAACGTGCTGCCGCTCGCCATCGACCCGGAGCGCAAGCTCCTGTCGCTGGTGGCTGCCGAGCCGCAGAACAAGAAGCTGCTGGACGAGATCGCCCTGGTGACGGGCATGTCCGAGGTCTACGCGTACGTGGGCCTGCGCAGCACCATCGCCGCCGCCATCCGCAAGCACTACTACGGAGACACGACGGCCTTCGCCTCGCTGGAGGGCGGCGCGCAGATGCGGACGGACGTGTCCGCGATCGCCACCGCCTACGAGAACACCACGGGGACGAACCCGCGAAGCAGCATCCAGCTCCGCCTCGAGACGGATGCCCGGATGCGACTCCGCCCGGGCATGCCGGCTCGACCCAGCATGGCTCGCGGCGAGGGCCTGGTGTCCTCTCGCGGCACGGTGACGGACGCCGACTTCCTGGAGACGTTGAACATCCTGGTGACGATGCTGGAGCGGGATCGCAAGCACCACCGGGGACACTCGGCACAGCTCTCGCGGCAGTCGGCGGTGGTGGCGCGGCACCTGGGCCTTCCGCACCGGGACGTGATGGCGGTGGCCATCGCCGGCTACCTGCACGACCTGGGCAAGCCACCGGATCGCCACTTCTGTCTGGCGAGCAACGCGGTGAACCCGGAGTGGCTGGCCGACGCCAGGCGCTACAGCCGGGTGCCGCCGAAGCTCTTCGAGACGGTGAACCTGCCCCCCCAGGTGAATACCCTGCTCGCGCAGCTCTACGAGGCCTATGACGGCTCGGGGGGTCCCCAGGGGACGAAGGGCGACGACATCCTCATCGGCGCGCGCATCCTGGCGGCGGTGGACAGCTTCCTGGAGCTGACGAAGAACCCGACGAACGCGTATGGCAAGCAGTTCACCCGGGAGCAGGCGCAGGAGCACCTGCGGGAGAACGCGGGCAAGCTGTACGACCCGGTGGTGGCGGACATCGTCATGCAGGTGCAGAGCGGCGAGCTGCTGCGGCACCGCATCGAGAGCGACGGCCGGCAGATCCTCATCGTGGAGCCGGACGAGGGGACGCGAATCGACCTGCTGGAGTCGTCGCGGCGGCAGGGGCTGGTGGTGCACACGCTGTCCTCGCTGGACGGGGCGTACGACGTGCTGGTGGACCAGGACTGCGACGTGCTGGTGGTGGGGCTGAGGTTCGGACTCCCGGAGGTGCTGGGGCTGCTGCAAGCGGTGCGGGCGTCGGCGGAGAACTCGGGCCTGCCCGTGGTGGTGCTGGGAGACCCGGATCCGGGCACGCGCGAGCGGCTGATGATGGGCGGAGCGACGGCGGTGGTGCCTCCCGCGGAGCCGGACGAGTCCGCGAAGACGCTTCGCGCGCTGTACGACGACCGCATCCTCCACAACGGCCCGGCCCGAGAGGTGCGCGGGAGCCTGGACGAGATGCCCGCGACGGAGCTGTTCAAGCTGCTGGGCTCGGGGAAGAAGTCCGGGCGGCTGCACCTCAAGTACCACGCGCACGAGGGCTTCCTGCACCTGGAGCGGGGGCAGCTCGTCTACGCGACCGTGTCGGGACAGAACGGCGAGCAGGCCATGCAGACGCTGCTGGGCTTCCAGCAGGGCGACTTCCGCTACGACCCGGACTCGCTGCTGCTGGACGTGCCGCAGATGAGCAAGGACCTGGAGCAGCTCGCCCAGCAGCTCGCGGCGCGCAGGCCCTCGGTGTCCACACGCACCGTATAGACCCTGTGGCTCACACGGTGAAGCCGAACAGCGTCGCCGCGTTGGCGGTCGTCACCTCGGCCACCTGCTCGACCGATACGCCCTTGAGTTCGGCGACCTTCTTCGCCGTCTCGATGACGTAGGAGGGCTCGTTCTTCTTGCCCCGGTAGGGCACTGGCGCGAGGTACGGGCTGTCCGTCTCCACCATCAGCCGCTCCAGCGGCGCGAAGCGCACCGCGTCCTGGAGCGCCTCCGTCTTCTTGTAGGTGACGACACCGGACAGCGACAGCAGGAAGCCCAGGTCCAGGTAGCGCCGCGCCGCGTCCGTGTCCCCGGTGAAGCAGTGGATGACTCCGCGGTTCACGCCCTCCTCCCGGAGGATGGCCTCGCAGTCATCATGCGCGTCCCGCACGTGCACCACGAGCGGCTTGCCGAGGCGCTTCGCCAACGCGCACTGGAGCCGGAACACCCGCGCCTGCACGTCTCGCGGCGAGTGGTCGTAGTAGTAGTCGAGCCCGGCTTCGCCCACCGCGTGGATCTCCGGGCGGGCACAGGTGCGCTCCAGGTGCTCCAGGTCCGCCTCGGTGGCGCGGGCCGCCTCGTGCGGGTGGATGCCGAGCGTGGGCGTGAGGAAGTCCGGGTGCGCGGCGGCGATCTCCTGCGCCACGCCCCAGTCACCGGGGCCCTGGAACTGGCCGACGATGACGGCATGCACCAGCCCGGCGGCCCGGGCGCGCTCCAGCGCGGCGGTGACGTGCGCGGAGTCGGCGCGATCGAAGTGACAGTGGGAATCAACCAGCCTCATGGCATCTCCTGGATGAGTTCGGAGAGCTCGGCACGGGCCTCCGGGGAGAACACGGGCAGCACCGCGCGGACGCGGTCACGGCCCTCGGGAATGCCGAGCAGCCACAGGCCCTCGGCGGCATCGAGCCGGTAGTCCTCGGGGACTCCGGGTTCATCGAGCAGGGCGAGCAGCCACGGCAGGGCCTTCGGTTCCCCCAGCCGCCCCAGCCCCCGCGCCGCGGCCCCCCGGCAGTCATCTTTCGGGTCCGAGACGATGGCCTGCAGCCGCTCGAGGGACCCGGGAACCTTCACCTCGCCACACAGCTCCACGGCGAGGGCCCGGTCCTGGGCCCAGTTGAACCGCCGCCGCTCGGTGCGCTTGAGGAGCCAGGCGGCCCCCTCGGGGTCCCCCAGCTTCGCGAGCACTCCGGCGGCCTGGGTGCGATCGAAGGCGGGGAGCAGCCAGCGGTGGAACAGGCGCCGCACGGCGGGCAGCGCACGGGCCTCCCCCAGTTCGGCGAGCGCCCCGAGCGCGCGGAATCGGAGCAGGTCTTCTTCCAACCCCTCGACGAGGACGTCCAGGCCCGCGGGGTGCTTGAGGGTGGCCATGCCACGGGCGGCCTCGAAGCGGACCTCGAAGACGGGGTCCTCCAGGGCCTGCGCCAGCGCCCCACGGCAGTCGGGCCGGGCGAGATCCGCCAGACGTCCGGCGGCCTCCAGACGCACGAGACTCTCCTCATCGGCGAGCCGCGCGACGAGGAAGCCCGGAACTTCGTCGGCGGGGAGCATGGCGGTGGCCATGCCCACGCCGGTGCGGCGCACGGCCACCTGCTTGTCGGCGAGCAACCGGGAAAACGCGTCGGAGAGCTCGGGCGCGCGAGAGGCATCCTCGGCGGCGAGGTGGAAGAGGAGCTCCGCCGCCTCGACTCGCGCGCCAGGGTGCTTCTCGCGCTCGAGGGCGAGGAGGGCCCGGTCTCGTTCGGCCCGCCAGTCCGTCACGCTCACCTCACCTCGGAGCCGGGAGGCATGTCACCCGGATCCAACAAGGACAGGTCCTTGCCACCGGAGCCCGCGGTGAGAATCATCCCGCGCGACTCGATGCCCCGCAGCATGCGCGGCTTGAGGTTGGCCACCACCACCACCTTACGGCCCTGGATCTGCTCGGGCGCGTAGGCCTCGGCGATGCCGGAGCAGATGGTGCGCGGCTGGCCCTCGCCCAGGTCCACGGTGAGCTTGAGCAGCTTGTCCGCCTTGGGCACGCGCTCGGCGGCGAGCACGTGGCCCACCTTGAGCACCACCTTGGAGAAGTCGCCAATCTCGATCTCCCCCGGAGCGGCCTCGGCGGCGGGCGCGGCGGGCTTCGGCTCGGCGGCCTTGGCCTCGGCGGGCTTCGGCTCGGCGGCCTTCTTCTCGGCCTTGTCACCCTTGCCCTTGGCGTCCTTCTTGGCCTCCTTGGCCGGCTCGGCGGCGGGAGGCTGGCCGAGGATGGCGTTGACGCGCTCCTCCTCCAGCCGCGGCATGAGCGGCTCGGGAGTGCCGACGGGGCGGCTGCGGTCGAGCAGCGGGTAGCGTGCGGTGGCGAGCGCCTCGAAGGTGAGCGGCGCCGCGTTGAGCTGCGCGAAGAGTTTCTCCGTCACACGAGGAATCACCGGCGAGAGGAGCGCACCCAGGATGTAGGCCACCTCGGCGGCGTCGCTGAGGTCGGCACGAGCGGCCTCGACATCTGTCTTCACCTTGGCCCAGGGCGCCGCGTTCTGGAGGAACGCGTTGGCGGTCTGGGAGATCTCCGTGATGACGCGGATGGCGTTGCGGTACTCGAGCTTCTCGAAGGCCTCGCGCACCTCGGACACGCGGGCGAGCGCGGCCTCCACCAGCGCCTTGCCGGGGCCCTCCTTCGTCGCGGGAGCGAGCCGCTTCTCCAGCGCGGCGCCCGCGAGCATCGACAGGCTGCGGTTGGCGAGGTTGCCGATGTTGTTGACCAGCTCGCCGTTCACCCGCAGGCGGAAGTCCTTGAGGCTCAAGTCGAGGTCCTCGACTCCGGCGCCGAGCATGGCCGCGTAGAAGTAGCGCAGGTAGCTCGGATCCAACTGCTCCAGGTAGGCGCGCGCGGCGATGAGCGTGCCGCGGCTCTTGGACATCTTCTCGCCATTGACGGTGAGGTGGCCGTGCACCTTCACCGCATCGGGGCGTTTGAGGCCGGCCACATTGAGGACGGCGGGCCAGAAGAGCGCGTGGAAGTAGACGATGTCCTTGCCGATGAAGTGGATGATGCGGGTGTCGCTGCCCTCGGCCCAGTAGTCCAGGGCGCTCTTCGCCTTGCCCGTCTCCTTCGCCCACTTCTCGGTGGTGGCGATGTAGCCGATGGGGGCGTCCAGCCAGACGTAGAAGTACTTGTCCGTCTCACCCGGGATGGCGAAGCCGAAGTACGGCCCGTCGCGGCTGATGTCCCAGTCCGCCAGACCCGACTCGAAGAAGCCCTGGAGCTGGGTGGCGAGGCCAGGGTGGAGGAACCCGGGCTTGCGCAGCGTCTCCTGGAGGAAGTCCCCGTGGCGCGACAGCTTGAAGAACAGGTGCGAGGACTTGCGGCGCACCGGCGGCGTGCCACACAAGGCGCACTTGGGCTCGACCAGGTCCGTGGGGCTGTAGGCCTTGCCGCACTTCTCGCAGGCATCGCCGTACTGCTCGGGCGCCTTGCAATTGGGGCAGGTGCCCTTGATGAAGCGGTCCGGGAGGAAGCGCTTGTCCACCTCGCAGAAGGCCTGCTCGATGTCGCGCTTCTCGATGTCCCCGTGCTCCTTCAGCTTCCCGTAGATGTACTCGGCGTAGTGCTTGTTCTCGGCCGAGTTCGTCGAGTGGAAGTAGTCGAAGCGCACATCGAACTCGCGGAAGTCCGCCTGATGCGCCTCGAAGAAGCGGGCGATGAACTCCTCGGGCTTGAGGCCGTGCTTGGCGGCGTTCAGCTCGATGGGGGTGCCGTGGGTGTCATCGGCACAGAAGTAGACGACGTCCTTGCCGCAGGAGCGCAGGAAGCGCACGTAGATGTCGGTCTGGACGTACTCCACCATGTGGCCGAGGTGGATGGGGCCGTTGGCGTAAGGCAGCGCGCTGGTGACGAGGATTCTCTCCGCCATGGGTTCTCCTGAGGGGGGGCGGACATTAGCCGCTCGGGAGGCTCCGGTCATCGGGAAGAAGTGAAAGAACGTGTCAGGTACACCGGAGCCCTGGAGCTGTTATCGACCTCACACGATTCCAGGACGTCACGCCCCTGCTCTCCCCCCGGTGACGCTCCCGCGCCTCGCTCGGTCCCGGGCCACCCATGTCTCGACATCCTACGGCTGAGGTGGCATCCTCCCGTTGACCTCGGAGGTAGTACCATGGACTTGAAGGTGAGGGAAGAGCTGGAGCGGGCGGGACTCGAACTGGACCGGCCCGAGTTGCTCCAGGTGCCCATCCAGTTCGGGGATTACGGACGGCCGATACCGCCAGGCGAAGAGGTGCCGGTGGCGGACGAGCGGTGGACGATGGCGCACGTGAAGCTCAAGCCCATCTCGCAGCTCTGGACGTCAACGGAGATGACGCCATTCCTGCTGAGGACCCCCACACACCATGAAGGCTTCCTGTACCTGTTGCAGTCGACAGCGAGCATCTACTGCACGTCGACGGGCCGGCCCGTGACGGATGCCGAGTTCGAGCGGCTCTACCGCCAGCTCCGCCAGAAGCCGGATGGGGAGGACGCTCACCCGCTCTTCTCGTACCTCCAAGGAGCGGCGCGCCTGTACCTGTCGCTGCGCGACGTGAGCCGGGCCGAGTACGAGACAATGACCCACCGGCTCAGCAAGCTGGCCCGGCGCTTCTGCTCGCACGTGGGCAGCACCAACTACCACCGCAAGGTGCTGTACTCCGTGCTCGGCCCCTGAGGATCCCACCATGCGACCCCCCCCGGCCCCTCTGGTGGTCCGTCCCCATCCTGGTCCTCCTGGCGGCCGTGGCCGTGGCCAGGGAGCCCGCTGACAAGACGGAGATCAGAACCCTCTTGATCTCGGAGCACCCCTCCGAGCTGAGAAGCAACATCTACGTGTCCGGTCAGGTGGTCACCGTCCTGCGCTTCGAGCAGGACTGCGATCCGGCCGGGACGAAACTCCTGGACGGGAAAGCCGGTTCGAACCCCTGCTGGTCGGGGGCAAGAAGGTGGTGCTGGAGCCGTTCCGGGATCTCGATGATGGCGAATGGGCTCCCCTGGTCGTAACGCTCTACGACTCACTCCAGCGGGAACGCGAGCTGCGCGAGGAGAACGAACGCTTCAAGAAGGAGGAGAACTCGGCCGACCACGCCTTCGCCACCCTTCTCGCCAACGGGCACCTGGACAAGACGCCCTTTCGCAGGAAACAAACCGCACTCTTGAAGAACGCGGACATGGACATCAAGGTTGACGTCTTCTCGGGGCCGGGGAAGGCGGCGGTCGTGGTTTACCTGACCAACACGTACAATGACGAACCGTGGAGGTTCAGGGATGCTCGACTGACCTCCGACCTGAACGCCTCCACGGTTCGACCCTTCGCGCTTCGCATGGAACGGGCCGAACTCGTCCGGGGCCAGTCAGGAAGAATCGCGGTGGTGGCGGACCGGAGTGCCTTCGAATCGAAGGAAGGCCTCGTGGACCTGACCCTGGAGATATTCCGCGAGGACGGGCTCCAGCAGGTGGTCGTCCTTGTGGATCACGCCCTCATTCGGCAATAAGGATTCCGCTCATGCCCAGGAACCAAGCGCTCTTGCTCGGCTGTGTCTTTGTCCTCCTGACCTGCTCCGGATGTGCCACGACCAGCGGCGGGGTGGCGCTGCGGCCGGATGGAACTCCGGGCCCGCAGGAATGCCCGGAGGAGTCCAAAAAAGCGATGCGCTACATGAAGCTGCCCGTCGGAGACGCCGCGTGGGTGGAACTCGACGCGAACCAGATCAAGTCAAGGCCCATCACGGTCTACGACGGGCCGATTGAAAGCATCCTGGATGAGGACTTCGGCACGCTCGAAGCGACCACCCGGCTGTACGGGCAGGTCTGGACGAGCGGGCCCCAGGTCGTCATCCGGTACTACGAGGCCCACCCACCGGAGAGTGAGAAGGTGCCCATCTGCGCGGTAGCCCGTCTGAGCGAGAATCAGCTCCGGAAGCGTCCTGAGTCGAAGCCTGGAACGGCCATCCTCGAGTTCTCCCTCGCGTCGGCCTACATCGTCGATGCGTTCTGCTAGCGCGGTAGCGCGGGCCCGAGTGCTCCACCCCTTGTCAGGATTTTTCGGGCCCTTTCGTCCTTGAGGGTAGCTGCCCGGCAGGAGAGGCCGAACACGCACTGGTAATCGCCTTCAAAGCGAGAAGCGGTTCAAATCCGCCCCAGCCCTGGATTGGGCACCCAAACCAAACGGCTTCTCCACTCGGGCAGCGCCCTTTTCTTTTCTAAAAACCGTCAGGCGCTCCCGCACACGGTCCAGAGCAGTCGCTCGATGACGAGCTTGCCGCTCGCGGAGGTCTTGAGCGACAGGTCCCCCTCGGCGCACGCCACCAGGGCGTCGAGCAGCTCCCGGCGCTTGTAGCGCGCCGCGCCCTGCATCCCGAGGAAGGCCGCGTACGGGTGCGGGGCCTTGCCCTTCGCCGCCTTGGCCTCCGCTTCAATGCTCGGGAACACGCGCGACTTGAAGTCCGGGAACGAGCGGGGCAGAGAGCCTCCCGCGTACTTCTCCAGCCGCTCGTGGTTCTCCAGCATGCCGCGCACGATGGAGGCCACCGCCCCCAGCAGTTGCAACCCGTGCACGCCCTGCCCCATCGCGTCCAGCGTGTAGTCCAGCGCCGCCTTCAGGTCGCGCTTCTGGAGGGCCTCGGACAGCTCGAAGAACTCCTCCTCGCGCGTGTGCGCCACCAGCGCCGCCACGTCCGCGCCCTCGATCGTCGAGCCCTCCGCGTACGTCGCCAGCTTCTCCAGCTCCGACTGCAGGAGCCGCACGTTGCCGCCCACGCGCTCCTTGAGCTGCTCCGCCGCGCCCTTGCCCAGCTTCTTCTTGAAGGGCCGGAGGAACTCCTCG
>NZ_DASVWK010000821.1:0-5878 GCF_036389735.1 Archangium sp. | reverse complement strand
GCGTTCATCGGGACTGCGACTGCGACTGCGACTCCAGGTGCTCCAGCTCCGCCAGCACGGGAATCCCCAGGCCACGCTGCACCTGCCAGGGCTGGAGCACCTGCCCGCTGAGCACGTCGCGCGCGATGGCCGCGAAGAGGGCCAGCAGCAGGCCCGCGACGATGCCGCCGATGGCGATCACCTTGGCGTTGGGCTTGACCGGGTTGCGGGGGAACTCGGCGGGGGTGAGCACGGTGTAGCGGTACTTGAAGGTGGCCTGGGTGATGTCGCGCTCCAGCTTCGCCCCCTCGATCCGCTTGCGCAGCTGCTGCTGGAGGACGAGCCGCACGCGCAGCTCGTCCAGGGCCACCGCCGCCTTGGGGTTCTCCGACACCGAGGGGAGGATGCCCATCAGCACGCGCTCCAGGCCATACGGGTCCGGCATCGGCTCGTCGGGGAAGGGCACGGACTGGCCGCCGAAGCGCTGGTACTCGGCGCCCAGCTCCTTCTCCTCGTTCTGGAGCACCTTCGTCTGCGGCGAGCCCTGGGCCCGCAGCCCCACGATGCGCTGCTGGAGCTCCACGATGTTGGGGTGGTTCTCCCCGTAGATTTTCAGCTGCGCCACCAGCTCGGCGTTCATCTGCTCCAGGCGCCGGTTGTGCTGCTCCTCGGAGTCCGAGATGGCGCGACGCTTGGCGCGGATGAGGAAGCGCAGCCCCGCCATGTGCTCGTTCGTGTTGAAGCCACCCACGCGCGGGTCACCCACCGCGCGCCGACGTTCGATCATGATCTGCTCGAACACCTTCTGGAAGTGGGTGTAGGCCTGATTCACGTTCTCGGTGGCCTGCTTCTCGTGAAGCTCGAGGATGCCCATCGCATCGGTGATGGTGGCGACATCCTCGCGCTGACGCGCCTCGAGGAAGCTCTGCTGGGCGGCGTCCACCAGCTCGTAGGCGAGCTGCGGATCCGGCCAGGTGATGCTGATGGTGACCTTGCCGTCCTCGGTGTCCACGACGAGCTGCTTCTCCAGCATGCCCACCATGGCATCCAGCTTGATGTCCTCGGTGGGGCGCGCGGAGATGACGTGCATCACCGTGTCCTTGAGGCGCAGCAGCGGGGCGCGCGTGGCCTCCCAGCGGTCCAGCAGGTTCACCCGCTTGATGAGGGCCACGAGGTTCTCGCGGCGCATCACCGCCTGGGCGGCGGCGCGCGTCACCGAGTCCACCTCGCCGGGCGGGCGCAGGGGGTTGGGTGGGTCCGGATCCAACGCGGCGATGCGGTCCGGATTGACCAGCGCGGCGATGGTGGAGCTGCGCTTGGGCAGCAGCGTGGCCTGCGAGTAGTAGCTGCGCGGCAGGTACTTGGCCGCGGCCAGTCCCAGCGCGGCCGTCAGCACGAAGACCGTCAGCGCCAGCAGCTTGTGCCTCAGCACGGCGTTCTTGACGTAGGCGAGGTAGTCGCGCATCGCCTCCCAGTCGAAGATCTGGGCCTGCGCCTTCTCCACCTCGGGCAGCTCGTCGCGCTGCTGGGTCATGACCCGGACTCCTTCCGCGGGCGCGTCGCCATCACGCGCTCCACTTGCTGGCGGAACTCTTCGGGGGTGAAGGGCTTGATGAGGTAGCCGTTGGCCCCGGCTTCCTCGGCCTGCGCTCGGTCCACCGCCAGCGTGCGCGCGGAAATCATGAGCACGGGGACGTCCTTGTGCAGCGGGGAAGCGCGGATGTGCTCACAAACATCGAAGCCGGAGATGTCCGGCAACGTCAGGTCCAGACACACCAGGTCCGGCTTGGACTCGGTCAGCAGCTCCAGGGCCGCGCGACCGCCGAAGGCCTCCAGCACGCGCGAGAAGCCCAACTCCTGAAGCATGTCGCCCAGCATCCTGCGGAACAGGGGAGAGTCCTCCACGACGAGGACGGTTCCTTGGTGCTGTCCCATAGAGTCTCTCAGACCTTTTCTTCAGTCTTCCATCGACGTCCAGACCACCAGGACGAGGAAGGCATAGAGGAAGTTGTACGCCACGAACATCGCCACCGCCCGTTTTACGCCCCGCGTCGCGTTGCGCTCGCGCGCCGCCAGGCTCGGTATCACGAGGGTGGCGTACAGCACCGACATCAGGAGGAACTTCTTCATGGCACGGTGCGCCTAAAGCCTACCACGGTCATAACGGACCACCAATCCAACACTTGTGTACCACTGGACGACCGGCGCGGGATCCAACACCACGTGATGCGTCCAGGTGAACTTCCCCTTCGCCTGGGCGTAGAGGTAGCGAGAGAGCGGCAGGGGCAAGAGGGCCTCGACTTCCGCCTGGGTCTGGGCGTCATTGCGGTGGAGGCCGTCGGTGAGCGCGTGCGCATAGCTCAGCTCACCGAGCACCTTGGCCTCGCGCTGGCCCTCCCACTTGAAGCTCACGCCCACATCGCCCCGGGGGATGAGCCGGGTGGTGAGCGGATCCAGGTGGGGCAGGTAGCGCGCCCGCAGCTTGGCCCTCACCGGCCAGTGGTTGCCCAGCGGCACCGGGGCGTTGAGCGCGGTCTCCAGCGTGGGCATCAGCACGCCCTCGCGGGGCTGGTCTGGCCGGCGCGGGTACATCATCCCCACCGCGACGCCGGGATCGACGCTCACGTTCACCAGCGGGGAGAAGAAGTGTTGGAGGCCCGGGGCGAACTGGAGCAGCGAGCTGCGGTTGCCCGTGGAGTAGGAGACGTCCTTGCCGTAGAGCGAGAGCGTGAAGTAGTCGCGGCGGGTGGCGCCGTAGAAGGACTGCACGCGCAGCTCGGGGTAGCGCTGCAGGGGGTAGGACGCGTCGCCGCGCCGCACCGGGCGCGTCGGAGGGTCGGAGAGCAGGCCATTGACGACCCAGCCCAGCGTGCCGGCGATGGCCAGCCGCTTGATGCCCAGCGACGTCCAGAAGCCGACCGCCGTCTCGGTGTAGATGTAGGCGGTTTTGGCCTTCGCGCCCATCGTCACGGGCAGTTCGCCACCCGAGGGCACTCCGCCCTCCACGGGCCCTCCGCCCAGGTCCCCTCCACTGCCGTAGTTGTCGAAGGGGAAGGTGCCGTAGGTGGTGGTGTGGACGGCCAGCAGCCGGAGGTCGCGGCGCAGCTTGTAGTCGGCGGTCGTGAAGACGGACTGGAGGATCTCCAGCGTCGGCTTCGAGGTGGCCTGACGGACGAGGAACTGCGGCTCGTAGACGAACTTGACGTCGAGCAGGTTGGTGTAGAGGAAGCCGTCCAGGCGGGGCGCGAGGACGACGTCGTTCACCACGCGGCTGGACGCCAGCTCGGTGAGCAGCGGCGTGCGGACGATGGACTCGACGCGGGCCGAGGCCTTGTACTTGACGGCTGGGGCGGAGGCCACCAGCAGCCAGCCGAGTGCCAGGGCAGCGGGCAGCGCCATGCCGTTACTCCACCACCACCACGTCGCCCGTCTTCAGACGGAAGGCGGACGCGTTGCCCTCGTTGCGGCTGAGGGCCTCCCAGGTGAAGCGGATGCGCACCGGGGTGGGGTAGCCGGGCTCCTTGCGCAGCACGAAGAGGGCGTCGTCGCGCGCGTAGTCGGTGAAGCCGCCGGCCTCCGAGAGCGCCTGGAGCAGACCGGCGTTGTACTCGAGCTGCTTCTTGCCCGGGTTGCGCACCTCGCCCAGCACGGAGACCTTGATGGGCTGGGCCTCGTCCACGATGACGGTGACGACGGGGTTGGCCACCAGGTCCTTGAGCTTCTGCTCCATGGCGCGGGCGAGCAGGGCCGGCGTCTGCCCGGCGGCCTCCACGTCGTTGACGAGCGGCAGGCTGATGCGGCCGTCATCCCGCACGCGGATGCGCGAGGAGATGTCCCGCTGGTTCCACACGTTGATGCTGAGGACGTCGCCCCTGCGGATGAGGTAGCTCTCGTCCTGCTGCTGGAGCTGGGGCTCGCGGTAGTCATCCACCCAGACGAAGCGGCCCGGCTTGTAGCAGGCCGACAGCAGCACGAGCGTGGCCAGCAGGGGCCAGCGAAGGGAGCGGAGGGAGGGCATGGTGGACACGGAGGGCTTCATGCGGCGCGGGCCTCGGTGGGAGTCGGCTCGGTGGCGGCCTGGGGCTTGCGGCGGTTGCGCACCTGGCGCACCAGTCCGAGCACCTCGTCCTTGCGTACCGCGCCGGTGAGGAGGATGAGGGACACATAGAGGAGGCCGTCCACCACCATGCGGGTGAGGCCCCGGAGCAGGGTGCTCGCGTCCAGCCCCAACCGACCCAGCAGCAGGTGGGCGAGGGTGACGGCGGCGCATACCCCGGCCGTCTTGCCCAGCACGGCGAGGGCGCGCGCGTCCCAGGCCCGCGAGCCGATGGCGGACACGAGGATGAGGGTGACCACCACTTCGCAGATGGCCAGCGAGGTGGCGGTGGCGCTCGCGCCGCCCGTGAGGCCCCGCCAGGCGAGGAAGGGGGGGATGAGCACCAGGTTGAGCCCGAGGTTGAGCCCCGCGGCCAGCAGGGAGGTGCGCGTCACCGTCCAGGCGCGGTTGGCGGCCATGAGCCAGCTGCCGCACACGGTGGCCACGTAGGTGAGCACGAAGATGGGCGCCAGCAGCCGCAGCACCGGCGCGGCCGGCAGGTAGGCCTCGCCGATCAACAGGTGCACCCACGTCTCCGCCCCGAGCGCCAGCGCCAGCGTCACGGGGACGGACACGGAGACGATGCCCTCCAGCCCCCGGCGGAGGATGCGGGTGAACTCCTCCTGCGAGCTCGCCGCCGCGCGCGACATCATGGGCAGCAGCACCCAGCCGAGGATGGGCGAGAGCATCATCGTCAGGCCGGCGATGCCCCAGACGGCGCCGTAGTAGCCCACCTCGGTGGTGTTCGCGATGACGCCCAGGAGGAAGACGTCCACGCGGCCGTTGGTGGCCAGCGCCGCCTCGTTGAGGAAGAAGGGCAGGGCGCCCAGCAGCACCGCGCCGGTGGAGCGCAGGTCCAGGCGCAGCTGGAGTCCGGCGTACTTGCGCGTGAGGTGGAAGAGGAAGACGGTCTTGAAGACCTCGGCGCCGATGAAGGGGGCGGCCAGCCACGGCAGCGGGGCGCGCAGCAGCAGCGCCAGCCCCAGCCCGAAGCCCCAGATGCACTTCATGAGGACGTGGGCCACGGACAGGCCGTCCACCTTCTCATGGGCGTGCAGCACCGCGGCGAGGATGGCGTTGAGGCGGAAGAAGAACTGGTAGAGGCCCAGCGCCAGCGCCAGCGCCCGCACCTCGGGCGGCGTGCCCTCGTGGCGCATCATGGCCAGCATGGCGCCCATCAGCCCCACGGCCAGCACCACCTGGAGCAGCAGCGTGCCGCCGAGGAACTCGCTGGCGTGCTCGCGCCGGACGGCGACTTCCTTGCGGATGTAGACGTCCAGACCCAGCGCGCTGAGGATGAAGAAGGCGGCGGAGGTGCCGTTGGCCCAGTTGTACTGGCCGAAGCTGTCGGGGCCCAGGACGCGCGGCACCAGCACCTGGAGCCCGAAGCCGATGACGTACGTCACCAACAGCGAGCCGCCCAGCTTGAGGGCGTTGCGCAGGGAGGTGTGGGCGTCCACCGGGGCGGGCTGGGCCCGCGGTTCGGCCGCCGCGCTCGTCTGGGGCGTTTCGATGACTCGGTACCTCGACAGTGAAGGCTGCGCGCAGTGAACGACAGAGGGGCCCCCCCGTCAAATACACGGCTACATGTCTGTAGAGTGGCCGAGCTGGCTTCCCGAGTCGGTGGGGGGCCCCAGGACCTGAAGGGTCCCGTTTCCCTGGGAGCCGAGCAGGCGAGGGGCGGGTCCCTTCCGTCCGAGGAGAGGCGCCATGCACGAGGTGAGACGCTGGGGAGTGGTGCTCGGGTTGCTGCTGGCCGGGTGCGCGGCCTCGGGACCGTCGCTGCGCGAGGAGGCGGAGAGG
>NZ_DASVWK010000820.1:0-4516 GCF_036389735.1 Archangium sp. | reverse complement strand
GCCATCGGTACAGCAGCATTTTTTTGGGAGATTGCAAGCTTGGGAAGGCTTTGGTTCTCGGCTTCAATCGAGCATCTATAGCTTCAGGGCCGAGCGATTGAACATTGGTATTTCAGGCTTTGGCAGTGAGGTTGATCTCCGCTCGGATGCAAGCAACCTGCCCCAGGTGCTGCACGTGCTGCAGAGCACGAACCCAGCCCGATTCCAGCGTTACAATGGACTCGTCAAGCGTGTTTTCCCACAGGTGGAATGGATAAACGTTCGGCCCGTAGGAAATAAGCAAGTCGAAATCCTCGTCTGGCCGGTGGAGCCGAAAACCGAGCGGGCTGATCTCGCCGTTCCACTATCGGAAAGTGGCACGGGTATCAGCCAAGTGCTGGCCATGCTCTACGTGCTCGTGACCGCCGAGAGCCCACGTACGATCATCATCGATGAGCCCAACAGTTTCCTGCACCCAGGCGCAGTGCGCGTGCTGGTTGAGATCCTTCGTGAACACCCGCAGCACCAATACATCATCTCCACGCACTCTCCCGAATTGATCGCGGCCAGCAATCCTTCCACGGTTCACATCCTTCGCCGCACCCAGGGCACGACCCAGGTCGAGTCGGTGGACACCGATGAGGCACGCCACCTCCGAGCCCTGCTGCTGGAGGTCGGCTCGCGTCTCTCGGATGTCTTCGGGGCCGAGAGTGTCCTCTGGGTGGAAGGACCGACCGAGCAGCTCTGCTTCCCGCCGATCGTTCAGCAACTCCTGCGGCGATCTCTTGCCGGCGTGAGCATTGTAGGCGTTCTTCACACTGGAGATTTCGACGCGAAGAAGGACACACGCTCGGTGTTTCGCATCTACGAGCGACTCACTCAGCAGGGAAGTGCGCTGCTTCCCCCTGCTGTCGCCTTCATCTTCGATCGCGAGATCCGACCGGATAAGGAGCGCGAGGATCTCGTGCGCCAGAGCCAGGGGAGGGTCCACTTCCTCGGCCGGAGGACCTACGAGAATTACCTCCTTCACGCGGGTGCCATCGCTGCCGTCCTGAACGAGTGTCCGCCCTTCACAGAGGAACCGACCACCCCCGAGCGTGTCCGCGAGTGGCTCGATGCGCACATCCACGAGCCGAAGTATTACGGCAAGGCGAAGACGCAGAACTACCCACAGGACATCGACGCGCCGAAGCTCCTCGATGACCTCTTCAATGAACTCTCGGAGACCCGCCTCTCCTACAACAAGGTCGAGCACTCGCTCGCGCTCACGGAGTGGCTCCTCGCGCACGCCTCCGAGGAACTGAAGGAGATTGCCGAGCTCCTTGGCCAGGTGCTGCCGCAGCCGACCTGAGTGCGGGCCACGAGACGAAGGGACCTATCGCGGGGTCGAGTGCGAGCCCTACGAAGCCCTCTTCGAAGACCCCGCGCCCTGACCCCGCATGCCCCCGCTGCGCACGCTCCACAGCGGCGCTCCAGGTGAATCACCCTCCGTGGACTCGACCTTGAAGAAGGCGGTGATGTGGCGGAGCTCCTGGGCCCGCTCGCTCATCACCTGGGCGGTGGCGGCCAGCTCCTCCGAGGCGCTGGCGTTGCGCTGAGACACCTGGTTGAGCTGGGACATGGCTGACGTCACCCGCTGGACCTCGGCGGACTGTTGCTTCGAGCCCTGGGCAATCTGTTGCACCAGTGTCGACGTCCGCGCGATGCCCGGAACGATCTCCCCGAGCAGCCGCCCCGCTCCCTCCGCGAGCCGGACACTGCCGGACGCGAGCACGCCAATCTCCGCGGCCGCCACCTTGCTGCGCTCGGCGAGCCTGCGCACCTCGCTCGCGACGACCGCGAAGCCCCTGCCGTGCTCTCCGGCCCGAGCCGCCTCGATGGCCGCGTTGAGCGCGAGGAGATTCGTCTGATAGGCGAGCTCCCCGACGATGCCGATCTTCTCGGCGATCTGCCTCATCGCCTCCACCGTCCCCTCGACGGCGCGCCCTCCCGCCAGCGCATCCTGGGACGCCTTGGCGGCCACCGCTTCGGTGAGGGAGGCGCTCTCCGCGTTGTGGGTGGCGGAACCGGCGATGCTCTCGACGGAGAGGGAGGCACTCTCGACGTTCGCCGCGGACTCGGTGGAGCCGTGGCTCAGCACGTGCGCGGTCGCGCTCACCTCGGCGGCGCCGTGGGCGAGCACCTCGGCCGAGCTGCGTGTCTGGTGGGCGACGTGCGAGAGCTGGGTGAGCATCTCGCGAATGGCATACAGGACGCTGTCCGGGTCCAGGTTCTCGTCGGCGATGCGGGCCGTCAGGTCTCCCTGGGCCACCTGGTGGGCGATCCGCGTCACCTCGGCGGGCTCGCCTCCGAACCTGCGGAGGATCCGCCGGGTGATGAGGGTACCGAACGCGAGCTGGAGCACGAGCGCCACCTGGAGACCGAACCCGATGAACATGTAGCGGTACATCCGCCCGAGGTGCAGCAGGCGGTTGCTCTCCGTGCGCTGGTCGAGCAGGGCGAAGAAGTCCTCGATGGGCTTGAGGATGACGGCCTTGTCCGCGTGGTAGCGCGCATCGTGCATGATGCGGATGGCCAGCGCGGGGTCGGGCTCGCCCTCGCGCCCATCCTCGAAGAAGCCCTTCACGGCGTTCATCGCGCGGGTCTCGGTCTTCACCAGCGCGTTCGAGTGGTCTTCCGCCTCGGCCAGCCTGGCGAACTCCTGGGACGTGAAGCCCAGTTCCCGCATGAGCTCGCGCAGGGACACCGTGCGCCCGTCCGCTCGCGGCTTCCTGCCATCCCGTACCGCCAGGACATCCCAGTACTGCTGCTCGTACCTCGGGTCGCCCGTCACGACGTACGTCCGGGCGTACTTCGTCAGGTCCTCGGAGCTCTGGCGCAGCTCGTTCGCCAGCAGGTAGGACTCATACCGGATGTTCGCGCTCCGGACCGCCTCCTGCGTGCTCGAGAAGAGCAATCCCGCCACGATGACCAGGCTGGTCACCAGCAGCATGTAGATGGCATGGGTAATCCACAGAAGCTTTCGGATGCTCACGGCTTTCCCCCTGGCGTCCCGAGGATAGCGCGCCTTGTCCGGGTGAACGAAAAGCAGGCAGCCGTCCGAGCCCAGGGGGTCCGCGCCCCCCGCGCTTGCCCAGCCGGGCGGGCGCGGCTGCCCTGCCTTGCCGGGTACCGTCCAGAGGCACACGTTTGCTCCGACGGAATGGGCTCGGGAGGGACGGGATGCTGCAACCGTTGATGGCACTGCTGACCGCGGTGGGCCTGGGCGCGGCCGGGGAAACGACAGGCCAGCCGAGCTGTACGGTCCAACTCGAGGCCGGAGCGACCGTCGTCGCGACGCAATCCCAGTGCGACGAGCTGATGCGCCTGCGGAGGGAGCGGGAGCGGTTGCGCGGGGAGAGCGCCACGGGAGGCTCGGGGGAGGACGTGCTGACCGAGCTGCCGAAGCCGGCCGAGGTCCCCGAGACGAAGCCCCAGCCCGACGAGCGCGCGGTGTCCGAGGAGCTTCGCGCCCTGCGCGCCGAGGTGGACGAGCTGCGCCGGGCGGTGAAGCAGGCCGAGACCCGTGCCGCCGTGCCCCCCGAGCCCGTGAAGACAGTGGAAGCCCAGCCGGTGCCCGAGACATCCCCCTCCGAGCGCGAGGAGGCGCTGGAGCTGCTGCGCAACACGGACATGCTGACGGTGGTGAACGCCGACCCGGCGGAGCGCCAGGTGTTGGGCGAGGTGAACGTGGCCAACCGCACGCAGACGGGCGAGGTGGGCTTCATCCTCGAGCCGCAGGTGCGGGTGGGCACGCCGTGGAAGGTGGAGTTCGGCGCGAGCGCCCAGGTGCGGAACCTCTCGGGCGAGGAGCAGGGCACCACGGGCTCGGTGGGGGCGTACGCGCTCGGGCAGCTCGTGGAGGAGAAGCGGGTGGTGCCCCAGGTGTCGCTGCTGGGCTCGGTGACGAGCCCGCGGGGGGACGAGGGCGTGAGCGCGGAGGCGCGGGTACTGGCGACGAAGCAGTTCGGCCAGACGCGGCTGCACGGCAACGTGGGCTACAGCGTGCGGCAGGACGCGGCGGACGACTACCTGCTGGGGCTGGCGGCGGACCATCCGATTGGGGACCGGCTGCTGCTCCAGGGGGACGCGTACTACACCAATCCGCTCGGAGCCGAGGAGGCCTCGGTGAACGCGAGCGTGGGCACGGGCCTGCGGGTGGGCTCCTCGTTCGTGGTGACGGGGGCGGTGGGGGTGAACGCGAGGTCCGAGGACGTGGCGCCTCGGCTGCTGTTCGGGGTGCTCGGCCGCATCTGAGGAGGAAGGCCATGGAGAGCTGGACGAGCCCCGAGAAGAGCCTGTCGACGAACGAGCTGGTGCGCCGGGCGATGGCCGAGGCGCGGCTGTTGGCGAAGGCGGAGCTGCTGCACGCGAAGGTGGAGCTGGCGCAGGAGGTGCGAGCGGCGCGCTTCTCGGCGGCCTTCCTGGGCGGCGCGGCGGCGCTGTCGCTGGTGGGGCTGACGCTGCTGCTCACCGCGGGCGCGGATGCGCTGGCCCT
>NZ_DASVWK010000819.1:0-23725 GCF_036389735.1 Archangium sp. | reverse complement strand
ATACGAAACCGTGTGGGGCGGCAAGCCACGGCGCCCGGCTGGGACGCGGTGGGACGGCCTCAACCCTTGGGGGGCTCATGGCCCGGGTCCGTCTCCCGCCGCGCTTCCATCCGTGCGAGCCGCTCCTCGACTTCCTTGCGCCAGAGGGACTGGGTGCGCGCCTGCACCTGCTGGTGCTCGTAGACGGTGGCCAGCGAGTCGAGGATGGCCTCGTTGAACTCCACCTGCCGCCGCAGCACCTCGTTGATGAAGGGCTGGAAGGCGAGCCGGAAGGCGCGCTTGGCCATCACGAGCGCGGGGCCGACCACCGGACGGTGCGAGGTGGCGGGCTCGACGTAGCGGCTGTCCTTCTTGTTGCGCGGCGCCTGGAGGACGGGAGGCCACTCGCGCTCGACGGGAGCGTGCTCGGAGGACTCCAGCTTGCGGCGCAGCGCCTCCAGCGTCTCGGGGGGAGGCGGGGGCAGCCGGGCCACCTCCGCGGCCACGGCCTCCGCGGTGGGCGAGGTGGTGAGCAGGTCTTCAGCGTGCATGGGCTTCTCCGGTGCGGGAGAGCAACTCGGCGAGCCGGGTCGCGGTGGTGTCGGGGGAGGAGGGCGCCAGCTCCAACAGACGGGTGCCGAGCCGCCGTCGGGCCTCGGCCCGAGAGGCGTCGGGCAGGGTGGGGTCCCCCACGCCCCAGACACGCGAGGGGACGCGGGCGAGCAGCTCACGGGCGCTCGCCGTCTCCACGCCCAGCAGCACCGGCACCGCCGCCGAGCCCACCACGGCCGTCTCCAGCGAGGAGGCACCCGGCAGCGGCGCGGAGGGCTCACGGGAGAGCGGCTCGTCCGGGGTGAAGCGCCACGTCTCGATGCCTCCGTGGCGCTCCACCTCGGGCTCCGCGCGGGGCGAGGGCACCCCGGGGCGGAGCGTCAGCACGCGGGCACGTCCGAGCTTCTCGGCCACGCGCGAGGCGAGCCGGGCCATGTCCGAGTCGGGCCGGGGCCCCAGGGCGGGGCAGATCAGATCCACCGGTACCGGGGAAGCCGAGGCCGGGGGCGCCTCGAGCGTGCCCTCGAGGAACGGACGCAGCGTCTGCTTCCACCGCGTGGCCACCGCGTCCTGCCCGAGCGCGGCCAGCCTCGCGCGTTGCGCGTCCAGCACCTGCCCGCGCAGCTCCGCGTGGCGCTCCACCACCGCCAGCAGCCCGGCCACTTCCACGGCGTCCCGGGAGAACGTGGTGAGCCCCGCGCCCCCCATCGTCTCGGGCACGGCGGCGGCGCCATAGGCCACCACGGGCACGCCCCGGTGCATGGCCTCCAGCAGCGGGACGCCGAAGCCCTCGTGCCGGCTCATGGAGAGGTAGGCCGTGGCGGTGGCGAAGCACGCGGAGAGCTGGGCGGCGCTCACCCGTCCGAGGAAGAGGACGCGCTCGGGGCCGAGCGCGTCCCGCAGCCCGTGGAGGTAGCCGCCGTAGGGCGTCTCGCGGTTGAGGTAGCCGGCCACGACGAGCCGACTGCGCGGCTGGTACAGCCGTTGGTAGGCGGTGAAGGCGCGCAGCACGTCGTCCACGCGCTTGTGCGGCACGGCCCTGCCCACGAAGAGGACGTTGGCGCACCCGTCCTCCAACTCGGCGCGCAGTACCGGATCCGGCGGCGCGTCGAAGGCGTGCCAATCCATCGCGAAGGGCAGCACGGCCACGTGGGGAAGGCCCGCGGCCACCAGCTCCTCGGCGCTGAAGCCCGAGTACGCATACGCGCACTCCACCAGGGGGCGCAGGGCGAGCAGCTCCTCGCGTGCCGCGGTGCATGCCTCGGCCACCTTGCGCTCGAAGCCCTCGAAGAGCCGGGCCGGGGTGACGTTGTGGTACACGAGCGCCTTGCGGCCGGGCGAGCGGGCCAGCAGCGGCACCAGTCTCGATTCGAAGCTGTGGTGGATGAGCAGGGCGCTGTCCGCATCCGCCTCCCGGGGGTAGTCCCGCGCCGGGCGCACCTGCTCGCGGCACTCCTCGTCCCACTGCTCGGCGTAGATCTCCGAGGCGTAACCCCAGTTCCGCAGAAGCTCGCGCAGGTAGCGGGCCTGGTTGCCCACCGCGTCTCCCCAGGCCAGCCGTGGCAGGAATTGGTGGACCGCTCGTGCCGCCGATGGCCCGGCGGGCCGCTTGCTTCTCAGGATGCTCACGATGCCCTTAGCCTCTACCCCCGCGACGCTTGTTACACAAGGTCACCATTGACGGCGTGAGCGCTCATCCATTAGTCACGCCGCTTTCCGTCCCAATCTCGTCGAGCGTGTCGTCATGAACGTGCTGGTCACCGGGGGCTGCGGTTTCATCGGCTCCAATCTGGTCAAATACCTGCGTCGGGTGAGGCCGGACTGGACGCTCATCAACCTGGACAAGCTCACGTACGCGGGCAACCTGGAGAACCTCAAGGATCTCGAGGGTGATCCGAAGCACGTCTTCGTGCGCGGGGATGTGGCCAACCGGGAGTTCGTCGAGCACCTGCTGGGCGTGCACCGCATCGACGCGGTGATGCACCTGGCGGCCGAGAGCCACGTGGACCGCTCCATCCTGGGCCCCGAGGCCTTCATCCAGGCCAACGTGCTGGGCACCCAGCAACTCCTGGAGGCCAGCCGCGTGCGCGGCATCAAGCGCTTCCTGATGGTCTCCACGGACGAGGTGTACGGCTCGCTCGGCCCCACGGGCTACTTCACCGAGACCTCGCCGCTTCAGCCCTCCAGCCCGTACTCGGCCTCCAAGACGAGCTCGGATCTGCTCGCGCTGGCCTGGCACCACACCTTCGGCATGGACGTGGTGGTGACGCGCTGCTCGAACAACTACGGCCGCTACCAGTTCCCCGAGAAGCTCATCCCCCTCATGGTGGTCAACGCCCTGCACGACAAGCCGCTGCCCGTCTACGGCGACGGCGCCAACGTGCGCGACTGGCTCCACGTGGAGGACCACTGCTCGGCGCTGCTCACCACGCTGGAGCAGGGCAAGGCCGGGCAGGTCTACAACATCGGCGGCAACTCCGAGCGCAAGAACATCGAGATCGTCAAGGCGATCCTCGGCCTGCTCGGCAAGCCCGAGTCCCTCATCAAGTTCGTGAAGGATCGCCCGGGGCATGATCGGCGCTACGCCATCGACCCGACGAAGATCCGCACGGAGCTGGGCTGGACGCCCGCGCACACCTTCGAGCAGGGCCTCCAGGAGACGGTGCGCTGGTACGTGGACAACGCCGCCTGGTGGGAGCGGGTGATGAGCGGCGCCTACCGCCAGTATTTCGAGTCGCAGTACCGCACCCGCCTCAACGGCTGAACGGAGAGGCCACCATGCGATTCCTCGTCACGGGTTCCAACGGGTTGGTGGGCAGCCGGGTGTGCGCGCTGCTGGAGAAGGGCGGGCACCAGGTGGTGGGGCTGGGACGCGGCCCCCAGCGCACGGAGGAGGCGTACCACTATGTGGCGTGCGAGCTCACGCGCGAGCAGGACGTGGCCGCCGCCATCGAGTCCATCGCCCCCGAGGTCATCATCCATCCCGCCTCGATGACCGAGGTGGACGCCTGCGAGAGGGATCCGGAGCTGGCGTACGCGGCCAACGTCAACGCCACGGCGGCGGTGGCGCGGAGCGCGCGCAAGCTGGGCGCGCACCTGGTGCACGTGTCCACCGACTACGTCTTCGACGGCGAGCACGGCCCGTACGACGAGCAGGCACTGCCCAACCCGCGCGGCGTCTACGCCATCACCAAGCACATGGCCGAGCAGGTGGCGCGGACCTTCGTGCCCGGCTGCGCCATCGCGCGCACCGCGGTGGTGTACGGCTGGCCCGCGGCGGGCCGGGCCAACTTCGGCGCGTGGCTGGTGGGCGCGCTGGAGAAGGGCCAGCGGGTGAACCTCTTCGAGGACCAGTTCGTCTCCGCGAGCTTCGCCGACAGCGTGGCCGCCATGGTGGCGGAGCTGGGCGAGCGCAAGCTGGGTGGCATCTGGAACACCTGCGGCGCCGAGGTGGTGGATCGCGTCCGCTTCGGTCGCGCGCTGTGCGAGGTGTTCGGGTTCGACCCGGGCCTCATCACCCCCGTGCGAATGGCGGACATGAAGCTGGCCAGTCCGCGCCCGCTGCGCAGCGGGTTGAAGGTGGACAAGGCACGCGCCCAGTTGCGCGCCCAGCCCCTGAACCTCGCCGAGTCCCTGACCCGTTTTCATGCCGCCTGGAAGGCCGGGCGCGGCACCGAGGAGAAGAAGTCGTGAAGGGAATCGTTCTCGCTGGCGGCTCCGGCACGCGCCTGTACCCGCTGACGCGCGTCGTCAGCAAGCAGCTGCTGCCCGTCTACGACAAGCCGATGATCTACTACCCGGTCACCACGCTGATGCTGGCGGGCATCCGGGACATCCTCATCATCTCCACCCCCACGGACCTGCCGCGCTTCGAGGAGCTGCTCGGCAGCGGCAAGCAGTGGGGCGTGAACTTCCAGTACGCGGTGCAGCCCAGCCCGGACGGGCTCGCGCAGGCCTTCATCATCGGCCGCGAGTTCGTGGGCAAGGACCCCGTCTCCCTCATCCTCGGCGACAACATCTTCTACGGCCACGGCTTGAGCGAGCTGGTGCAGCGCTCGGCGAAGCGGGAGTCGGGCGCCACCGTCTTCGGCTACCACGTGAAGGATCCGGAGCGCTACGGCGTGGTGGAGCTGGACGCGCAGGGCCGCGCGCTGAGCCTCGAGGAGAAGCCGGCCCACCCCAAGTCCCACTACGCGGTGACGGGCCTGTACTTCTACGACAACCAGGTCCTGGACATCGCGAAGCACCTCAAGCCCTCCAAGCGCGGCGAGCTGGAGATCACCGACGTCAACAGCATCTACCTGGGCCGGAAGCAGCTCCAGGTGGAGCTGATGGGCCGTGGCTACGCGTGGCTGGACACCGGCACCCATGAGTCGCTCATGGAGGCCTCCAACTTCATCCAGATCATCGAGCACCGCCAGGGCCTCAAGGTGGCGTGCCCCGAGGAGATCGCCTACCGCATGGGCTACATCGACGCCGCCCAGTTGGCCGAGCTGGCGCACCCCATGCGCAAGAACGAGTACGGGCGCTACCTGCTCGACCTCATCGAGAACAGGGGAGCGCGCGGGTGAAGATCTCCGAGACGGAGCTGCCCGGCGTCCTCCTGCTCGAGCCCAAGCGCTTCGGCGACGATCGCGGCTTCTTCATGGAGCTGTTCCATGCGAAGCGCTACGCCGATGCGGGCCTCCCGGGCCCCTTCGTGCAGGACAACTTCTCGCGCTCGGCGAAGGGGATTCTGCGCGGGCTGCACTTCCAGCAGCCCCAGGCGCAGGGCAAGCTGGTGCAGGTGTTCGCCGGCGCCGTCTACGACGTGGCGGTGGACATCCGCCGCGGCTCGCCGACGTTCGGCAAGTGGGTGGGCGTGGAGCTGAGCGCGGACAACCGGCGTCAGCTCTGGGTGCCCGCGGGCTTCGCGCACGGCTTCTGCGTCCTCTCCGAGAGCGCGGACTTCCATTACAAGTGCACCGACTTCTACTCGCCCGCGACCGAGCACGGCATCGCCTGGAACGACCCGGACCTGGGCATCCCCTGGCCGGTGAAGTCGCCGCTGCTCTCGCCCAAGGACTCGGCCGCCCCGCGCCTGAAGGACGCGCCGGTGCTGCCTGACTACACGGGCTAGCGATGTCCCGCTCGCTTCCACTCGCACCCGTGGTGTTGCTCTTCGCCCTGCTCGCCACGGGCTGTGTCTCGACGTCCAGTGCCCGGGTCAACGCCAGGGCCCAGTCCCTGCGCATCCAGACGGAGGACGGCTGGGGTCTGGCGATGCGGCGCATCCCCGCCGAGGGGCCCGTGCGCGGGCGTCCCGTGCTGCTCATCCCGGGGCTGGCCTCCGGCGACGTGAGCCTGGTGCTGGATCCGGATCACAGCCTCGCCTTCTGGCTAGCGGACCACGGACGCGAGGTGTGGACGGTGGCGCTGCGAGGCACCGGCGCGTCGGACCATGCGAACGCGGCCGCGGGGCGTCCCTCGGGCTATGGCTTCGACACCCTGTGGCGCGAGGACTTCCGCGCGGCCCTGCGCACCGTGCGCCAGCACACCGGCGAGGACGAGGTGGACGTCGTCGCCTACAGCCTGGGGGCGCTGCTCCTCTACGCCTACCTCGCCGAGGACGGAGAGGGCATCGGCGCGGCGGTGGCCCTGGCCGGACCCACGCGGATGGATCGCGCCGGGCCCTGGCTCAAGACGCTCGCGAAGGTGGGGGATCGCTTCGTCTCGCGCGAGGACACGCTCGACATGGGCTTCCTGTCCTCGCTGACGGCGCCGGTGCAGGCGTACCTGCGCGGCAACCCGGTGGAGCGCATCGCCCTGGACGCGCGCAACACGCCGCGCGAGCGGTGGCGACGCTTCGCGTCCTGTGTCTTCGGCGAGCTCTCCGGGGGCGTGGTGAGGGATCTCATCCACATGGTGCACACCGGGCGCTTCACCAGCTCGGACGGGAGCCGGGACTACCGCGCGGGCCTCGCGCACGTGCGCGTGCCGGTGCTGGTGATGGCGGGGGAGGGGGACCAGGTGGCCCCCGTGAGCGCGGTGCGGGACGGCTACCTCGCGCTGGGCGGCCCCAAGGCGTGGCGGCTGCTGGGCACCACCGAGGGGCTCGCGGTGGACTACGGCCACGTGGACGTCGTCATCGGCGAGCGCGCCCCCTACGAGGTGTGGTCACCCCTGCTCGGCTTCCTCGACCGCGCCGCCGTCCGCCACCCCCTCCAGTGACGAACCCGTAACCGCTCCTCCAGAGGCTCGGGGGGTAGACAGGCGAGCGTGGGCCCGTGGAATGTTCCGGGCTGAGGTAGACGCACGGAGTGCGCATCCTTGGCATGTCACCAGCAAGGAGGCGTGATGGTACTCCCAGGCAAGGGGATGAGCTGGAAGGAGTTCTTCACCGAGTTGAAGAACGAGTACAAGGCCGACAACGTGAGCAACGTGGCCGGAGCGGTGACGTTCTTCGCCGTGCTGGCGGTGTTCCCCTTCCTCCTGTTCCTCGTGGCGCTCGCGAGCGTGATCATCGATCCGGCGCAGGCCGAGGTGCTCATCCAGGAGATGGGGCGGGTGGCGCCGGAGGCGGTGACGCAGATCATCGGCCAGCGCCTGAAGGACCTGGCGGCGGGCGACAACGTGGGGCTGCTGACGGTCGGTGCGTTGGGCGCGGTGTGGGCGGCCTCGGGCGGCGTGGTGGCGCTGATGGACGCGCTCAACACCGTCTATGACGTGGAGGAGTCCCGGCCCTTCTGGAAGGTGCGTGGCATCGCCATCCTGGTGACGCTGGGCGGCGCCGTGCTCTCCATCATCGCCTCCCTGGCCATGGTGGCCATGCCAGCCATCGCGCACCGGCTGGGCGAGCCGCTCGGCACCGTGGTCATGTGGCTGCGCCTGCCCTTCGCTGGCGTCCTGATGATGCTGGTGTGGGCGCTCATCTACTACTTCCTCCCGGACGTGAAGCAGTCGTTCAAGTTCATCTCGCCTGGCTCGGTGGTGGGCGTCATCGTCTGGCTGGTCGCGTCCTGGGGCTTCTCGGTGTACGTGCGCAACTTCGGCAGCTACGACGCGAACTACGGCGCGCTCGGCGGCGTCATCGTGATGCTGCTGTGGATGTGGATCTCCTCGCAGGTCATCCTGCTGGGAGCGGAGATCAACGCCGTGCTCGAGCACAAGTCGCCAGAGGGCAAGGCCCCGGGCGAGAAGCGGCCGGGCAAGGGTGGCCCTCCCATGACCAAGGGCCAGAAGCGGGAGAAGGATCAGAAGGAGTTGGAGGAGCGCCTGAGTCCCCAGCTTCCGCCGCGGCCCGAGCCGGCCCGGATGACGCCACTGGGAGCGGCGGCCACCTGGGCCTCCGGCTTCGGACTGGGCGTCCTCCTGCTGCGCCGGTTCAACCGGTAGCCAGCAACTCCGTGCCGCGGTTGCAACTGGGCTTCGCCTTCCGAGGACACACTCGAGTACCCGCTCGAGCGGCGGGTCGAGTTGGAGACGCGCTCGGGCACCTCGGTCATCTACCGCGACGTGCGCGAGCCGGACGACCTCTTCGCGCCGCTGGGCCTGAAGGTGCTTGGCTTCGTGCGCAGTCCGTTCGAGCGCCGCCTGGCCGTGCCTACGTCGTCCGGCTCCACGTGGTCGGCGCGGAGCGGCCCCCGGCGCGCAAGGGCGCGGCACGGCCGAGCGCGCGCTGACACCGGCGTGCATGGCCGCTCGCCCTCCAGGGGTGCACACGCCCTCGCCCTGTCAGGGCCGCGGACGGAATAGGGCCAGTGGCCTGCCTGGTTTCCGGGCTCGTCACCTCTGCCCTGGACCCCATGTCCGATCAATTCGAGCAGACGTCCGCTTCTCTCCCTGTTGCTCCCCCGCTGACCCCGTCCGAGGAGCGCGTGGCGCACAACGCGCTCGCGTCGGCCCCGTCCGCACCCTTCGAGTTCAACACTTCCTCAAGGGGCGCGACACTGGGCGAGCTCCTCGCTCGACCGGCCTGGGTTCCCGAGGCGCTCCTCTCCGAGAACATGCCGGACCCGTTCGCCCTACGGCTGTCGGCCACGAGCCCGGACGGAGCGCGAACGCAAGGGCTGTGGCTCATCGCCACGTCGAACAACCTTCCCCATGCCTTCCCGCTCTATCGGTGGAGCGAGACCCGGGCTCGGTTCGAGGCCGCCTTGAAGGACGGCCAACACCTGGCCCTGTTCCCCGAGGGGCAATTGCCGGAGTGGTGGAACCAGGGCGAGCCGGTGCCCAACGAGCCGGGGCTGCCCGATGATCTCCTGCTCGCGCGCTGGGCGCCGGAGGTCTTCGAGCTCGGCGAGTGGCTGGTCCTCGTCTACACCGCGCGTGACCGGCAGGGCGTGCTGCGGAGCGCCTACGCCACGAGCCGCTCCATCGAGGGTCCCTGGACGGACCACGGGCCCCTGGACGTCAACCCGCGCGTGAAGGAGCTCGTTCCGGACTACCCGGGAGGGGACGCGGGGGACAACCCGATGCTGGGCACCATCGACGGGACCGTGGTGCGTATCGAGGACGGCTCCGGACGCAAGCGCCAGGCCCTGGTGGTCAAGGTGGATGGCAACGCGCTGCGCTGGGTGGATGAGACCACGGGCCAGTGGCGCGCCGTGCCGACGCCGCTGGTCGCGCGGGAGTTCACCCTCGGGCCGGATGGGGTGCTCGACTTCGTCGGCGCGCCCAACGTCATCCTCAGCGATGGGCCCCAGCATGGCGGGCTCGTCGAGGGGCAGTTCTTCGTCCGGGAGAACGGCCAGCTCCACGTCATCTACAGCGCCGGCTTCTTCGGCAACCACGAGTACCACACCTACGTGGGCAAGCTCGATGACGTGCTGCACGGGCAGGTTCGAGACGAGCGGCTGTTGATGGACAGCGAGAGCCCGGCGCTGGGCGGGGCGTGGAATGGCCCGGGACACCCTTCGCTGGAGAAGGTGGGGGAGGGCCTCTATGCCCTCTACCTCCATGCGTGGCGGAGCGGGACGGACTACAGCACCCACGGCGAGGCGCGAAAGGTGCTGCGCTTCCACCTGTCCTTCCGCGACACGCACGGCCACCCATGTGAGCCGTTCGTTGTCGAGGACCGGCAGCTGCGGCTCGACGTGCCCCGAGCCTTCGAGGCGGCCTGAACCAGCCTAGACATGCTTGAGCCACTCGCGGATGACCTTCGCGAAGGCGGATCGTCTTGCGTCAATGTCTTTCAAATCGAGAAACCTCGCCGACGCCCGGTCCTTGGCAAGCCACTCGAGCAACGATTCCGGGTCGGAGACCGCGATGCCCGAGGTCGCGGTGTCTCGTGTTTTCGCCCCCAGGTGCAGGATGACCTGCAGTCTCGACGTCCTCGGGCGTGGAGGCACCGCGCTTCGTGGTTTTTTTACGAGAGGCTTTCGCGGCCACTGCACACTCCTCGTGGTCAATCAGTCGAGGGCAGCCACCAGCGCCGCACGCGGCCTCCGGGCAGCCGCACCGCGAGCACCCAGCGTCGGGGGTTGCCTACCCGGCCCACCTTCCAGGACAGTCCCCGGCGCGCGGCCACTCCTCCCTCGGCGGTGAGCCGCCAGCGCAGGTCGAAGCCGAGCAACTCGTCCTCGGCCTCGGGGGGAAGGCGGCCCGCGGCGCGCAGGGCCTCGGCGAAGCGGCGGCCCTCCACCAGCGGGTGGGGCTCCAGGCCCCGCCAGGGGTTGTCCCGGGCCCAGGCGGTGAAGACCTCGGAGAACCCCGGCCCGAGCACCGCCACCAGCGCGGGCCAGACGCGCCGCACCTGCGCGCGGCGCTTGGACAGGAGCGACTCGGCCGCGGCCCGCACCCGCTCGGGATCGAAGCCGGCGGGCACCGGGCCTCCGTCACTCAGGGCGCGCACCAGCTCGGCCTGGGCCCGCGCCAGGGCCTCGCGGGCGCTCACGCGGCCTCCCGGCGCGCCACGCCCCGCGCCAGTGCCACCCGCATGGCGTCGAGCTCGGCGACGAGGACGTCCGGCGGGGGGAAGGCGTCATCGCGCTCCAGCAGCGCGGGCACGGGGCCCAGGCGCGCGACGAGCTCCTCCAGCAGCATCAGGGCCCCCGTGGACACCGGGTGCGCATGGGTGTCGTGGTACAGCCCGCCGTGCTTCACCCCGCCCGCCACGTGCACGTAGGCCAGGCGCTCGCGCGGCACCGCCTCCAGCACCGCCCGCGTGTCCGTGCCGAGGTTGAGGCCGTTGGCGTACAGGTTGGCCACGTCCAGGAGCACCCACGCTCCCGTGCGCTCCAGCACGCCCGAGAGCAGCCGGGCCTCGGAGAACGAGGGCTGGGGCCACTCGAAGAGGCTCGCCACGTTCTCCAGCGCCAGGGGAACGGGCAGCGCCGCCTCGGCCGCGCGCACGTTCTCCGCCAGCACCTCCAGGGCGTCCTCACCCCGCTGGAGGGGCAACAGGTGTCCGGACTCCACGCCCCCCGCGCGCACGAAGGCCAGGTGCTCGCTCACGCACACCGCGTCCAGCCGCTCGGCCAGCCGCGCCAGCCACGTCAGGCGCTCCGGGGACGGAGGCTCGGCGCTGCCCAGGCCCAGCGAGACCGCGTGCAGCACCACCGGCACCCCACGCTCGCGCAGCCGGACGAGCGGCTCGGGCAGGGGGCCCCGGGCGTCCAGGTGCTCGGCCAGCACCTCCACGAAGCCCAACCCCTCCATCGTGTCGAGGGTGTGCGCGAGCTGCCGCCGCCACCCGACGCCCACGCCCGCCAGGCGCTTCAATCCCCGCCTCCACAGCCTCCGCAGCCTCCGCCTCCTCCACAGCTGCTGCCACCCGAGCAGCTGCTGCCACCCGAGCAACTGCTGCCGCTGGAGCCACCGCCCCCACCGCTCCCCATGCTGCCCATGGGCATGAGGTAGGAGCGCAGGGGGTGGACGTCCATGAGCGCTAGCGAGCCCAGGCCGAAGAGGCCCGTGGCCAGCACCAGGTTGCCGGAGTTCAGCATCTGGCCCGTGCCCCCGGTGGAGGCCGTCGTGCGCAGGGGCGCGTGCCGCACCCGGAGCAGCTCCAGCGCCTCGTTGCCCCGGCGGGTGCGACGGCGGGTGCCTCCCAGCACGGTCAGGCCGAGCACCGTGCCCACGAGGAGCTCCAGGACGAGGAAGCCCACCGGCTTGTCTCGGGCCACACCCACCATGAGCTTCAGCACCCCCACGCCCAGCGCCACGCCGAAGAGCAGGCGGGGGAGGTTGTGCACCTGGGAGCTCTGCTCGGGCGTGAGGAGGAAACCCCGGCGCTCGAGTGACTCCTCCAGCCGATCCAGCTCATCCTCCGCGGCCTCGCGCAACTCGGGGAGCGAGCCCAGCCCCTCGGACACCGCGGCATGGATGGCGCGCTCCAGGCGCGAGGCCTTCTCGGGCGGTGGCGTGGCCGCGGAGAGCTTGCCTTCCTCGAAGCGCAACGACCGGCCGTGCACGAGCGCCAACACCGCCGCCTTCACCGCGGTGTCCACGCCGTCGAGCACGGCCACCTCGTAGGCACCCAGGTCCAGCTCATGGGGCTCCGGAGTCCGCGACGGCTGATTGAGCAGGTGCTTCCAGAGCAGCGCCAGCAGGCACGCCACCACGAGGAAGACCGCATAGGCCACGAGGAACTGCGGACCGTTCCAATCCAGAGGGTTCATCCAGCGCTCCATCTCAGCCCTACAGCTCCCGCAGCGTCACCGAGGGCGGCGCATCCAGCACTCGCCGGGTGGCGAACATCCCCGCGCTCACCGCCGCCAGCACCCCCAGCCCGCCACCCACCACCACCAGCCGCCAGTCCGCCTGCCACGGCAGGCTGAACACCTGCGTGGCGATGACCCCGGCCAGGACGGAGGCGGCGCACGCCGCGGTGAGGCCCGACAGCAGGCCAATGGCCGCGAACTCCGAGGCCTGCGCGAGCCGCAGCTGCCGGCGGCTGCCGCCCAGCACCCGCATCACTCCTCCCTCCAGCAGCCGCTCGTCCTGGCTGGCGCTGACCGCGGCCATCAACACGAGCAGGCCCGCGAGCAGCGAGAAGTAGAAGACCACCTCCACCACGGTGGAGACCTGGTCCGCGGTGCCGCGCACCTGCTTGAGCAGCGCGTCGATATCCACCACCGAGAGGTTGGGAAAGCGGGCCACCAGCTCCGCGGTGAAGCGCGTGCGCTCGGTGGGCACGCGCACCGCGGTGATGTAGCTGGCCGCATAGCCCACGAGTGCGCCCGGAGACACCAACACGATGAAGTTCGGCCGGAAGCTCTCCCACTCCACCTTGCGCAGGCTGGTGACGGTGGCCTCGAGCCGCTGGCCCGCGATATCGAAGGCCACGCGGTCCCCGAGCTTCCAGCCCATCGAGGTGGCGAAGCCCTCCTCCACCGACAGCTCCGGCTTTTCCGGGCGCTGCTGGCTCCAGAAAGCGCCCGCGGTGACGCGGTTGTCGTCGCGGAGCGTGTCCGCGGTGGAGAGGTTGTACTCGCGGTCGCTGCGCCGCTGCCTGCGACGCTCCTCCTCGGAGCCGGCGACCTCCGCGTCGGGCGCCGCCTTCACCGGCTCACCGTTGTGAGCCACCAGGCGGCCGCGCACCATGGGGAAGAGGTCCGGAGCGGGCAACCCCTGCTCGGCCATGAACGCACGCACCGGCTCTATCTGGTCCTCCTGCACGTTGACGATGAAGCGGTTGGGAGCCTCCTTGGCGAGCGACACCTGCCAGCGGTCGAGCAGGTCGGTGCGCACGAAGGTGAGCAGCAGCAGCGCCATCAGCCCCAGGCCGAGCGCCGACACCTGCGCGATGCTGGTGGCCGCGCGTCGGCTCACATTGGCCAGCCCATAGCGCAGGCTTCCGCGCAGCCGCGAGCGCAGCCGCCGCACGAGGGCGATGAGCCCCCACGCCAGTGCGGCCAGCACCCCCAGCGTGGCGATGATGCCGAGGAGCATCCAGGACGCCAGCCCCGCCGAGCCGGCCTTCCACCACAGCAGCGCGGCCAGCCCCGCCACGCCCGCGAACCCCACCAGCCAGGCGCTCGGCTCGGTGCTGTCGAGATCCCTCCGCAACACGCGCAGCGCCGGCACCCGCCGCAGCGCGAGGATGGGCGGTGCCCCGAAGGTCAGCAGCACCACCAGGCCCACCCCATACCCCTGCACCGCCGGCACCCAGCCGGCCGCTGGGATGGACAGCTTCAGCGCCTCGGAGAGCCATCGGCCCACCAGCCACTGCAGGAGGAAGGCGAGCAGGACGCCGATGGAACTCGCGATGAGCCCGAGGAGGAGCAGCTCGCCCCCGTAGGTGCCCACCAGCGTGCGCTGGCTCGCGCCCAGACACCGCATCACCGCCGTGCCCGACAGGTGCCGCTCGCTGTGCCGGCGCGCGGCCATGGCCACGGCCACCGCCGCCAGCACCACCGACACCAGCGCCGCGAGGCTCAAGAAGCGGCCCGCACGGTCGAGCGCGGAGCGCATCTCCGGACGCGCTTCCTTCACCGTCTCCAGGCGCTGGCCGCGCGCGAGCCCCTCTCGCGCGGTGCGCACGAAGCGCTCCACCGCGGTCGACTCTCCGGCGACCACCAGGCGGTAGCGCATCCGGCTGCCCTCCTGCACCAGCCCCGTCGCGGGCAGGTCGGCGAGGTTGAGGAACACCCGGGGCGCGATGTTGAAGTAGTCGAGCGCCGCGTCCGGCTCCTGCACCACCAGGGCGGCGAGCCGCAGCTGCGACTCGCCGACGCCAATCATGTCCCCCAGTCTGGCGTCCAGCGCGTCCGCGCCGGCGCGGCTCATCCACACGCTGCCCCGCTCGGGGATGCCCGCGGCGTCGCGCTCGGGGCCGCCCTCCGCCTCCATGACGCGGAAGCGGCCCCGCAGGGGGAAGCCCTCTCCGAGTGCCCGGAGATCTCCGAGCTTGAGCCGCTCATCGTCCGCGTCGCCGACCCGGACCATGCTGGACAGCTCCTGCGTCTCGGTGCTCCGCAGCCCGGACGCCCCCGCCGCCTCGCGCACCACCCCGTCGATGGGGGTGTCGCCGAGCACCACCGCGTCACCACCGAGCAGACGGTTGGCCTCGATGGCGAGCGCGCGCTCGGCGCGGTCGGTGACGAAGCCAATGGCCGTCACCGCCAGCACCGCGAGCACCAGTGCGGAGAGGAGGATGTGGAGGTCGCCCGCGGCGAAGTCACGGCGCAATTGGCGCCAGGCCATTCCGAGCAGTCTCATGACGACTGCCTCTGCTCGGCCACCAGCCGGCCGCCGTCGAGCCGCAGCCGCCGTCCGCAGCGCGCCGCGAGGTGCTCGTCATGGGTGACGAGCACCAGGGTGGTCCCCGCATCCGCGTTGAGCGAGAACAGCAGCTCGACGATGGACTGGCCGGTGGTGGTGTCGAGGTTGCCGGTGGGCTCGTCGGCGAAGAGCACCGCCGGCCGGGTGACGAAGGCGCGCGCCAGGGCGACGCGCTGCTGCTCTCCGCCCGACAGCTGGCGCGGGTAGTGGCCGAGCCGCTCACCCAGCCCCACCTTGCCGAGGATGGCCCGGGCGGGCGTCTCCACGTCCGCGTCTCCGCGCAGCTCGAGCGGGAGCATCACGTTCTCCAGCGCCGTCAGCGAGGGCAGCAGCTGGAAGCTCTGGAAGACGAAGCCCACCTTCTCGCCGCGCACGCGCGCCCGGCCGTCCTCGTCCAGGGCGGACAGCGGCTCGCCATCCAACAGCACGCTTCCGCTGCTGGGCGTGTCCAGCCCGGCCATCAGCGACAGCAGCGTGCTCTTTCCCGAGCCGGAGGCCCCGACGATGGCCACGGTGTCGCCATGGGCGACGGAGAAGCCCACCCCCTCGAGGATGGTGAGCGCTCCGGACGGCAGTGCCACCCGCTTGCCCAGCTCCGACACCTGGAGGGCCATCCGGTGGGGGTCGGTTTGGACTTGGGTGTGCATCGCGATGTTGTGGGGCATATTGGTTCTTCGTCAGGGGAGTGGCTGCTCGCGGAGCAGGCTTGTAACGCGGACCCGGAGGAGTTGCAGCGGATGAGCCAAGAATACATGAGGGAGCGCGCCCGGACCTCCGGGGTGCTCGGCTACCTGGTGCTGACACTGGCCGTGTCGCTGGCCACTCTGGCGGAGCCGGCCGTGGCCGCCGAGCCCGTGCGCACGGTGCTGGTGATGGGGGACTCGCTGTCCGCCGCCTACGGGCTCGCGCCGGAGGAGGGCTGGGTGGCGCTGACGGCCGAGCGCATGGCCCGGCAGACGCCGGGATGGCGGGTGGTGAATGCCAGCGTCAGTGGTGAAACCACCGCGGGGGGCGCCGCGCGGATAGCAGGAGAACTCACGCGCAACCGGCCGCGGGTGGTGGTCATCGCCCTGGGGGGCAACGACGGTTTGAGGGGCCTGCCGCTCAAGCAGACCCGGGCCAACCTGGAGAAGATGGTGAGCGCGGCCAAGGCCTCCGGGGCCCGGGTGCTGCTGGTGGGCATGCGCATGCCGCCCAACCTGGGGAAGGCCTACACGGAGGGCTTCGTGGCCAACTACCGCACGGTGGCCGAGGCGCACCAGGTGGCCCTGCTCCCGTTCCTGCTGGAGCCCATCGCGATGGACCGCGGCGCCTTCCAGGCCGACAACATCCACCCCGTCGCCGCCGTGCAGCCCAAGCTGCGCGACCACGTCTGGCCCGCGCTGGCTCCGCTGCTGAAGTGAGGACGGGACCGCGCAAGAGGCCCAGCCCCCTGCGCGGGCGGTTTCACGAGCCCCCGCGCGCTGGAGGCTGAGTTCATTTCAACGGCTGGAACCGGCTCCGCTTGTAGACGTCTACAAGCGGTGTCGTGTTTTGTCCCACATTCACGCATGTTGCTTGTAGACGTCTACAAGCGAAGCCGGCGAACACCCGCGAATCAGAATGCACGGCCGAGGCTCGGAGGGACGGTGAGGACGAGCGAACCCGGGTGCCGGGAGCCAGGGGCTCCGCGCCACTTACTGCCCGAGTGACTGGGGCGGCGGCTTCGCGGCGAAGACGGGCGCATAGCACTCCCCCTTGTGCTCGTAGAGGTCTCCCGGGCACGGCGCCTTGAGCCTGTGGGGCATCCAGCATCCGCCCACCAGCTCGACCTGGACGTAGCGAGTGCAGGGAGGGCGCTTCTGCCCTTTGAAGGGCTCGCGCGGCAGGGGGAGGGCGAGCAGGGATTGCTTCGGGGGAGTGCCGTCCGCGAGCCAACCACTGGCGAGCGGATCCGGCTTCTCGGCGGCCGTCGGCACTTCATCGCTCACGGGTGCTGGCGCTGTTCTCGCCATGGGCTCTGGGCCGCTGGGCGGTTGGGACACAAGGGCCGGACGCACCAGCGCGAAGAGCAGGGCGCCCACCGCGGCGGCGCTCACCAGCGCCAGCCCCAGGTGCCAGCGGGGGCGGGGCTCGCGGGTGTCGGAGACGGCATGGGCCATGCGCCGCATCGCCTCGTGCAAGCCCTCGAACGTGAACACCGCCGACTCCACCGACTGCCTGTCGGGGGCCCTGGACCAGGGGGTGTGCTCCACGTGCATGGCGATGAAGCCGAGGGAGGCCGAGACGTTGACGAGCCCCCGCAGGTCCTTCAGCGTGGCCGCCCCCTTCTTGGCGAGCTTGAGCAACAGCACCGTGGCCCCGCTCGGCTCGTGCGTGGCCAGGTAGACAGTCCCCTCGGTGTAATCGGTCTGCGGCACCTGCTCCTGGAGGAGGTACGGCCCCAACCGCTCCGGTTCGTCCCCGCTCGCCTCGGACTTCTTCTCCTCGTCCATGCGTGCTCCTCGCTGGCCTCCCCACCTGCTGGAGACCCAAGGCTCTTGTTCGCATGGAGCCGCGCCCGACTTCCAGGAGGTGGCTGGTGCATTCGGGGCGTCCTACTGCCCAGGTGCTCTCTCGACCTCCACAGGGCGCCCATCCGTCCTATTCAGCCCTTCAGGCCTCGCTGCGCTCGGGCCTCACGGCCGCGCTTGCGGTAGGCGGCCAACCTCCTCGACAGCGCGCGGGCACGGCATCAACAATGCTGGAATGCTCACGCTCCACGGCTTCGGCCGCGTCAACTCGAAGGTAGTGGGTCTCACGCGCGATTTGCGCGTCCTGTGGACGCTCGAGGAGCTGGGCGTGCCCTACCGGGTGCACGGCCTGGATCATCCCGCGGGGGAACTCAGGAGCGAGGAGTACCGGCGGCTGAACCCCTTCTCTCAGGTGCCGGTGCTCGAGGACGACGGCTTCGTGCTCACCGAGACGGGCGCGATCCTGCTGTACCTGGCGGAGAAGACGGGCAGATTGATGCCCGCGGATCTCCAAGGCCGCGCCCAGGTGACGCGCTGGTGCTTCGCCGCGCTCAACACCCTGGAGCCCCCGCTGTTCCAGATCGTGATGATCGATCTGCTCGGCGCCGCCGATCCCACCGGCGCGCAGCGGCGTCCCGAGTTGGTGCAGTGGGCCGGGCGTGCGCTGACAGCGCTCGAGGACTGGCTTCGGGAGCGTCCGTATCTCACCGGCGAGGCGTTCACCGTGGCGGACATCCTGATGACCACGGTGCTGCGCGAGGTGCGCAACGCGGGCGTGCTCGACGGCTTCCCCCGGGTCTCCGCCTACCGCGAGCGCTGTGAGGCACGGCCCGCCTGGCGGCGGACGCTGGAGGCCTATGAGCAGCGCCTCGGGGCCCCGGCGGGCAGCGCGCGCTAGCCAGCAGCCGCCCACCAACTCGGCCTGGACGTAGCGAGTGCAGGGGGACGCTTCTGTCCTTTGAAACGCTCGCGCGGGAGGGGGAGGGCGAGCACGGATTGAAATTCCTGACACCTTTCCTGGAGGGGCAGGATCGTGCTCAAGCTCAACCGCTGGATTTATCCCGCTTGCGCCCCCTCCGGCTGGCACAGTAGCGGTGTGCTCCCTGCGTGGTCGGCTGCGCTTGCTGGGCGGTGCCGGGCTGGGCGCTTCTCCCCGGGTGTCAGGGGCAGCCAGGGGCCCCACGCCACTCATTGCCCGAGCGCTAGGGCGGTGGTTTCTCGGCGAAGACGGGCAAGAAGCAGTCTCCTAAATCCAGGCCTCTTCCCGGGTGGAGTCACTCCTCCGCTTCCTCCATCGCCTCCAGTTCCTCGGTCGTGGGGGAGCGAATGAGGACCCACTCGCCGTCGCGAATGCGTGTGACGGTATGGAGAGCGCCTGCGACCTCCAGCACTGTTTCATAGGGAAGAGTCGGCTGGGTTCGTAGCCAGGCCAGAGCCTCATCCCGGGTGCCGAAGGAGCGCAGGGGTTTCGGCCATGCTTCTTCGCTGTTGAATGCCTTTACGTACTCCCAGAAGTCAGTCATCCGGCCGATGCGTCGGATGAAATGGAGCGCCAGGGCCGCGGTCTCGATGTTGGTCACCGCTTCCGGTTCGCTGGAGTGCTGTCCGGCCACGGCTTCGAGGGAGTTCAGGAGGTCTTCCAATTTGGAGCTCATTTTGTAGGGAGAAGGTGGCTTTCGCTTACCTCGGTGGCGCTGGCGGGGTCCTGATGCGCTCGGGACTGCTTCGGCGGCGGGACGCGTCGACGCTGACGAATTTTGGGCATCAGAACAAGGGCGATGATCGGCCTCCCACAGTCGAGGCGCGTGCAGACTGGAAATCCTGTACCCGTCCTATTAAGTTGGCCAGTCCATGCGAACTTCTCAAATAACCAGGAGCGGCCTGCTTCTCGTCTTCGTGGCTTTCGCGGCACTCGCCAGGGACCCGGACGACAAGATCATGATTCGGACCCTCAAGGTCTCGGACCACCCGAGTCAGGAGGCGCACAACATCTACGTTGCCGGGCAGGTGGTGACGACCCTCCGTTTCGTGAAAGAGGTTGCTCCGACGAAGACGAAGCTCTTGGCGTGGGAGGGGCGTTTCGAGCCCCCGCTCGTGGGCGGTAAGAAGGTGGTTCTGGAGCCGATTCGCGATCTCAACAGCGATGAGGCGGTGCCCCTGCTCGTCACGCTCGTTGACGGAACCGAGTTCGTGTTCCTCGTGAAGCGCCCAAGCCGCGAGGAGTGGGGGTGGATCGATCATCAGGTCAACGTGTTCAAGGATCCCGACAGCTACAACGCGGTGCTCTCGTCCCTATATGACTCTCTCAAGAGAGAGCGCGAACTGAGCGAGGAGAACGAGCGTTTCAAGAAGGAAGAGAACTCGGTCGACCATGCCTACGCGACGCTTCTCGCGAACGGGCAGGTGAAGAAGACGCCATTTCGCCGCAAGAGGTTCTGGCGCTCGACCAACGAGGACATGGACATGCGAGTCGAGGTCTTCGAGGGGCCTGGGAAGGCGGCGGTCGTGGTTCACCTGAAGAACACCTACCACGATGGGCCATGGAAGTTTGATGGCGCCTACCTGACCCGCGACTTCACCAACTACACGGTTCGACCCTTCGCGCTTCGTATGAACCGGACCGAGATCGCTCCCGGTCAATCGGGAAAAATCGCGGTCGTCGTGGACAAGAGCGCCTTCGAAACGGAGGGTGGGCAGTTGGCGGATCTCGCCCTGCAGATATTCCGGGGGGATGGTCTCCTCCAGGTCGCCGTAGCGATGGATCACACGTTGATTCGGCAGTAGAGGTTCTGTTCATGCCCACGACCAAAGCATCGTTGCTCAGCGCTGTCGTCCTGCTCGCCATGGCTTCCGGCTGCGCCACAACTGGCGGTGTGGCTCTGCGCCCGGATGGTACTCCAGGTCCGCAGGAATGCTCCGAGGACGCCAAGAGAATGATGCGCGCGCTGAAGCTGCGCGTCGGGGATGCCGCCTGGGTCGACCTCGATGCAAACCAACTCGATGCGAGGCAGGTCACGCTCTACGACGGGCCGATTGAGAGCATCCTGAAGGACGAGTTCGGCACGCTCGAATCGACGACTCGCTTGTACGGGCAGGTCTGGACGAGTGGCGCGCAAGTCGTGATCCGGTACTATGAGGCCCACCCACCAGACAGCGAGAAGTTCCCCATCTGCGCGGTGGCCCGGCTCAGCCGGGACCAAATGAGGAAGCGGCCCGAGTCGAAGCCCGGAATGGCCATCCTGGACGGCTCCACTGCGGCGGCCTACATCGTCGATGCTTTCCGCTAAGCCAATTGAAGTAAGTCTTGTCAGGGGGAGGTTCCAGCCGCGCTCGGGAGCAACTGGCCCAATGGTTGGACCAGTCAGCACGGCGCGCGGCCGGAGGGTGTGAGTTTGCCCCGGGCGTCGGTACTACAGACTCCTCACCTTCCACCCGTACCAGAAGGGCCCCTCGGGCATCGGCTCGTATCGCCAATTCGTGTCGATGCTTCGCGAGACGTGCTGTCCGTTCGCCGCGATGGCGTGTGTCTTGTTGGTACCGGCAACATGATGGGCATGGAGCACCGGACAGATTGTCGACTTGTGGATGCGTTGGAGGGCAGGGATGAGGCCCATCCCCATTCTGGCGTGACCCGGCGCGAAGACGGCCGCTGGGCGCATCTTGCCGATAGCCTTCGCCGCGTACGGGTTGAAGATTTCGCCGCAGAGCAGCACCGACACCTTGGTGCCCGCGATCGGCACTGTGCGCTCGTCACCAGGGAACGCCTGCCGCGGATCGTAGTTGTCGCTCGTCGTGCTCGTCTGCCGCCACTGCCCGAGCAGTTGACCATCGCCGGCCACCACGAATCCGAAGTACGGAAGTCTCCGGGCGAGCACGTCCATTTTGGTCACCTTACGCTTGGAAGCGGCACCGACATCGATTCCACCGACGACCGCCACCCCCGCCCCGCGCGCCGCATCCGCAACACGATCGAAGAGCAAATCCCGGTCAGCTTCGTCTGTCGCGAACAGGAAGCCCATCGGAAGCAGGAGCACGGGGCAATCATTCTTCTTTGCGATCGAGAACAACGCATCCAACGCTCGCAACCGCAGCGTATTGTTCGCGGGCCTCCGGAATCCTTTTACTGATACCAGCGTCTGCAGCACGCGCATCACAACCTCCTTGGCAGCTGACCCACTCCGATCAGGGCAACGGATACCGCTTGAGCGCGGCGGCGATGGCCGTCTCCCAGTTGGCACCAACGCCCTTCTCCTTGAGCACGATCCGTAGCCTCTCTCGGGTGCGGACGTTATTGAGCCCCGAGAACCCGCCAAGCCCGCCGCAATAGCTGAGGTGGATGTTGATGGTGGTTGTCGATTTGTTGTTCGCACTGAAGTGATGCACCTGCCGGAAGTGGTCGTTCGACATCGCGTGGTCATCCCTCAGTCGCGTCAGGATCCGAATAGTGTCGTTGGGCATCGCTCCTCCAGTCTCAGGCTGCGGCCTCGTTGTTGGCGAGGCACACCGTCTTAATCCAGACGCGCACGCATCCACCACTTGAGAGAGCGCATCCATGGAAATAACTACAACAGAGGGAGGAGCCACTGGAGTGGGGCGACCGTGACACCGAGGGCGCTCAAATACGGCGGACTCGACTACACCGCGCCCGGCTGCACTGCCGCACCAGCACGCTGCGGTACGGCCTCGTGGTCGGGCAGCAGTTTCTCCACGCCGCGCACTGCAGGGAATAGGCAGTACACCCCGCCCACCAGCGCCCGAGCAGTCCGCTGACGACGAAGAGCAGGGCCATGCCCGCCCCCACCCCTGGGCCTGAAAACACAGAGGCCGGAGACCCCTGACGAATCAGCGGCTTCCGGCCTCGGGGTGTGTCTCCCCGAAGGGAGATGAGGGGCGCGCCTAGCGACGCGGGGCGACGTGGCGCGGGTTCTTCTCGGTGTACTCGGCGAAGGTGCCCGAGAAGTCGTTGACGGGCTTGCCCTCGTCCAGGCTCCAGATGCGGGTGGCCACCTCGGAGATGAGCTCCTGGTCGTGCGTCACGACGATGACCGTGCCCTCGTACTTCTGCAGGCCCTCGGCCAGCGCGCTGATGGACTCCAGGTCCAGGTGGTTGGTGGGCTCGTCGAGCACCAGCACGTTGTCCTGGTTGAGCATCAGCTTGCACAACAGCAGGCGCACCGTCTCACCTCCGGACAGCGTGTCCGTGGGCTTCATCCGCTCCTCGCCCGAGAAGAGCATCCGGCCCATGATGCCGGAGATCTCCTCGTTGGTGAGCTTGGTGTTGATGTCGCGCAGCCACTCGAAGGCCGTGGTGCCCTTGCGGATGGTGCCGTGGTGGTCCTGCGGCAGGTAGCCCAGCGAGGCCTGGTGGCCCAGGGTGATCTTCCCCGCGTCCGGCTCGAGCTGCCCGGCGATCATCTTCACCAGCGTGGACTTGCCCACGCCGTTGCGGCCGATGACGCAGATCTTCTCGCCCTTGCACACCAGCCCCGTGTACGGCTGGATGACCTTCTGGCCGTCGTAGCTCTTGGCGATGCCCTCGATCGTCAGCGTCTGCTTGCCGCTGGCCTGCTTCTGATCGAAGCGGATGAAGGGCCGCGCGATGTTCGAGCGCTTCAGATCGTCCGTCTTCAGCTTGTCGATCTGCTTGATGCGGCTCTGCACCTGCGAGGCGCGCGTACCGGCGTGGAAGCGGGCCACGAAGTCCTGCAGCTGGAGGATCTTCTTCTTCTTCTCGGAGACCTCGGACTCGACCCGGGTGCGCAGCTGGGCCTTCTGCCTCACCATGTCATCGTAGCCACCGTTGTACTGGATGATGGCCTCGTAATCGATGTCCGCGATGTGCGTGCAGATGGTGTTGAGGAAGTGCCGGTCGTGGCTGATGGTGATGAGCACTCCCTCGAACGCCATGAGGAAGGTCTCCAGCCAGCGGATGGAGTCGATGTCCAGGTTGTTCGTGGGCTCGTCGAGCAGCAGGCCCTGGGGCTTGCCGAAGAGCGCCTGGGCGAGCAGCACGCGCAGCTTGAGGCCGCCGGTGAGCTGCTTCATCGGCCCCTCGTGCGACTCCGCGGGAATCCCGAGGCCCTCGAGCAGCGAGGCCGCCTCGGACTCGGCGCTGTAGCCGTCCTCCTCGGCGATGACCATCTCCAGCTCGCCCAGCCGGTTGCCGTCCTCGTCGTTGATGTCGGGCTTGGCCAGGATGGTGTCCTTCTCCTTCATCGCCTCCCACAGGCCCTTGTTGCCCATGAGGACGACGTCGAGGACGCGGTCGTTCTCGTAGCGGAAGTGGTCCTGGCGGAGGATGCCCAGCTTCTTGGGGCGGGAGACCGTGCCCATGTCCGCCTCCTCGTCCCCGGCGAGGATCTTCATGAAGGTGGTCTTGCCCGCCCCGTTGGGGCCGGTGAGACCGTAGCGGCGGCCAGGCGAGAAGGCGACGTTGACCTCCTCGAAGAGCTTCTTGGGCCCGTAGGCCTTGGAGACGTTGATGATGGTGAACATGG
>NZ_DASVWK010000818.1:0-6188 GCF_036389735.1 Archangium sp. | reverse complement strand
GGAAGAGCGCGGTGTTGGTGACCATCACCGCCGGGAAGCCCTCGTCCCAGAAGCTCGCGTGATCCGAGAAGTCCACGCCCTCGAGGTCGCGCGGTGCGGCGAGTGACTCGACGGGCAGGTCGCTCGCGGCCCCCATGGCCTGGTGCACGGAGCGCAACAGCTCGCGCTCGTCCGTGCGGCCCACCACGGCGATGAAGTTGCCCGTGCTCGGGTAGCGCAGCTTCAGGGCGGCCACCGGGTAGCGCTGGCTGTCGGGTGCCTCGGAGTAGTAGCCGATGGTCTCCACCGAGAGCATCGCCCGTACCTTCACCCCCTGCGTGCGCAGCGCTCGCGCGTGCACCTTGCTGCCCTGGGTGGCCCGGCGGAAGTGGGGCGGCTCCTCCAGGGTGAAGCCCACCAGGTCCACCCGCATCGGCGGGGGGCGCTCCTTCAGCAGGGCGGCGAGCTCCAGCAGGCCCGCCACGCCGCTGGCGTTGTCATCCGCCCCCGGAGCCCCCTGGGCCGCGTCGTAGTGCGCGCCGATGACGAGCCGCTCCTCGCTCTCCGGGCCAAAGGTGGCGATGACGTTGCGGTAGCTCGCGCCGTTCACCGTGTAGGGCTCCGAGCGCACGCGCCCGCCCGCCTGGGAGAGCGCCTCGGCGAGGTAGCTCGCGGCGCGCTCGAGGTTCTCCGGGTGCGCGTGGTCGCGCGGATGGAACGTCTCACTCAGGGTGCGCACATGGGCCTTCAGCCGCTCGGGGTCCACCCGGCCCGGGGTACAGCGCGCGGTCGGCTCCCGCGCCGGGGGGGAGCGCCCCACCCAGCAGGCCACCGCGACGAGGGTGCCGAGCCCCGTGACCGCGCCGAGCACGAGGTTGCGCCGCCTGGAATCGAGAGGGGTGTCCACCCGGTCATGAAGCCACGCGCGGAGGTGCTGTCAAGGCGGTGGGCGGCTATCCTCCCGCGCCATGGTGCTGAAAATCGTCCAGACAGGAGAGCCGGTGCTGCGCCGACGCGCGCGAGACCTCACGCCCGAGGAGATCGGGAGCCCCGGGGTGCAGCAGCTCATCGCCCTCATGCGCGACACCATGCGGGACGCGCCCGGGGTGGGGCTGGCCGCGCCGCAGGTGGGCGTGGACGTGCGGCTCGCGGTCATCGAGGACCGGGCCGAGTATCAGGCGGCCGTGTCACCCGAGGACCTGGCCGCGCGCGAGCGCAAGCCCGTGGACTTCCACGTCCTCATCAACCCGCGCCTCACGGTGGAGGACCCGACGCCCGTCGAGTTCCACGAGGGGTGCTTGAGCGTCAACGGCTTCGCCGCGCTGGTGCGGCGGGCGCGCGGCGTGCGCGTGGAGGCGCTCGACCACCAGGGCCAGCCCGTCTCCCTCTCGGCGCGCGGCTGGTACGCCCGCATCCTCCAGCACGAGATAGACCACCTGGACGGCATGCTGTACCTCGACCGGATGGAGCCGCGCAGCTTCACCACCGCGGAGAACCACCGCCGCTACTGGGCCTCGCGCCAGGTGGCCGAGGTGCGCCGGGCGCTCGGGCTGCCCGAGCAGGGCTGAGCTCCTCCATGCGTGCTGCCTTCCTGTCCCTGTTGCCGCTCCTGGCGGTGGCCTGTGGTGAAGAACCCCTGCGCGAGCTGGAGGAGGACGCCGCGGACTGTCCCGAGGGCCCGGCGCTGCGGCTGGGCCCGGCCCCCTCGGCGGCGGTGGTGCTCAACGCGTACTACCTCCAGGAGCACGCCACGCGTGACCTGAGGCGGGGCCTCACCGAGTCACCCGCCGTGGAGGAGACGCTCGCCAAGGCCGCGGCGCTCGGGGCCCATGCGGTGCGCACGACGGGCCACAACGACGCGGCGGAGAAGCTCGGGGACTCGGCCATCCAGGTGGCCCCACTCCAATACGACGAGGCGGGCCTGCGCGGGTTGGACCTGGTCCTCACGCGGGCCGCCGCGCATGGGGTGAAGCTCGTCCTCACCCTGGGCAACTACTGGGATGCCTACGGGGGGACGCGGCGGTACGTGGAGTGGGCCGGGCTGCCCTCGCCGGTGCAGGGCGACCCGCGCTTCTTCACCGAGCGTGCCGTCATCGAGCACTACAAGGCGCACCTCGCGCGGCTGCTCTCGCGCGTCAACACCTTCGACGGGCTGCGCTACGGAGAGCACCCGGCGGTGCTGGCGTGGGAGCTGCTCAACGAGCCTCGGGGCAAGGGGTTGGACCCGGAGGGCCTGGCCATGCGGGCCTGGGTGGACGAGGTGGCCGCGGTGGTGAAGCAGCACGCGCCCGGGCACCTGGTGGGCACCGGCGAGGAGGGCTTCGACACCTCCTTCGCCGGCTACGACGAGCGCTTCTGGCGCGACTCGGGCACGGCCTCCTCGTTCGCTGGCGGCTCCAGCTTCCGGCGCAACACGGCCTCGCCCTTCATCGACTTCGGCAGCGTGCACTTCTACCCGGAGGGCTATGGGGTGAAGGCGGACGTCACGGCCCTCGCGGGCGCGCGCTGGTTCTCCGAGCACGTCGCCCTCGCGAGGGACCTGGGCAAGCCGCTCTTCATCGGCGAGTTCGCCCTGCGCAACCGGGAGGGCTTCTCGCTCGACGAGCGCCGCGCCATGTACCGCGGCTGGTTCCGCTGTGCCTGGCGCACCGGGGCCGGTGCCAGTGGTCCGTGGATGTTCGCCAACGACGCGCGCCCGGACGAGTGGGATGACTTCACCTTCTACTACCGCGACGGCACCGTGCCGGCCGACCCGCGCAACCGCTACGCCGATCTCGTCGTCGAGGCCGCGGCGCGCTCCGGCCAGCGCTGACACCTCAACACCCGCGCGCCCCTCTTCCTCTTTGAGACACCCTTCCTGAGAATAAAAGACAACTGGAGTTGTCAGCCATCCCTGTCATGAGCAGTTCTTTTCCCAGCGGGGGCTTTCCATTCGGAAGGGTTGAGTCATGCGTATCCCAATCAGGGTGGCTGCGTGGATGTGTGTCTGGGTGCTCTGCGTTGGGGTGCGGGCCCGGGCCGAGGCACCCTCGCTGGAGCGGGGGCTGCCGGCGGGGCTCGAGCAGCCCTGTGGCGAGTTCGCCGACGAGCCGTGCGGGCTGGAGAGCACCGAGCGCCGGCAGCTCCTCGAGGACATCTACGAGTACAGCTACCGCGTCCGGGTGGGCGCTGGAGCGTATGACCTCATCACCCTGCACCGCGTGGTGCGCGAGGTGTCGCCCGGCGTCCCCCTGCGCACGTCGAAGTCTGTGTTCCTCGTGCACGGGGACACATGGGGGTTCCGGGCCGCCTTCCTGGGAAGCGCCGCGAGCACGGCGGTATCGCGGCAGCACTCCCTCGCCCTCTTCCTGGCGAAGCGGGGGATGGATGTGTGGGGCATGGACCAGCGCTGGGTGCATGTCCTTCCCGGAACGACCGACTTCTCCTTCATGAAGGATTGGAACCTGGGCCTGCACGCCCGGGACCTGGGGGCGGGGCTGGCGCTGGCGCGGGGGGTGCGCGCGAAGGGGGGCAGCGGCTACGGGCGGATGGCGCTGCTGGGGTGGAGCCGTGGGGCCACCGTCTCCTACGCCTACCTGAACGCGGAGACGCAGTTCGCTCCGGAGCGGCGCCAGGTGAGTGGCTTCATCCCCGTGGACATGGCCTACACGTTCGCCCCGGGGGACACGGCCGAGCGTCAGGCGGCGTGTCAGACGCTGGCGGTCTTCTCGCGGCTCCAGGCCTCGGGCCAGTACGAGGGCGGGCAGCTCGGCCTGCTCTTCCAGGCTCTCGGCTCGCTCGCCATCGTCGCGCCGGACGCGGGCTCACCCATTCCCATGCTCGCGGGTCTCACCAACCGACGGGCGGCGCTGCTCTTCGGCTCGGCCACCCACATGCTGCAGAACCCGCCCGTCATTTCGGGCTACCACTGGACGGGAGGCCAGTTCGACGCGGCGGGTCCCACCGGGCTGTCCTGGACGCGCGAGCGCTTCTTGTTCGACGGGCTGGTGCAGTCCTCGCCCTACCAGAGCATCGGCGAGCAGGTGGACACGCTGGCCATGTGGTGTGGGGCGACGGATGTGCCCCATGACGACCGGCTGCACGAGGTGAAGGTGCCGGTGCTGTACGTGGGCGCCGCGGGCGGGGTCGGCCGCTACGGCCTCTACTCCCTGGGGCTGCTCGGGAGCACGGATGTCTCCCAGCTCGTGGTGCAGCGCCTGCCGGACGCGGCCCGCGCGGTGGACTACGGCCACGCGGATCTGCTGCTGGCGGACGACGCCCCGACGACGGTGTGGTCGCCCATCCTGGACTGGCTGCTGCGCCACTGAGGCGCGGCTCGGCTCAGAGGGACGCCGCGGCCCGCCCGAGGCCCTCGGCCACGGAGGTGAAGGCGTCCTTGGTGCGCATGCGCTCCTCGCCGAAGCGCTCGGCGTAGAGCCGGCGCACGGCGGGAATCTGCGAGGAGCCTCCAGTGAGGAAGACGGCGTCCACTTCCCCGGCGCCCTCGCAGCGCTTGAGCAGCCCCTCCGTCACCTCGCGCAGCTGGGTGAGGAGCGGCCCGGAGGCGGTTTCGAACTCGGCGCGGGTGATGCGCTCGCGCAGGTGGATGCGGGCCTCCTCGAACTCGAGCGTCGCCTCCTCCTCCTTGGAGAGCTGGACCTTGACGGCCTCGATGGCGCGGAAGAGCCGGTAGCCGAGGTGGTCCATGACGAGGTCATACAGGGCCTCGGCCTCGGCGGGCTTGTCGCTGGAGTCCAGCATCAGCTCCAGCAGCTCCTGGGTGGACTTCTCGCGGATGAAGGACATCTCGTGCCAGGAGAGCAGCTTGGCCATCACGTGCTGGGGTACGGGGAGCCGCTTGTCGCTGAAGCCACGCACCTTGTAGGTGGAGCCGGCGCCGAAGCGGGGCAGCAGCTTGTAGCGCATGATCTCCGCGTCGAAGCGGTCACCGCCGATGCGCACGCCCGTGGAGCCCACCACGTCCGGGCGTCGATCCGGGTTGCCGCGGCGCGAGGGCCCCAGCCTCATCAGGGTGAGGTCCGTGGTGCCGGCGCCGAAGTCGGCCACCAGCACCAGCTCGTCGCGGGTGAGCTGCGCCTCGTAGGAGAGCGCGGCGGCGATGGGCTCGATGAGGAACTGGATGTGGGTGAAGCCGGCGATTTCGGCGGCGCGGCGCAGGCGCTGCTCGGCGAGCACGTCGGCCTCGGGCTCGTGGGTGAAGAGGGCGGGGCGGCCGAGCACCACCTTCTCGGGGAGGCCGCCAGCGTGGGAGGCGGCGGCCTCGCGCACCCGGCGCAGCAGCAGCGCGACGAGGTCCTCGATGAGCCAGGTGCGACCGCGGATCTGCGTGGCGCGGAAGGAGGCGCTGTGGAGAAAGGACTTCACCGACTGGATGAAGCGGCCGGAGTTGTCCTCGAGGTAGCGGTTGATGGCCTGGACGCCGGTGTAGACCTCGCGGTCGTCCTCGGGGAAGAAGATGACGGAGCGGTAGAGCCGGGGGTCGGTGTAGCCGGGGGCGACGGGCAGCACCGTCCCGTCCGGCAGCGCGATCGCGGTGTTGCTGGTTCCGAAGTCGAGTCCGCAGGCGAGCATGGGGGCGCACCTCTACGCGCAAACGGTGGGCATGGGTAGCGCCGAATCAGGCCTCCTCGTTCAGCGCGTGGGGAGAGGGTGGAAGGCGACACCATCCAATCCCAGACGCTGGCAGGCCTCGGCGAAGCGTTCGGTGCAGATGATGATGGTGGAGAAGTCCTCTAGCCGGAAGATGTCCAGGTGATCGGGCAGGGTGGAGGCATCCAGCAGGAGGGGCTTGGGCAGGGTGAGGCCATGACGATGGCAGCGAGGGCAGGGGGGCTTGCGGTGGGGGGGCAGGCACTCCGGGTGAGCGCGGCCCACGGGGAGTAGCTCCAACTCCAGCAGGACGGGCGAGGCGCGCTGGCGGAAGCGCAGCTGGGTGGGGCAGCCCTTGAGACCGCGCAGGCCCTCGGCCTGGAGCTTCTCGAGTGCTTCACGCTGCACCAGCGGCCACCAGGGGACAGGTGTCACGAACGGCCCGAAGCGACCCTGGCCCCGGCCCACGAGCGGGCCAAAGGTTGTACCGGGTCCCAGCACGGCTCCCGGTGGGAGGAGCGGGCGGACCAGCTCGCACAGCCTTTCATACTCCCCGATGGGCTCTGCCCGGGCCTCCTCGAAGTCGGCCAGGGAGGCAATTGGGGAAAGGTCCACCGAGG
>NZ_DASVWK010000817.1:0-3868 GCF_036389735.1 Archangium sp. | reverse complement strand
GTGCTGGTGGGCATGGGCGCCATCGTCATGGACGACGTGGAGATCGGCGACGACTGCATCATCGGCGCCGGGACGCTGCTGACGCCGGGGACGAAGGTGCCTCCGGGCTCGCTGGTGGTGGGCTCGCCCGGCAAGGTGAAGCGGGCCATCACCGACGAGGAGCGCACCTTCCTCCTCGAGTCCGCCAGGCACTACGTCCGCACGGCCGCCGACCACCGCGCCAGCCGTTAACGTGACGGCAGCGGGCGTGCGTGTTAGGAGCACCTCATGGAGGTCACTGCCGCACTCAAGGCGTGCCCGCTCTTCAAGGACTTCACCGACGTCGGCATCCAGATTTTCGCCGCGATTGGTGTGCCTCGAGCGTTCCCCAAGGGCTCGACGCTCTTCGTGGAGAACCGTCCTGGCGAGTCGCTCTTCATCATCGGAGATGGCACGGTGCGTCTGAGCGCGCGCAATACCGCGGGCGAGGACGTGTCGCTCGGGGAGGTGGGCGCGGGGGAGTCCATGGGCGAGCTGGCACTCCTCCAGAAGAGCGATCGGCTGTGCACCGCCACCGCCATGACGGACGTAACGGCCGTGGAGATCCGCCACGCGGACTTCCAGAAGCTCACCGCCGCCAAGCCCCAGGCCTGCATGAAGCTGTTGATGGGCATCGTCACTCACTTCAGCCAGAAGGTCCGCGACAACCGCGACGCCATGAAGTCGCTCGTGGGAAAGACTTGAGGCCGATCCCCTCGGGCTTCTGCTAGCTTTCCCGCCCGCCGAGGCCTGGGAATGCTCCTCGCACCTGTGCCTACCCCTGCCTGCCTGCTCGCACTGAAGTCCGGAGTGTAGGGCTTGCTGGGACGCTCGTATTCCGAGCGGCGGACGGGGACGATGATGATGATGAGGCAGCCAGCCGTGGGAAAATGGAGCCCGCGGCCCAGGGCATGGAGTTTTGAGGACGCGTGCCCGGTTGATGCGTGGGCGCTGGAGACCCCGGTACGGGTGACGCCCGCCTGGTTGCCTCCACGGAACTGAACGAGACCGAGAGACAAGCGTGCAAGAATTCCTCACCAACCTGCTGGGCAGTACCCACGGCTTCCTCGCCTACGCCACCGTGTTCGGTGTGCTGGTGGCCTGTGGGCTCGGCGTGCCCCTGCCGGAGGACATCTCCCTCATCCTGGGTGGGTTTCTGGCCCACAAGGGAGCGGCGAGCCTGCCGATGATGATGCTGGTGGGCTTCGGAGGCATCCTGGTAGGCGACAGCCTCATCTTCTATGCGGGCCGCCGGCTGGGCACGCAGGTGGGCCGTGCGCCGCAAGGCTTCTTCGCCAAGGTGGTCACGCCCGAGAAGCGGGCCCGGGTGGAGGGGATGTTCGCCCTGCACGGGCAGAAGATCGTGATGATCGCCCGCTTCCTGCCCGGGGTGCGCGCGGTGACGTACTTCACGGCCGGCTCGGCGGGCATGTCCTACTGGCGCTTCATCTTCTGGGACGGTCTGGCGGCGCTCCTGTCCGCGCCGTTCTTCGTGTGGCTCGGTTTCGCCTTCGGCGACAAGCTGGACTACGCGATTGATCGCATGAAGGAGGGCCAGCTGGTGGTGTTGGCGGTGCTCGCGGTGGGAGGCCTGGCCTTCTTCGTGTGGCGCAAGCGGCTGGCGGCCCTGCGGGGCGCGGCACTCCAGGCGGCGGTGAAGGCCGCGCCGGTGTCGGCGCACCTGCTGACGGGCGTTGCCCCCGAGGCCCAGCCCGCCGCGGCTCCGGTCTTCGAGCTGGCGGAGAAGCCCGCTGGTACGGATCGCCTGATTCGCGACTGAGACGCACCCCTCAGGTGCGTCCGAGCATCCGCTTCAACCACCCCACGAGCCCACCCGGGGCGACCTCGCTGGCGGTAGCGGCGAGGGCGACGGGAAGCTGTACGGGCGCGGCCGCCGTGGGCCGTGCGGCGCCCGACACCGCCGGCATTCCAGAGAGGGACGGACGCCGTGCCGGCGGCTCCGGATGCGGCTGGTGCAGCCCCATCTTCTCCTTCACCTGCTCGGGCGTGTCGCGAGTGCCGAAGATGCTCATCACCTCGGCGCCGCTGGTCTGCTCGCGCGCGGTCACCTTGAGGATGCACTCGCCGGTGACCTCGAAGGTGACGGTGACCTTCACCGAGCCGCGAGGCCCCGGGGGCAACCCGGGGAGCTTGAGCGTGCCCAGGTACTCGTTCTCCACCGCCCGCTCCGCCTCTCCCTGGAGGATGATCAGCTCGATCTCCTGCTGATCATCCCGGCTGGTGGAGAGCTGGTAGGTCTTGGTGGCGGGCAGGGGCAGGTTGCGCTCGAGCACGGGCTTGAAGCGCCCGCCGGGCAGGCCCACGCCGATGGCCATGGGCAGCACGTCGATGAGCACCACGCCCTCCATCTGTCCCAGGCTGTGCGCCAGCAGGGCGGCACCGAGCGCCACGGCCTCGTCCGGGTGGACGTTCTTGGTGGGTGTCTTGCCGAAGAACCAGGAGATCTTCTCCTGCACGAGCGGGAAGCGGCTCTGTCCGCCCACGAGGATGATCTCATTGATGTCCTTGGGGGTGAGCCCCTTGGCATCGAGCACATCGGCGCAGACCTGGAGCGAGCGATCCACGAGCTCCCCGGTGAGCTGGACGAGCTTCTCGCGGGTGAGGCTGACGTCGAGATCGAACGGCTTGCCGTCGATCATGGTGATGAAGGCGACGTGGACGCGCATCTCGGAGCGCTCCGAGAGGGCACACTTGGCGCGCTCGGCGGCGTCCTGGAGGCGCTGCATGGCGACCCGGTCCCCGTGGAAGGTGATTCCCGTCTGCTTCTGGAACTCCTCCAGGAGGTACGCGACGATGGCGTTGTCGAAGTCGATGCCGCCCAGGAAGGTATCGCCCCCGGTGGAGACGACCTCGTAGACGGTGTCGTTGAGCTCGAGCACGGAGGCATCAAAGGTGCCGCCGCCGAGGTCATAGACGAGCACGCGCTGGTTGAGCTTGCGGCCGTAGCCGTAGGCGAGCGCGGCGGCGGTGGGCTCGTTGAGGATGCGCTCGACGTGGAGCCCGGCGAGCCGACCGGCCTCGCGCACGGCCTGGCGCTGGTTGTCGTTGTAGTAGGCGGGGACGGTGATGACCGCGCGCGAGACGGGCTGGCCGAGCTGGTTCTGGGCCACCTCCTTCACCTCGCGGAGGATGAGCGCGGAGATCTGCTGGAGCGTGTAGATGCGATCTCCGAGCTTCACCGCCGCCTCGCCGTGCTCGCCGGGGGCGATCTCGTAGGCGAAGCGATCCTTGATCTGCGAGACGATGGGGGACTCGTAGGGGCGGCCGACGAGCCGCTTGGCGCCGTAGACCGTCTGCCGGGGGTTGGTGAGCATCTGCCCCTTGGCGGGGTGGCCCACCACGAGCTTGCCGCGGGAGTTGAGGGCGAGGATGGAGGGGACGGTGTTGTGCCCCTCGCGGCTCGGGAGGACGCCGGGCTTGCCGCCGCGCACATAGGCGGCGCAGGAGTTGGTGGTGCCCAGATCGATGCCGATGATGGGGCCGGTCCGCTTGGGCTCCTCGGTGGGGGCCTCGAAGGGTGGGGCGCTCGGCACCGGCGGGGTGGACGTCGAGACCACCGGAACGGCTTGAGCGCCCGTTGGCGTGAGCGCGGGAGAAGGCCGGGCCGTGGGAACCGTCCCCGGCGGGGGGACCGTCTCATCCGCGGGTCCCACGCCCGCTGGAAGCGGCGGAACGAGCGACTGTCCGTGCGGCAGATTGGCCACCGCGGAGTCGAGGAAGGCGAGGGTGGCCGGGTCCACGTTGAGGAAGCGCAGCCCCATACCGGAGATGCCCTGCCCCGACTGACCGGTGACGAAGTGGACGACGGCGGAGGCGTAGATGAGGCGCG
>NZ_DASVWK010000816.1:0-16068 GCF_036389735.1 Archangium sp. | reverse complement strand
GGAAATCCCACGCTGAGGGGTGACAACTTCGCGCGGCTGTGGTGTTGGGAGGCCAATCATGGCTTTCCCGCGTTCTCTCCCCCCCGTCCTGCTCGTCCTGCTCGCGCTTCCCGGCCTCGCTCGCGCGCAGGGGGTGCCCTCGACGGCCAGTGAGCCGCGCTCGGTGGAGGTGGAGCTCCAGACCTCCGACGCCGGCACCACCCTGTCCGCCGAGGACTCCCAGCGCCTGGGCCTCACCACCGACGGCGGCGTGGCACAGCTCGTGCCCCCCTCCCTGCTGGCGGACTCGCCCGCCGCGTGGCCCGAGGGCCTGGAGGGCACGGCCGGCGAGGTGCTGCTGGAGCTGCTCCTCGACGCGCAGGGCCACGTCACCGAGGTGAAGGTGGTCCAGGCCCCCGCGGAGGCGCGGCTCACCGAGGCGGCCCTCGCGGCGGCGCCGGGCCTGCGCTTCACTCCCGCCACCCTGGGGGGAGTGCCCGTGTCGGTGCGCCTGCCCTTCGTCTACCGCTTCGAGCCTCCCGCCGCGCCCGCTCCCGCCCTCTCCCGCCTCACCGGCGAGGTGCGTGCGCGCGGCACCCGCCGCCCCCTGGTGGACGCCACCCTCTTCCTCGATGGCAGCGACACCCCCGCCGCCACCACCGACACGCGGGGCCTCTTCTCCCTGGAGGTGCCCCCCGGCGCCCACCGCCTCGAGGTGCGCGCCCCCGGGCACAAGAGCACCACCTTCGAGGAGACGCTCGTCACCGGGCAGTCGCTCCAGGTCATCTACCGCCTGCAACCCGGCGCGGTGAACCCCTACGAGACGGTGGTGCGAGAGGACCGCCCGCGCACCGAGGTCACCCGCATCTCGCTGCACGAGCAGGAGATTCGCGAGGTGCCCGGCACCCTGGGAGACCCCTTCCGCGTCGTCATGCTCATGCCGGGCGTGGGCAGCCTCGCCTCGGGCATCTCCTACCCCGTGGTGCGTGGCAGCCAACCCGCCGCCACCGGCTTCTTCCTCGATGGCGTGCGCATCCCCATGCTCTACCACTTGCTGCTCGGGCCGGCGGTGGTGCACCCGGACTTCATCGACACCGTGGACTTCTACCCGGGCACGCCGCCGGTACAGTACGGCCGGGTGCTGGGCGGCGCGGTGGAAGGGCGCCTCTCCCGCCCGCGCGAGGACCGGCTGCACGCCACCGCGTACGCGGATCTGCTCAACAGCGGCGGCTTCGTCGAGTACCCCATCGCCTCCACCGGCACCAGCATCAGCGTGGGCGGGCGTGTCAGCTACTCCGCGCTGCTCGTCTCGCTGACGGCCAATGCCCTCAACCGCGAGGACGCGCAGCGGGTGCGCGCGGGCTTCTGGGACTACCAGGCGCGCATCGAGCAGAAGGTGGGCGAGGGGCGCGTGCGGCTCTTCGCGCTGGGCAGCTCGGACGACGTGGGCCTCAGCCCCGAGCTGCGCGCGGACAGCGAGGGAGGCGGTGTCGCCTCGCGCTTCCACCGGGTGGACCTGCGTGGCACGCACCCGCTGGCGGGCGGCGAGGGCGAGCTGGGCCTCACCTTCGGCTGGGACGCGCTGGGACTGGTGGGCGAGCAGACGCTGCGCCAGCAGCCTGGCAACACCCTGGTGCGCCAGCGCGTGGGCGAGTACGGGCTGAAGCAGCTGAGCTACGCGGCGCGCACGAGCTGGAAGCGGCGCCTGTCGGACTCGCTGGAGCTCCTGGTGGGCGGAGACGTGGAGCACCGACGCGCCGCCACTCTCCTCACCGGCAGCGCGCACCCGCCGGGCTGGCGGCCCGGGGAGGAGGAGGATCCACTCAAGAGCCCCTCCTCGCTGGCCACCTTCTCCGGAGCCTACGCCTCCGTGACGTGGCGGCCCTCGGAGCGCTGGTTGGTACTGCCCGGGGTGCGCGTGGACGCCTACCACCTGGTGCCCGGCATCACGCACACCGCGGTCGAGCCGCGCCTCACCGTGCGTCACAACGTCTCGGACACGCTCACCGTCAAGGGGGGCGCGGGTCTCTTCCACCAGCCCCCCACCGTCCTGCTCCACATCCCGGCGGTGGACACCTCCGGCCTGCGCTACGGCCTCCAGTCAGGGGCCCAGTTCGACGTGGGCGCCGAGTGGAAGGTGGCCGAGGGTCTGGAGCTGAGCGGGGACGCCTTCTACAACCCGCTGTCGCGCACCGTGGAGTTCGACCTGGCCGACGTGGCGGAGAACCGGCGGCGGCGCGACCTGGCGCTCGTGGACCCCGCCGCCAGCGGCTATGCGTACGGCTTCGAGCTGATGGCCCGCCACCCGCTGGGCCGCAACTGGTTCGGCTGGGTCTCCTACAGCTTCCTCCAGAGCAAGCGCCACGTGCGCTTCAACCGCATCGGCGACGACAACCGCGTGGTGGAGACCGTGGAGGGCACCCTCCCCTTCGCCTTCGAGCAGGCCCACGTCGTCAACGCCGCGCTCAGCTACAAGCTCGGCAACAACTGGACGCTGGGCACCGTGGTGCACTTCAACACTGGCCGGCCCGAGACGGGGGAGATCACCTCGCTCACCCAGCGCACCGTCACCGACGCGAGGGGTCAGGTCCAATGGGTGCGGGAGGATCTGGACCGTGCCGGGCGGCTGGCGCCCTTCTTCCGCGTGGACCTGCGCGTCGCGAAGTCATGGGCCATGAAGGACTTCACCCTCGAGGCCTACCTGGACCTGCTCAACGCCTCCCTCCAGCAGGAGGTCCTCGCCTACGACTACGCCCACACGGAGAACGGCCTGGAGCGCAAGCCCCTGGCCCTCCCCATCATCCTCCCGCTCCTCGGCGTGAAGGGGACCTACTGACATGCGCCACGTCCGTCCCAGTCTCTTCCTGCTTCCCCTGCTCGTCGTCGGCTGCCGCTACCCGGAAGACCCCGTCTTCGCGTACGGCCGCGCGCTGAACCCGGACGGCTCGCCCCTCGCGGGAGCCACCTTGAGCGTCGAGAGGGCCCCCCCTCCCGTCATCAACTACGGTGAGGAGCAGGAGGAGGAGCAGCCCCCCACCTTCAGCCCGTACGCGACGTTCACCACCCAGGCCAACGGCGACTTCACGCTCCAGTTCCTCACGGGCGACGTGGAGCAATGGGCGAGCGACTACCAGTACACGCAATACAACTTCCGGGTCTCGCTGCCCTTGAGAGAGGACGGCCAGGGCACCTTCGTCTCCTTCGCCTTCAGCGGGGACATGGAGCTGCCCCCACTCCAGCACTGGGATGCCCGCTTCACCGTGGCCGATGGCCCGCGGGGGCCCTCGCTGAGCTTCACGCCCGTGCCGCCCGCGGCCGAGCTGCCCCCGAGCGGCAAGCCGACCACCGTCATGTTCACCGAGCAGGGTGAGGACGTGACGCTGCAGGTGCCCACCACGACGCCCGAGCCCATCGTGCAGCTCTTCTCCGGCGGAGAGCGGCTGTGGCTGCAGTCACGGGTGAGTGCTCCCTGGGTGCCGGGCCCCTATGTGCTGGAGGACTTCACCAGCCCCGAGGCGCAGCTGCGCGCCGTGTCCCTGGGGCAGTGGACCTTCAGCCCGCTGGGAAGCACGGGCAGCCATGTCTTCTTCCGGCAGGAGTGGCGCACCGCCCGCCTGCCGCTGTCCGCTGGAGTCTCGCGGCCCGTCAGCCGTGGAGCCTCCTGCGAGGCCGCTCCCCCGGGCCCGTGTCCCTGGACGGACGGCCAGCTCACCCCGGTGGCCTTCACCGACACCGAGGGACAGCAAGAGATCGTGCCCTCGCTCATCGTCACGCTGGCCGAGCCCACGCTCCTCCGGCGCGCCGTCATCCGAGAGCTGGAGTACAACCCCGGGTTCGACGGCGTGGAGCGCGTGTTGCTGGAGGGGAGCGCGGACGGTGAGCACTGGTTCCCCCTCGCCAACTCCCTCCTGCGCGACCGCTCCCGCCGGGAAGCCATCCTCGACAGCATGAGCGCCGGCTTCGCCGACGACTCCGCGTGGGACTCGCCCTTCGATGGGAAGCTCGAGCTGTACGACAGGGCCCCGGTGTTCCTCGACCTGCCGCTGGAGACTCCGGAGCCGGTGCGTCAGGTCCGGCTCAGCGTGCAGCGGAACGGGTCCGCGGCCCCCATGAACACCCTGGCCGAGCTGTCCCTCTTCGAGTAGCGGGAGGGCCCGCGGGCCTCAGACGACGCCCTTCTCCTTCCAGGGGACTATCTCGTCGAGGGTGCGACCGATGCCCGCGGAGATGTCCTCGAGCGGAAGATCGTTGTCCTCGGTGCCGAAGGGATCCTCGATCTCGACGCCAATCTCCTCGATGCCGAGGAACGTGTGGGCCACCAGCACCACCACGGGCACCGTCGCCCAACCGAAGGTTTCCACGAGGGCGAACGGCAGGCCGAGGATGAAGAGGATGAGCGTGCGACGCAGGTGGAGCATGTACGCGAACGGGAGCGGCGTCTTGACGATGCGCTCACACCCACCCTGGTAGTCGATGAGCAGCTGCACGTTCTGGTCGATCTGGAGTTGCACGTAGTCGGAGATGAGCCCGCGGTGCCGGGCCTCGGCGAGGACCGCGGACATGCGCATCGCCACCGCGACCCCGGCGTTGCTCGAGGCCAGCACGCGCTCGAGCTCCGCGGCAGGCAGCAGGGCCGCGGCGGGTCCGAGATCGCCACTGCCCCGCAGGACGCGCGTCAACGCATACGGGTACACCACCGTCCAGGCCGCCAACCGGCGCAGCAGATCGACCGCCGGGATGTTCACCACCGCCGCCCGCAGGAGGTTGCGCGTCTCGTTGACGACCCCTCCCCACAGCTTCCGCCCCTCCCAGAACCGGTCATAAGAGGCATTGGTGCGGAACACGAGCAACAGGCTGAGCGCGGTGCCGGCCAGCGTGTGCCCGGTGGCCGGCACGTCGATCTTGTGCACGTACAGGTGGAACCACGTCAGCGCGACGGACCAGAGCGCGAACACTCCAATCCGCCCACCGATCTCCTGGACCACCCCTCCGCGCAGCTTGAAGAGGTGTCGCCACCAATGATGCGGATCGTACGGAATCATTCCCGTCCGTCAGAACTGCGCCGAGCCCGGCACGCGTGGGTACGGAATGGCGTCGCGGATGTTCTGCAGGCCGCACATGTAGACGATGAGCCGCTCGAACCCGAGCCCGAAGCCCGCGTGGGGCACCGAGCCGTAGCGCCGGAAGTCCCGGTACCACTGGTAGTGCTCGGGGTTGAGGCCGAACTGCACCATGCGCTTGTCCATCACGTCCAGCCGCTCCTCGCGCTGGCTGCCGCCGATGATCTCCCCGATGCCCGGTGCCAGCACGTCCATCGCCGCCACCGTCTTCCCGTCGTCGTTCAGGCGCATGTAGAACGCCTTGATCTTCTCCGGGTAGTTCATCACCACCACCGGCCGGCCCACGTGCTCCTCGGTGAGGTAGCGCTCGTGCTCCGTCTGGAGGTCGTTGCCCCACTCCGGCGTGTAGTCGAACTTCTTCTTGGCCTTCTTCAGGATCTCCACGGCCTCGGTGTAGTCGATGCGCTCGAAGCTCGAGTTGACGAACTTCTCCATGCGCTCGATGACGCCCTTCTGCTGGCGCTCCTCGAAGAACTTCATGTCGGGCGCGCACTCGGCGAGCACCGCCTTGAAGACGTACTTGAGGAAGCGCTCGGCCAGGTTCGCGTCGTCATTGAGGTCCGCGAAGGCGATCTCCGGCTCGATCATCCAGAACTCGGCCAGGTGCCGGGTGGTGTTCGAGTTCTCCGCGCGGAACGTGGGGCCGAACGTGTACACCTTGGACAGCGCGAGGCAGTAGGCCTCGACGTTGAGCTGGCCCGAGACGGTGAGGTAGGCCTCCTTGCCGAAGAAGTCCTTGCTCCAGTCGATCTTCCCGGCGTCGGTACGCGGCAGGTTGGCGATGTCCAGCGTGGACACGCGGAACATCTGCCCGGCGCCCTCGGCATCGCTGGCGGTGATGATCGGCGTGTTCACCCAGAAGAAGCCTTCCTCGTGGAAGAAGCGGTGGATGGCCTGGGCGGCGGTGTGGCGCACGCGGGTGATGGCGCCGAAGGTGTTGGTGCGCGGGCGCAGGTGGGCCACCTCGCGCAGGAACTCCAGCGTGTGCTGCTTGGGTTGGATGGGATAGGTGTCCGGGTCCTCCACGAAGCCGAGCACCTTCACCTCGTCGGCCTGCACCTCGAACGCCTGGCCCTTGCCCTGGGACTTGACGAGCGTGCCGCGGCAGACGACCGAACAGCCGGCGGTGAGGTGGAGCACCTCCTTCTCGTAGTTGGGCAACGAGTTCGGAGCGACCACCTGGATCGGATCGAAGGTCGAGCCGTCGCTGACGTTGATGAAGCTGATGCCAGCCTTCGAGTCGCGGCGCGTGCGGACCCAGCCGCGCACCTCGACCTTGGTGTCCGGGGCGATCGAACCTTCCAGCGCCTTCTTCACACTGACGACCTGCATGAGACCCTTCCTCCCTCCAACAATTCAGAGAACGCGGAGTTAGCCGCACACCGGCCCGAGGACAAGCCCCGAGATGAGCCTCCAGACCGGGAACCGACGCAATGCGGCAGGAACGGAGGGAGACCGGACCGGGGGGATCGTGGTAATCGCGCCCCCCTATGTCCATGCGTACCCTCTTCCAGCGCAAGGAGATCGCCGACCTGCTCCCCGAGGGTGAGTCAGCCGGCGGCCTCAAGCGTGCGCTGGGAACCGGCGACCTCGTCATGCTCTCCATCGGCGCGGTCATCGGCGCCGGCATCTTCTCCACGCTCGGCACCGCGGCCGCTGGCGAGGTGCTGCCCTCGGGCGAGGTGGTGCGGTACGGCGCCGGTCCCGCCCTGATGGTGTCCTTCCTGCTGCTCGGCGGGGTGTGCGCCCTGGCGGCGCTCTGCTACGCCGAGCTGGCCTCGATGATTCCCCAGGCCGGCAGCGCCTACGCGTACACCTATGCGACGCTGGGCGAGCTCATCGCGTGGATCATCGGGTGGGACCTCATCCTCGAGTACGCGGTGGGCAACGTGGCGGTGGCCATCGCGTGGGCGGGGTACTTCAACTCGCTCATCTCCCCCTGGGTCCACATCCCCGACTGGCTGACGCACGGCTATTACAATGTGCAGGCGAGCACCGACCCGGCCATCCACGGTCTGCTGGACACCGCGCCACGCCTCTTCGGCATCCCCGTGCTGGTGAACCTGCCGGCCTTCCTCATCGTGATGGTCATCACCTGGCTGCTGATGCGCGGGGTGAAGGAGAGCACCCGGGTCAACAACGCGATGGTGGTGGTGAAGCTGGTGGTGCTGGCCATCTTCGTGGGCGTGGGCATGCTGCACATCAACCCGGCCAACTACACTCCCTTCGCCCCCAACGGCTTCCGGGGCATCCATCAGGCGGCGGCCATCGTCTTCTTCGCCTACATCGGCTTCGACGCCATCTCCACCGCGGCCGAGGAGACGAAGGACCCGCAGCGCACCCTGCCCAGGGGCATCCTCCTGGGGCTGGCGGTGTGCACGGTCATCTACGTCATCGTCGGCGCGGTGGCCACGGGCCTCATCCCCTACCAGCAGCTCAAGTCCTCGGATCCCCTGGCCCACGCCTTCGAGGTGGCGGGGCTGACGCAGTTCAGCTGGATCATCTCCCTGGGCGCGGTGGTGTCGATGGCGGCGGTGCTGCTCGTCTTCCAGTACGGCCAGCCGCGCATCTTCTTCGCCATGGCGCGCGACGGCCTGCTGCCCCCCTGGGCGGCGAAGATCCATCCGAAGTACCGCACGCCCCACATCACCACGCTCATCACCGGCGTGCTGGTGGCGCTCGGCGCGCTGGTGGCCGATGACGCCGCCACGTACGACCTGACCAACATCGGCACCCTGTCCGCCTTCATGCTGGTGTGCCTGGGTGTGCCGATGCTGCGCCTGAAGGACCCGCACCGCCACCGGCCCTTCAAGGTGCCCTTCGTATGGCCGGTGTCGCTGGCCGGCGCCGGCGCCTGCCTCTTCGTCATGCAGGGCCTGCCGCTCCACGCCTGGGGGCGCTTCGGCATCTGGCTCGCCATCGGCATGGTGCTCTACTTCGCCTATGGCTACCGCCACTCGGTGCTGCGGCGAGGCAAGCCGCCCATCAACCTGGAGGAGCCCCCGGGAATCATCAAGTAACGGGCTACTCGGAGCGGACCACGGAGTCCTGGGGCAGGCCCGTCCGGAGTCGGGACACGGCCTCCTCCACGACGGCCTGATCCACGCTCTCCACCGTCACCTTCACCACGTAGTCCAGCGATCGGTCGAACGTCGGGTACGAGCCGATCGCCACGTGCGGCATGTCCAACGCGACCCGGTCCAGCATGGCCGCGACCGCGCTCTCGCCCAGGCGCAGGTACAGCACGCGCACGTGCACCGGCGTTCCGCGCAACGTCGCCAGCACCGCCTCGAGCTGCGCCCGGAAGAGCTGCGGCACCCCGGGCAGCATGAACACGTCCGCCACCGTCAGCACCGGGTACCAGCTGCCCGGCTGAGCGATGAGCACCGCCCCCTCGGGCGCATCCGCCAGCCGCAGGGCCTCGGTCGTCGGCGCGTCCACCGCCTTCTCGCGGATGAGCTCCACCATCTCCGGCAGTCGCACCACCCGGCGGCCCATCGCCAGCGCCACCGCCCGCACCGTCACGTCGTCGTGCGTGGGCCCGATTCCGCCGCTGGTGAAGACGTACTTCGCCCGCAGCCGCGCGCGCGCCACGGCTTCCACGATGACGTCCACCTCGTCCGGAACGATCTCCAGCGAGCGCAGGGGAATGCCCACCTCGCGCAGCCGCTGGATGAGGTGGGGACCATTCGCGTCCACCACCTTCGCCGTGAGGACCTCGTTGCCGATGATGACCGCCGCCGCGCCGGTAGGCTCCATGCGGCGGGGACTCTAGCGCACCGCCGCGCGGCCGGGCTTGCGTCCGAGCAGCTTGCGCACCTGGACGAGGCACGCGGCCGTCACCGCGTCCACACTCTGGTCCCCGTCGATGCGCACCACGTGCTCGCGCTTGCCCCGCAGCCGGATGGCCGCCTCGTACTGCTTGGAGATGCGCCGCTGCTTCTCTTCCGCGTCGAAGAGTTCCTCCGGCCCTCCCCGCGCCGCCCGCCGCCTCGCCGCCACCTCGATGGGCACCGTGACGTAGAGCGTCAAATCCGCCGGCACCGCGTGCGCGTTGATGCTCTCCACCCACTCCATGGGCAGCGACGCCCCCTGGTAGGCCAGGGACGACAGCACCGAGCGATCACTCAGCACCACCTGCCCCGCATCCAGCGCCGGCAGCACCTTGGCGCGCAGGTGGTCCGTCCGGTCCGCCGCGTACAGCAGTCCCAGCGTCTCGGCGGCCAGGGGCCCCCCGCCTCCGGGCAGCACCAGCCGCCCCGTCAGCGCCTGACGGATGAGCACGCCCACCGGGCCGTCCGAGGGCTCGCGCGTGGTGAGGACCGGGTGGCCCTCGGCCCGCAGCGCCGCCGCCAGCCGCTCCACCTGGGTGGTGGTGCCCGCTCCGTCCAGACCCTCGAGGACAATCAACCGCCCACTCCGCGTGGGCTTCCGGGCCGGGCTCACCGGGGCAGCAGCGCCGAGGGGTCGTCCAGCCGCAGCTGACGGCGCAGGTCCAGCATCGACTCGTAGCGCACCAGCTCGTCGGCCAGCACCGTGCGGCCCTGGCGGTAGCGCGTCAGCGCGTAGAGGACCAGCCCCACCGTCGCGGTCAGACCCAGCCACGCCACATGGGGCGCCTTCACCGAGTCCCAGAAGAGCTTGGCCGTCGCGCATCCCAGGATCATCGAGACGATGCAGGACACGCCCGCATGGGCGAAGAGGTAGGTGCTCTGGCGGGTGGAGAGCGCCTCCTGGAGGCGCTCGAGCTGCTCATGGAGATTCTGCGTATCTGCGTTCACGGGGCCGCGAACCTAGCGGAACACGGGAGCCCCGTCGAGTCCGCGGGCATCCTGGAAAGGGCTTTCTCTGGACTACACGCGGAGTGCCTGCTGAGACTCCCTTCCGCCTGCTCCCGGAGGAGCGGGCAATGGAGAGGTAGATGATCGTTTCGTCGCAGAAGAAGCTCGCGCTCCTGGCGTCGCTGGTCCTCGTGGCCTGGGCCGGACGTGTCGAGGCCGCCAAGGACTTCACCGTCCACACCCACACCGCGTCCGAGAACTCGTTCCTCGTCAGCTCCCATCTCATCGAGAGCAACGGCGAGATCGCCATCGTCGACGCGCAGATGTTCAACGACGAGGTGGACAAGCTCGTCGAGAAGGCCAAGAAGACCAAGGGGACGGTGAAGACCATCTTCATCACCCACGCGCACCCGGATCACTTCTTCGGCCTGCAGCGGCTGAAGGCGGCCTTCCCGGAGGCGCGGCTCGTGGCCACGCCCGCGACGGTGGAGGGCATGACGCAGGCGGGCCCGGGCATGCTCAAGTTCTACCGCGAGGGCTTCATGAACGGCGCGCTCGCGCCGAACCTGCCCACGGAGCTCCCCGCGCTGGAGAAGCTCGACGGCAACACGCTCAAGGTCGGCAACGCCGAGTTCGAGGTGCTCACCTTCCCCGCCGCCGAGGTGAAGGACGCGCACGCACTCTGGCACAAGGGCACGGGCACGCTGGTGGCCGGGGACCTCGTCTACAACAACGTGCACCTGTGGCTGGCGGACCAGGAGCCCCAGGGGTGGATCGCCGCGCTCGAGCAGCTCCAGAAGCTGCCCGTGAAGAAGATCTACGCCGGCCATGGTGAGCCGGGCGCCAAGGACCTGCTCAAGAAGAACCTCGAGTACCTGACGTTCTTCCAGAAGACGCGCCAGGGTGCGAAGTCGGGCGAGGAGCTCACCAAGGCGGTGAAGGGCAAGTTCAAGAAGTACCGCGTGCCCGGCATCGTGGACTTCGCGGCCAACAAGTACTTCCCGCAGCAGCCGGCCGGTAGTGGCGCCGCCGAGGGCGCTGCCAAGCCCGAGGGCGCTGCCAAGCCCGACGGCAAGAAGTAGCCTCGTCCGGAGGAAGCACGGCGACTCTCTGTCGAGAGGAGAGTCGCCGCCGCTGTCGAAGGTCAGCTCAAGGAGGCGGGCTCGGAGGCTTCCGCGGGAACGCCGGGCTGGTTCCCCATCCCCAGCCCGTGACGCCGCGCGGCCACCTCGACGATGCGCTCGATGAGCTCCGGGTAGGACAGCCCGATCTCCCGGGCGCCGAGCGCCACTTCGCTCTTCGCCTCGAGGTAGGGATTGGGATTCACCTCGAGCAGGTAGGGCTCGTTGGTCGCGCTGGACACGCGGAAGTCGATGCGGGCGTAGTCGCGCAGCTTGAGCGCACGGAAGGCCGTCACCGCGGCCCGCTCGATGCGGCCCCGCAGCTCGTCCGAGAGATCCTTGGGCATCACGAGCTGGGGGCTGCCGGGCGTGTCCGGGCCGAACTTCACCTCCCGGTCGGCGATCTTCATCCGCTTGCGGCTCCACTTCTTGCCGAAGTCGAGCTCCACCGCGGGCAGCACCTCGGGCCGGGCGTGCTCTCCAAGCACCCCCACGTAGATCTCCCGCCCCTCGATGAACTCCTCCGCGAGCGCCTCGTCGTCGTACTCCTCACGGATCAGCCGCACCCGGCGCGCCAGCCCCTCCATGTCCCGCTCCACGCCCAGGCCCATGGAGGCATCCGAGCGCGCCGGCTTGACGATGAGCGGGAAGGACAAGTCCCCGCTCGTCTGGAACGAGGTTCCATCGAAGGTGGCGAAGCGCGGGGTGAGCACCCCGTGGAACTGGAGGAGCTGCTTGGCCAGGATCTTGTCCTGCGCGAGCAGCAGGCCCGCCGTCCCCGAGCCCGTGAAGGGCACGCGCGCCAGCTCCAGCACGGCCGCGACGTTCACCTCCAACCGGTAGTCGTCGGCGAAGGTCTCGCAGAGGTTGAAGACGAGGTCGGCCTGGCACCGGGACACCTGCCGCACCAGGTCCGTGAGGCTCTCGTCGACGCGGATGTCCACGGGCGTGTGTCCCGCCCGCCGGAGCGCGTCGCACACCTGCTCTCTCACCGGATCGGGCGGCTCGTCCTTGGGCTGGTAATAGAGAACCGCGATGCGCAGGGGAGACAGGGCCATGGAGTCACTCCTCGAAGAAGCGGTCGGTGTAGAGGTAGTTCATGGACAGCACCGTCACGAGCGAGAACAGCCGGGAGACCGCCTCGCGACTGTCACCGGGATGGAGCGTGAGGCCCATGGCGGCGGTGCGCTCGGTCAGATGATCCACCAGCGCGCGCACGACGCCCCGGCTCACGCCCGAGTACTGGCTCACCAGGGAGAGCAGGCGCTGGCGCTCGGCCCGCACGAGCGTCTCCGCGCGAACGGGCGCCTCCCCGGGGCCCTCGAAGATGTCCTCCAGGGACTCGTCGAAGGCATTGCGCAGCTCCAGGTCCACCTTCTCGTCCAGCTCGCGCTGGCGGTAGTGGTCGAGGACCGTCCCTTCCATCTCCTCGGTGGTGAGGTCCGGCTCGGCGACCTGGACGACCGGAGGCGTGCGGCCCAGCCGCGCCACGATCTCCTCCACGTACTGGAGCTTCTTCAGGGCACCCCAGCCGTGGTAGCGCTTGCGCCAGTCACCGTGGGGGGTGAGCCATACGGCGAAGGTCTCCGCGAAGTCCTCGTCCGGGTGCTTCTGGGCGTACCAGCCCGAGATGTGCGAGACGTAGCGGCGCGAGAACGGCTGGGGCTTGTAGTCGTCGCGATAGGGCCGCGAGTAGTCGCCGAAGACGCGCAGCCACTCCTCTGTCTCGTAGAGCCGGTAGGCATAGTTGAAGGCGTGCCCCGCCTCATGCCGGAGGTACATGAGGATCTCCGTCTCGGACTCCGCCCCGCCCCCGAGGTCCGCCTCGATGGAGAGCAGGTTCGGGTCGGCCAGGTAGAACGGCAGGCCGATGACCGGGACGCCCGAGGGACACCCCCACTCGTCGGACAGGTAGCACTGGGGTTTGAAGGAGATGCCCTTGACCTCGAGTTCCGCGTGGAGCTGGGCGATGTGGCGCTCGAGCGGCGTACCGGACAGGCGCAGCGAGAGATCCTTGATGCGCGCCTTGAGCAACGCCTCGCGCTGGGGGGACAGCCGTCCGCGTCCCTCACCGTGCTCGGTGGGGTGCTTCTCACGCATGCCCAGCGGGTCTGGATGAGACGGTGGCATCATGCTCCCTTGAGGTAAGGAGCGGCTGCCTGGATGGACAGCTTGCCCCGCCCGAGCGGCGGGCGAGAGAGCGAGCCCACGTCCCAGCCCTCTTCCCCTGGCCGAGCTGGAACCCGAGGAGCTAGGCTCACGAGGATGAAGATCGCGCTGGCGACTCATCCTCGGGTCCTCCGAGGGACGCGCGAGCTGCGCCGGCTGCTGCGGGAGGCCGTCGAGCTGCGCGACCTCGATGTCGAGGGCTTCCGCCACTGGCACACCCGGCAGCTGGCCTCCTGGCAGTCGGACCCCGTCTTCGCTCAGCGCACCCGGATCCGTGACCTGCGGCGGGCCCACTCACGGCTCCACGAGTTGGAGCGGGCGTGCCGGCACGCCACCGCCGCGGACCGGGCCTCGGCGCAGTTCGCCCGTCTTCACCCGCTGGAAGAGGAGCTCTCCCGTACCGGCAAGGCCATCTCCGGGCTGAGCGCGGCGCTGGCGCGGTCCGCGCCGGAGAAACAACCAGGCCTTCGGGACAAGCTCGCCGCCTTTCAGGTCAGACAGCGGGCACTCCAGGAGGAGCAGGCAGAGCTGATTCGGGCGAGCCCCACGCGGCGGGAGCTGCTGCGGCTCCAGGAGGAGTTGCAGCAGGCGCGCACGAGCCTCGGACTGGACAGGGAGGAAGCGCATCTGGCCGAACTCTCGCGGCACCAGGGCCAACGCTCCGGGCACTCGGGCGAATCCTTCGAGGAGCTGGCCGTGAGCCAGACATGGCGCTACCTCGTCCCCGAGCTGGTGGGGAGCCAGGAGGCCGGGGCGAGGCAGCGGCTGCGGGTGCTCCAGGGCGTCACCCTGAGGGCGGCGCGGGTCGAGCTCGACCAGCTCGTCATCCGCCAGCCACGCCGCGCCGAGCAGCCGGTGGAGGTGCTGGCCCTGGTCGAGGTCAAGCGCAACCTCAATGACCTCGCCCACGGCTTCCGGCTCCGTCAGGAGAACCTGGCCTGGGTCAGGGGAGACGCCGGGCACTATGAGCCCGAGCAGTACCGGACCCGGTACTTCCGCTCCGGGCACTTCGACCGTGAAGCCGTGCACGAGGAGGACGGCGAGCGCTTCGTCTTCACGCGCGACTCCTTCCGGTATTTCCGGCGCGAGCCTGACGTCGGCCCGTACCTGCGCCGGCTGTGCTTCATCACCCGGGCGGGAAGCCTGACCGGAGTCTCCACCGCGACGCTCTCCCGCATCCGTCACCGGATCGCCACGGACGAGCGGTGGCAGCCCCAGAGTGAGGCCTACCTGCGCGAGTTGCTGCACTGGTGCCAGTCGCTCGCGGAGCCCCTGGAGACCCCGGACGTGCTGCGGCTGTACTGCTCGGTTCCAGGGCGAGCACGGCAGATCCTGGTGGTTGCCCGCTAATCACAGATCCGCGAGGGCCTCGCGCACCGCGCCCAGGTCCGCCGGCAAGTCCACCGGCGGGTTCGCCAGCCGGCTCGTCACTTCCTCCAGCGCCCCTCGGTGGTAGCCCACCTTGAAGTCCGGGAACTTCAGCCCGTGTGCCGTGGACACCACCGCCACTCGCGCGCCGCGGGCGATGACTCCCTGGGCCACCAGCTTCTCCAGCCCCGCCAGCGCCACGCCCGTGTGCGGGCACGTGAAGGTGCCCTCCCGGTCCGCTCGCGCCGCCGCGTTCGCCAGCTCCGACTCCGTCGCCTCCTCCACCACCCCGTCGAACGCCTTCAGCATCTTCACCGCGCGCCGGAACGACACCGGGTTCCCAATCTGGATCGCCGATGCCAGCGTGCGCTCGGCCTGCATCGGCACCAGCTCCGCGAAGCCTCCTCGGAAGGAGCGCACCAGCGGGTTCGCCCGCTGCGCTTGCGCCACCGCGATCCGCGGCCTCCGGGTAATGAGCCCCAGCGCCAGCAGCAGCTCGAAGCCCTTGCCCAACGCGCTCGCGTTGCCCAGGTTCCCGCCCGGAATCACCACCCAGTCCGGCGGCTCCCAGCCCAGGTCCTGGCACAGCTCGATCGCCACCACCTTCTGCCCCTCGATGCGCAGCGAGTTCATCGAGTTGGCCAGGTACAGCCCCGCGTCCTTCGTCACCTGCTGCACCAGCCGCATGCAGCCGTCGAAGTCCGTGTCCAGCGACAGCACCCGCGCCCCGTTCGCCACCGGCTGCACGAGCTGCGACAGCGACACCTTGTCCTTCGGCAGGAACACCACCGCCGGAATCCCCGCCGCCGCGCAGTACGCCGACAGCGCCGCCGAGGTGTCCCCCGTCGACGCGCACGCCACCGCCCGGATGGGCACCCCGCGCGCCCTCATGTGCTTCACCGCCGACACCAGGACCGTCATCCCCCAGTCCTTGAAGCTCCCCGTCGGCGAGACGCCACACTCCTTCAGGTCCAGGCTCGCCAGCCCCAGCTCCGCCGCCATGCGCGACAGCGCCTTGAGCGGCACCCTCCCCTCCCCCAACGAGACGATGTGCTCCACCGGCAGCCCCGGATGCACCCACTCGTGCTTGCCCCAGACGCCCGAGGCATACGGCAGCCTCGAGGCCCCGAAGCGCTGCTCGAAGCGGCGCCGCCACTCCTCCGCCGACACCGAGCGCAGCGCCTCCACGTCGTGCGCCACCTCCAGCAGTCCCTGACAGCGGGGGCAGCGGTAGACGACCTCCAGCAAGGAGGCGCGGAAGCCGCACCCCTCGCTGCAGGCATATTCGGCATGGAAGTCGGACGCGCTCATGGTGCTCTTACTCCGCCGCTGGAACGAGGGTGCCGCAGGTGACGCAGGCCCGGCCCGCGTGCGCGGGGGAATTGCACTTCGAGCACTTCGTCCGCTCTCCGGCGGGCACCCGCGCGGCCGCGGAGGCCTCGGGGCTCGTCATGCGCACCTTGGGCAGCCGCATGCCGCAGCGATCGCACACCGCCCCGGTCTCCTGCACGTTGCGGCAGTAGCGGCAGA
>NZ_DASVWK010000815.1:0-4399 GCF_036389735.1 Archangium sp. | reverse complement strand
CGCGGGGCCGCCACTTCTCCGCCAGGAAGGTCCCCATGCCCGTGCGCTGGCCATTGCGGCAGCTGCTGTAACACCCGTACAGCCGCTCGCCCTCGACGCGGCAGCCCACGATGGAGTTGCGCACGGTGTTCGTCTGAGATGTCTGCTGCGTGCTCGACAGGTAGAAGACCTCCGGCTCCACCCGCCGCTGCGTCGGCATTCTTCCCCGGTAGGAGTCGAGGCTGCCGTCCCCCGAGATGCGGAAGGCGCTCGCGTTGATGGAGGGCGAGGAGCTGTCGCTTCGGTACACCAGGGTGTAGATGCCATCGCGTGGCAGGTTGCCCAACGAGGCCTTGTCGCATCCGGTCAGGTCGAAGGACTCGAGGTCCCCGCAAGAGGCCTCCGTGGAAGCGGGCACCTTGCACGCCGCATAACGGCCCGGGTCCGTCCAGTCCCCCTGGGCATCCGTCGTGACCGGAGGAGGAGACACCTCCTCGGGACGGCACGCCAGCAGCGACATTCCCCCGACAAGAAAGACTGTACGGACCCCACGCGTCCAACTCATAGGTGCGTTCCCCTTGGTGACTCGGAAGGGCCACCATAGCGCCACCGCGTTACCGTACTCGCGCCCGGCCCCGGCGCATGCCCGGAGAACGGGCGGGCAGCGGACACATCTCGGCCACCCCACCACTCGCGCTGGTATACCGGGCCTCTCGCGACGTTTATCGTGCGGACTCCGCACCCGGAGTAACGCTCATGAAACTCCTGACCTCGCTCAGCTGGTTGGTGCTGGCCCACGCGGGTTTCCCCGACACCACCCACGTCACCGTCCGCCGCGACCACCCCGAGGACCTCTTCGCCGGAGCCACCTTCGGCGCCATCATCTCCCGTGACAGCGGCAAGAACTGGAATTGGATCTGCCCCCAGGGAATGGGCTACGGCGGGTGGTTCCCCGAGTCCTTCCTGTGGCAGCCCAATGGCGACCTCCTCGCCGCCACCGGCAACGCGCTGATCCGCTCGCGCGATGGCGGCTGCACCTGGGAGGCGCACAGCTACTTCTCCTCCCAGGGACTGTGGCCCGTGAGGCTCGTGTCGCCCGCGTCCACGCCCTCGCGCGTGTGGGTGGTGACGTCCCGCTCCGCCGCGCCCAATGGCCTCTACCGCAGCGACGACGGCGGCGACACCTTCACCGCCATCGCGCAACTCCAGCGTTCGGACGGCGGCGTCTACTACGGCGTGCAGGTGGCCCCGTCGGACACGCGGCGCATCTACGTCACGGGGCAGACGCCCGCGACGGGGTTGAGCCTCTCGCGCAGCGACGACGAGGGCGCCACCTGGACGAACATCCCCCATCCCTTCACCGAGTACTGGGGCACCTCCTCGCGGCCCTATGACTTCGTCGTCCTGAAGGTCGCCCCCAACGACCCGGACCATCTCTGGGCGCGTGTCACCGCGCTCGGGTGGACGTACGTGCTGGAGAGCAAGGACGGAGGCCACACCTTCCAGTCCATCGTCCGCCCCCCGGGTCAGACGCGCGACGGCCTCGACGAGTACATCATCGGCATCGAGGTCTCCGCCGACGGCAACACGCTCTGGGTCGCCACCCCCACGCGCCTCTTCCGCTCGCGCAACGGGGAGCCCGCCGTCCTGCTGTCCCTCCCCACGGGCAATGCCTGCGTGGAGCGCCAGCCCAACAACGACCTGCTCGTCTGCGGCGCCGACCGGGAGCACAACTGGATCCTCGCGCGCACCCAGGACCAGGGCGAGACCTATACGCCCTTCCTCTCCCTCGCCGACATCCAGCCCCCCGCGTGCCCCGCGGGCACCCCGGTCCACTCCTTCTGCCGCTCGCTCTGGCCGCAGTTCGCCGCCTCCATCGGCGCCGACCCCACCCTGCCCGGGGATGGCACGGATGGCGGCACGACGGAGCCGGACCCGGAGCCGGACCCGGTGGACGCGGGGACGTCGGAGGAGCCGGTGCCACCCGCTCCTCCCCCCCCCAAGGCCGATGGGTGCTCGACCACGGGAGGCCTCGTGCCCGCGGCCTGGCTGCTCGCCCTCACCCCCCTCCGCCGCTTCCGGCGGCGCTCACTGGAGACCCAACGCACATGAACCCGAGACACTTGAGCTTCGCTTGCGTGGCCGTCCTCTCCCTGGCCGCGTCCGCGTGCGACTCGAACTCCTCCGAGTGCGGAGAGCCCGTCTACGTCGGCAGGGCCACCGACGAGGCCTGGCGCGCCCTCGTGGACGCGAAGCAGCGCCCCGCCGACTCCTCCCTCGCCGTCACCCTCGTCTCCCCCAGCGAGGGCCAGTTGTACGCGACCGAGGCCGCTCCGCCCCGCTGGGAGTGGACCTCGCCCCTGCGCGCCTCGCTCGACCGGCCCCGTTCCGGCGCGCTCGCGCTGGCCCCCCCGCCCCGCTCCTCCCGCTCCTTCACCGCGTGGCTCGGCGAGCTGCTCCTCCCCACCGCCCACGCGCACGGGACCCCGTTCACCGGGGACATCTATTGGGTGGAGGTCTCCACTCCCGGGAGCAAGTGCCCCGTGGCCCAGGTGCTGACCCCGGACCTGTCCTGGCAGCTCGACGCCAACACGTGGGCCGAGCTGGGCAAGAACGGCAACGCCTTCTCCCTCCAGGTAACGAGCGCCTACCTCCAGGAAAACCGCGTCACCGAGGGCCCCTACACCCTCCCCACGCCGCGCACCTTCCGACGGGGGGCGCGGTGAGACGCCACCTGCTCGCGCTGCTCGCCCCGCTCGCGCTCGGGGCGTGCACCGGTACCGAGGTGCCGGAGCTCGACTACTCCATCGACCAGCCGTGGCCCGCGGGCCGGGAGCTGCCTGCGCTGGGCGGCGGGCGCATCGTCGTCACCAACAGCTATGAAGACACCGTGAGCCTGCTGGAGCTGGACTCGCTGGGCTCGCCCGGCTGGGGTGAGCTGGCGCGCGTGCCCGTGGGCCTCAACCCCGTGGAGCTGGAGGGGCCCCACCACGCCGCCTTCTCCCCGCGCGGCGACTACTACTACGTGGGCCTCTCCTACTCCGTGCCCGGCGCCGGCTCGGGTCCGCACGGCTCGCATGGCACCGGCACCCAGGATGGCTACTGCCTCAAGCTGGACGTCAGGGACAACCGCCTGGTGGGCTCGGTGCGCGTGGACCGCAACCCGGGAGACCTCGTCATCAGCGCGGACGGACGCACGCTCTACCAGACGCACTTCGACCTGCTCAAAGTCCAGGAGGTGGCGAATCGCAACGGCCCCCCGAGTGACATGGACGCGCGCCTGGCCATCCTCGACGCGGAGACGATGACGCGCAAGGCGATGGTGACGGTGTGCCCGGCCCCTCATGCGGTGCGCCTCTCCCCGGACGAGAAGCGCGCCTACGTGGCCTGCTTCTCCGACGAGGTGGCCGTGGTGCGGTTGGATGCCCCGGGCTACCCCGTCACCCGCATCAAGGTCCCCAACGCGGGCACCGTCACGTCCCCCAAGCATGGGCCCTACGCGCTCACCGTGTCCCCCACGGACGGCTCGGTGTGGGTGGCCTCGCTCAACAGCCACGTGGTGCACGTCCTGGATCCGGACTCGCTCACCATGCGGCCCGAGCGCGGCGTGTACGGCCTCGCCGGCTCGCCCATGTTCGCCACCTTCAGCCCGGACGGCCGCACGCTCTACCAGCCCTACCAGAAGCTGGACGCGGTGGCCGTCATCGACGCCGCCACCTCCACGGTGAAGCAGGAGCTTCCACTCTCGCCCTCGGGCTGCGTCAACGTGCACCAAGTGGAGCTCACGCCCGACGGCCAGCACCTGCTCGCCGTGTGCGAGGGCGACCACCAGGGCCCCGGCACGCTGCACGTGGTGGAGCTGGCCACGTCCTCGGTGGTGAAGACGGTGAGGCTGGGAATCTTCCCGGACTCGGTGGGCATCCTGCGGAGGAAGCCATGAAGCGGTGGTGGTGGGGAGCGGCGCTGCTCGGGGTGGGCTGCGGCCCGACACCCGCGGCGGAGTATGGCGAGGAGCTGTTCCGCGAGCCGACGCTGTCGGCGAGCCAGTACAACACCTTCTCGTGCGCCACGTGCCACGCGACGACGGCCTCGCCCGAGCCCGGCAAGGTGTACGCGGGGCTCTCGCTCTACAACTCGGCCTTCCGTCCGAGCTGGTGGGGCGGCTACGAGACGCGCCTGCTGGACGCGGTGAACTTCTGCTACACGTCCTTCATGCGCGGCGTCACCCCGCTCGCGCCGGAGGACCCGAAGAGCCGCGCCCTCTACGAGTACCTCGTGAGCATCAGCCCGGACGCCCAGGCCCCGGCGCAGCCCTTCACCCTCGTCAAGGACGTCACCGACGTGCCCCCGGGCAGCACCCGCGAGGGCGAGCGCGTGTACAGGGCCGCGTGCCAGGACTGCCACGGAGAGCCGCACACCG
>NZ_DASVWK010000814.1:0-2418 GCF_036389735.1 Archangium sp. | reverse complement strand
CCGCGTCCGCTCGCGCACCGACACCAGCATGATGTTCATGATGCCGATGCCACCCACCAGCAGGGTGATGAGGCCCACGCCCACCGCCACGCCATAGAGCGCCCCGGTGAGCTGCGCATACGTCTTCGCCAGCATCTCCGGGCGGTTGATGGAGAAGTCGTCCGGCGCCTCGGGGGGCGTGCCGCGCACGCGCCGCAGGATGCCCACGAGTTGGTCCTCCGCCGCGCGCAGGTCCTCCGGGCGCTCGATGGAGAGGGCGATGCTGAAGCCCCGGCTCTTGCCGAAGGTGGAATAGAACGTCTTGAAGGGCACCATCACCGTCAGGTCCTGGTCCTGATCCAGCAGCTTGCCCTTGCGCGAGAGCGTCCCCACCACCTGGAAGGGCCGGCCCTCGATGCGGATGGTACGCCCCACCGGATCCAACCCCGGGAAGAGGCCCTCGGCCACCGTGGCCCCGATGACGGCGACCGGCCGGGTGACGGCGTCGTCCGCCTCGGTGATGAAGCGCCCGTTGGGCACCTCGTAGCCGGCGATGGAGAGGTACTCGTGCGTCACGCCCGAGATATCCACGGCCGAGAGCTGCTCGCCGCCGAAGCTCACGTCCGCGTTGCGATCCACGAAGGGCGAGATGCCGGACACGTACGTCGACTGCGCGCGGATCTGCTCCACCTGCGGCAGGGTGAAGTTCTTCCGGTTGCGGTACTTCCACCAGTCGCCCGTCATCACCCAGGGGTACTTGGAGACGTAGAGGGTGTTGGAGCCGATGGAGGCCAGCTGCTTCTCGAAGGAGCTGTTGAGCCCCTGGATGATGCCGACGATGGCCAGCAGCGTGGCCACGCCGATACCAATGCCCACCGTGGTGAGCACGGTGCGCATCCGGTTGGCCCCCAGCGAGAAGAACGCGATGCGCGCCCCCTCGAGCACATCCACTCGCACCGCCTTGTTCATGTGCCCCCCACGGCCTGCGCCGGGGGCGGCCCGTGGTGGCCCAGGGCCACCTCGCGCCCGGGGCCGTCCGCGACCATCTGCCCATCACTCAGGCGGATGGCCCGGGGGCAGCGCGCCGCCAGCTTCGGCTCGTGTGTGACGAGCACCAGTGTGTTGCCCGCGCGGTGCAGCTCCTCGAACAGCCGGACGATCTCCTCGCCCGTGGCCGAGTCCAGGTTGCCCGTGGGCTCGTCCGCCAGGAGCATGGAGGGCTCGGCCACCAGCGCCCGGGCGATGGCCACGCGCTGACGCTGGCCGCCGGACAGCTCGTTGGGCCGGTGGTGCATGCGGTTGGCCAGGTGCACCTTCTCCAGTGCCGCCCGGGCCCGCTCGCGCCGCTCCTTGGCCTTGATGCCCCGGTACACCAGCGGCAGCTCCACGTTGGCGAGCGCCGTCTCGCGGGGCAGCAGTTGGAACGTCTGGAAGATGAAGCCGATCTCCACGTTGCGCACGACGGCGAGCTCGTCGTCCGACATGCGCGAGACGTCCTTGCCGTTGAGCATGTAGCGACCGCTGGAGGGCGTGTCGAGGCACCCCAGCACGTTCATCATCGTGCTCTTGCCCGAGCCGGACTGGCCGATGATGGCCACCCACTCGCCCCGGTTGATGCCGAAGGAGACACCCCGCAGGGCGCGCACCTCCTCGCCGCCCACGTGGAAGACGCGGGTGACGTCCTGGACGTCGATGAGGGCGCTCACGACTTCTTCCCACCCCGGCCACCGGGACCGCCCGGCTGCGGCTCGCGCACCAGATCGCCTTGCTTCAGCTCCTTGGACAGCGTGCGGTAGGGACCCTCCACCACCTTGTCGCCCTCCTGGATGCCCTCGAGGATCTCCAGGTCCGTGTCGGAGGCGATGCCCGTGCGCACCCGGCGCACCTGGGCCTTGTTCTCCGCGTCCACCACGAAGACCACCTTGGCCAGCGTCTCGGCGCGGCGAGCCACCGTGAGACCCGTGCCCTCCACGGGCGGCTTGTAGTCCGGCAGGCTCTTTTCCGGGCGCACCGTCACCGACTGGATGGGGACGAGCACCGTGTCGTCATGCTTCTCCGCGGAGATGCGGACCTCGGCGCTCATGCCCGGCAGCACGCGCGGCGGGCGCGAGCTGAGCGCCACCGTCACCGGGAAGGTGGTGACCTCGGCCTCGGTGCCCGGGTTCTTGATGAGCGCCTTCTGGGCGATCTCCACCACCGAGCCCTGGTAGGACTCGCCCTCCAGCGCGTCCACGGAGATGTCCGCCGGCTGGCCGGGCTTGAGGTGCACCACTTCGTGCTCGCCCACCTCGAACTTCACCTCCATGGTGTTGAGCGCGGCGATGGTCATCACCACGTCCTCGGAGAAGTCCGAGCCACGGACGCGCTCACCCACCTCGCGCGACAGCTCGATGATGTTGCCGTCGATGGGGGACAGCAGCGTCGTCTTGGCGAGGTTGC
>NZ_DASVWK010000813.1:0-1686 GCF_036389735.1 Archangium sp. | reverse complement strand
ACCACCCTCGTCCTCCACCACTCGGGCAACGGCGGAGAGACGGCGCCCAGGCAGATCGAGCACAAGCACATGGTCGAGAAGAAGTGGGATGACGTCGGGTACCACTACCTCATCCCTCCCTCCGGAAGCATCCACGAGGGGCGACCTCTGAGGTACAAGGGCTCGCACGTCGAGTTGGCCAACACGGGGAAGGTTGGCATCCTGATGATGGGCGACTTCGACGCCAACTGGTGGGACTTCGACGATGAGCCCACCACGGCGCAGCTCAACGCCGCCGCGGCGCTCATCAAGACGTTGAAGGCCGAGTTCCGGACCATCACCCTGCTGGGCGGGCACCGCGACTACAAGAAGGGAACGGAGTGCCCCGGCAGCATCATGTACGGGCGGATCACCGCGCTCCGGAGCGCAACGGGGCTCGGCGGGCCATGAAGGTGCTCCGGATGGGGCTCGTCTTGCTGGGGCTCGTGGCGGTGGGGCTCAAGCTCTTCACGTACGAGTACTTCTACGCCGATGGACCCACGAGCGGTGTCGCGCTGCGCGCCGTGCCCGGACTGGAGAGCCTTCGGCGAATCGAGCGCGAGGCCGACTTCGGAGGGGATGACATCCTCATCGCCGACGAGAACGACTTTCCCGGCAGTGGAGTGTACCGCCTCATCGCGCGGGGGGGATGGCTTGGCCTGCCGGCGCTCGCGGTGGCCGTGCTGGTGGCCACACGGCGGCGGGGCAAGCACTGACGGTCGCTCCCCGACCCGAGGCGCCCGTCCCAGGGTCTCACCAACCGAGAGAGGAAGGGACACTCCCTGGGACTGGGCACGCGAGCCTGCTTGCGGCGAGAATGTCCCCTCACGGCATGTTGAACATCCCAGGCTACACCCTTCGAGGTGCCATCAAGGCCACCGGCACCAACCTGCTCTTCCATGCGGTGCGGGACGCCGACGGCCTGCCCTGCGTCCTCAAGACGCCCGTGGCCTCCGCCCTGGGCCCACGAGAGCTCGACCGCTACCGCCGGGAGTTCGGCATCCTTCAGCGCCTCCACGACGTGCACGGCGTTACCCGCGCCCATGCGTGCGAGCGGTTCCATGATCGCCCGGTGCTCATCCTGGAGGCCGTGGAGGGAGAGACGCTGTCCGGGTTCATCGGCCGCCCCCTCGAGGTGGTCCGAGCCCTGGAGCTGACCCTCTCCCTGGCCTCCACCCTGGTGGAGCTCCACCGTCGCGGCGTCATCCACAAGGACATCAAGCCCTCCAACATCATCGTCACCCCCTCCGGAGACACCCGCCTCATCGACTTCGGCACCGCCACCCTTCAGCTCGTCGAGCACGTGGACGCCGCCCCCGCCTCGCTCATCGAAGGCACCCTGGCCTACATGTCTCCCGAGCAGACCGGGCGCATGAACCGCTCGGTGGACTACCGCACCGACCTCTACTCGCTGGGCGTCACCCTCTATGAGCTGCTGGCGGGCAGCCGCCCCTTTCAAGGGCGTGACGCGCTCGAGTGGTTCCACGCCCACATGGCCCAGGCACCCCAGCCCCTCCTGGAGCGCGTGCCGGACCTGCCTCCCGTCCTCTCCGCCATCGTCCTCAAGCTGCTGGCCAAGGTCGCCGAGGAGCGCTACCAGAGCGCCGACGGACTCAAGGCCGACCTCGAGCGGTGCCGGGACGAGCTGCTGCGGGGCGTGCACGAGGA
>NZ_DASVWK010000812.1:0-4470 GCF_036389735.1 Archangium sp. | reverse complement strand
TCCGGGCCACCGCGTGCGCCACCTCTCCCCAGAAGGGGAAGTACAGATAGAACGCGGTGCCGTCCGACAGGTCCACATCGCGGACATCCGCGTGGATGAACTCCAGGTTCGGCAGCGCGAAACGCTCGCCATTGCGGCGCGCGGACTCGACGTACGTCTGCCCGTACTCCACGCCCTTGACCCGGGCCGAGGAGCTCGCGGCCACGGTGATGGCGAACTTCCCGTTGCCGCAGCCGAGGTCGTAGACCGTGTCGCGCTGCTCGGGACGGGTGATGGAGAGGAAGTCGGAGATGCGCTGGGCCCGCGAGGCCAGGTTCACCTGACCGAAGGGGGGCCGGTTCTGCCCGGTGGTGATGCGGGAGATGCGCAGCAGGCCATCGAGCCAGTCATCCGCCGCCGTGCTCGCGCGGCCAGTGGCCTCGGTGAAGCCGAACCCCTCCCACCGCTCCCGGAAGCGTGCCGGTGCGAGTGCTCCCGTGCGAAGCTGCTGGGCGACGTCATCTCCTGCCGCGTCCAGCGCCTCGGTCACCGAGCGGGCCCGCGCCTCCAGCGCCTCCCAGAGGGCCTGGAGCTCCGGACGTGCCCGCACATCCAGAAGGAGCAGGTCCGGCTCCACGTTCTCTTGCACGAAGGAGAAGCGCTCGAAGAGCTCCCACAGCGCGCCCAGGTCCAGCGTCCGCGAATCCTTCGACGCCAGGAGGGTTTCGGCGCGCTCGACCCACCAGGGGGCGGCGCGTGGGGTTGGGGAGGTGGGCGGCATGGGCCAGGATGGTGTCAAACCGTCAGACACCTGTCCAAAGCGAGCACGCTCGGCCCAGCACCTTCCGTGCGTCCCGTCCTTGCCCGGATTTTCACGCCACGGGTCCAAGTCTGGGTGCTCCCTCCCCGGGTATTCCGTCGTCCTGTCCGTGGGTTACGATGATGCCTATTCTCCTCTTCAGCCTCCTCAAGAAGCTCATCAAGCCCCTTGGGTTCTTGCTCCTGGCGCTCTGCTTCGCCGCGGGTGGCGCCTACCTCTACCATCGCTACCGGGACGCGGACTGGGAGCGCCGCGAGGCCGAGTACCAGCGCCAGCTGAGCGGAAAGCTCACCGACAGCGAGAAGGAAATCGAGGCGCTCAATACCCAGTTGGGCGTGGCCCGCTCGCAACTCGTCACCCAGGACTCGTTGGATGAGAAGTACAAGGCCCTGCTCACCGCGCAGGATGCCGCCTTCGAGCAGTTCCGCCGCGAGCACGCTCTCGCCCTCAAGAGCATCTCCAACTCCATCTTCGCGCTGCAGCAGCAGACCCAGGGAGGCACGGAGACGGCGCACGAGGTGACGCCGCCGCCTCCCGAGCCCGGTCAGAGCGCGACCCCAGCCGCCCGCCCGGTCATCACCTACGAGTACACCGACGCCCAGGGCCGCTTCCACCTCTCCGACCCCGACATCTGGGTGCAGGGCGACGAGGTCCTCCAGATGAAGCAGCTCTTCCGGGTCAAGGGCACCGTGTTGCAGCAGGTGGACGGCTCGCTGATGACCGAGCGCGTTCAGTTGGTCGAGGTCGCACCGGAGGAAAAGGCCGGGCAGTACCGCCAACTGGCGGAGGCCAGCCTGGTGGATGCGGACTTCACCTATACCAATGCGCCCGTGGAGGGCCCGCCGAGGGGCGGTTTGAGGTTTGGTCCCTCGTGGATGGCCACCCTGGGCACCTCGTTCCGTTCCGATGCACTCTTGCGCGTCGGGGGTTCAGCGCGCCTGGTGCGGCTGGGCGGATTCGGGCTCGCCACCGGGCTCTCCTCGGACTTCGAGTCCTGGGAGGGCACGGGCGGGGACGCCTTCCTCACCTACACCCCGTCCATCCGCGGGCGGGAGCTCGGGCTCGCGGTGGGCGGCGGCGTCCACCTGCCCCTCGGGGGCACCACGCGTGTGCGCCCCAACCTCACCCTCAACTTCGTCGTCTATTGAAATGGAGAGAAGAGCAATGTCCCGGTTCGTCCATGTGGTGAAGCGTCTGGCGCTCCTGTCGCCCCTGGGGTTGGCGGCGGCTTGCAATTCCTCGAGTGCCGCCGCGCCGGCGCCGATGCCTGCCCAGGTGCAGGCGCCCGCGGTGCCGAGCGCCACCACCGCGCCGCTGCCCCCCACCCCCGTGGTGCCCGCGCCCTCGGCGGCGCAGGCGCACACCGGCCGGCTGCTCGGCATTGATGTGTCGCACTACCAGCCCGACGTGCAGTGGGAGACCGTCAAGTCCAACGTCTCCTTCGTCTTCATCAAGGCGACGGACTCCACGAGTGGGGCGGACCCGCGCTTCGCCGCGCACTGGAGCGGGGCCAAGAAGGCGGGCCTGCCCCGCGGCGCCTACCACTTCTTCCATCCCAAGCACGACGTCGACACCCAGGTGGCCAACTTCACCAAGCACGTAAAGGCTGACCCGGGCGAGCTTCCCCCCGTCCTGGATGTGGAGGAGTTCAAGGACGAGTACCAGAGCTACAAGTGCGAGCAGCTCGCGGACATGGTCAAGCGCTTCTCCCAGGGCGTGGAGAAGGAGCTCGGGCGCAAGCCGATGATCTACACCAACCACCAGACCTGGCAGCAGAGCTTCTGCGACCATCCCTACTTCGTGGACCATCCGCTCTGGCTCGCCGCCTACACCCAATCCACCGAGCCCAAGCTGCCCAAGGGTTGGACGCGCTGGAACTTCTGGCAGTACACGGAGAGCGGAAAGGTCACGGGCATCTCCGGCCAGGTCGACCAAAGCTATTTCAACGGCAGCCTCGAGGAGCTCAAGGCCCTCCTCGCCGCGAAGTAGGTAGGGCGCGGTGTCGCCGCCCATGCTGGCCCACCGCGCGCCCGCTCATGGGCCCGCTGGGATGGCTGCTCCTGGCGACGGTGCATATTCGTCCATGGCCGACGTCCCAGAAGGTCCAGGGTCACAGGCCGCTTGCGGTGGACACGGCGCGCTGAGTACGAGGCCGGGTCGTCTGACGGTGGCGGTCACACCAGAAGGAAGGAACAACATGCAACGGATTCTCTCGATGGTTCTGGGCCTCGCGCTGAGCCTGGGTCTGGCAACGGGGTGCGCGACGACCAAACGCATGAACGTGGGGCGCACGGCGGCGGCCCTCCTCATCTCGGATCAGCAGGAGGAGCAGCTCGGCAAGCAGGTGAAGACGGAACTCGAGACGAAGGAGAAGATCAAGTACGTCGAGGATCCGGCGGTGCTGGAGTACGTGCGCAGCGTGTCCACCCCCATCCTCCAGGCGGCCAACCGGGACCGGGCGAACGTGAAGTGGAAGGTGAGCGTCATCGACGACCCGAAGATGGTGAACGCGTTCGCCACGCCGGGCGGCTACCTGTACGTGTACACGGGGCTGCTGCTGGCGGCCGAGAACGAGGCGGAGCTGGCCGGCGTCATGGGGCACGAGGCGGCTCACGTGGTGGGCCGGCACTCGGCGCAGGCGATGATGCTCCAGTACGGCGAGCAGGCCGTCATCGAGGCGGCGCTCGGGAAGAACGCGAACACGGTGGCACAGCTCGCCGCGGGGCTGGCCGGCACGGGCGCGGGGCTGGCCTTCAGCCGCGGCAACGAGACGGAGGCCGATGAGCTCGGCGCGAGGTACACGTCCGCGGCGGGCTACGATCCGCGCGGGCTGGTGACCTTCTTCCAGAAGCTGGCGGCGAAGGAGGGCCAGACGCCGGGGGTGCTCAAATGGCTGAGCACGCACCCGCCGAGCGCGGATCGCGTGAACCACCTGAATGGCTTCATCTCGAAGAACGGGCTGACGGGCACGAATGTCGGGGCGGACCGACTGGCCCCCATCAAGCAGCGCCTGCGCAAGTAGGCCCCGGGCCTCAGGGCACCGGAGGAGAGGTCCCCGGCCCCTCCCCGGTGCGCTCCGCCTCCCCGTTGGCGGTCTCACGGACCTCGGCGGGGGGCTCGACGTCGGGAGAGGCGCGCTCGGCCATGCGCCGACGCCAGCGCCAGAAGGCCAGCCGCTCGCGCCCCGAGCGGCTGCCCCCGGTGGCGCCGGGCTTGAGGTGGGGCGGCTCGATGGGTGAGGGCTGTCCGGCCGCCTGCGCCGCCTCGGCCTCGGCGTGCTCGAGGACGGCATTCACCTCGCCGCCGACGATGAAGATGAGGCCGGTGAGGTAGAGCCACAGCAGCAGCACGACGGCGCCGCCGATGGAGCCATAGGTGACGTTGTAGCGGCCGAAGTGCTCGACGTACTGGGTGAAGCCCCAGGTGGTGAGCAACCACAGCACGCTCGCGAGCAGCGCGCCGGGGGACAGGAAGCTGTAGCGGTGGCGCACGGCGGGCAGGCGCCAGTAGCACAGGGCGAGCGCCAGCATGACGAGCGCGGTGATGGCGGGCCAGCGCAGCCAGAACCACACGGCGTGGTAGGCGTTGAGCACGTGCAGGTGCTGGGCGATCCACTCCCCCAACCGCCCGCCCAGGAGGAACAGGGTGAGGGTCACGGGGATGAACAGCGA
>NZ_DASVWK010000811.1:0-5507 GCF_036389735.1 Archangium sp. | reverse complement strand
CCCCCGAACCCACCCGGCCCAGCTCCTGCCCGCGCTCCACCAGCTCCCCCACACGCCGCGTCACCGCCTCCAGCCCCGTGTACTCGGAGCGGAGCCGCCGCAACTCATGGTTCTCGTGGAACAGATGCTCCAGCGTGAGGGAGCGGCCCCCCTGCCCCACCGCCACCACCCGCCCACGCGCCAGCGCGCGCACCTCGCTCCCGGGCGTCGCGCGCTCGGAGCCCGGCAGCGGCTCGAAGCCATCCGCGGCCGGAAGGGCGGGACGGAGCCAGGCCTCGAAAGGATCCGAAGCGGCGGCCCGACCCGCGAGCGACACCAGCAGGCAGGCCAGGAGCACGAAGCGATGAAGCACGGTGGGCATACGGAGAGGACACCGCTCGCCTGGCTCTCGCGGAGCGGACTGGGGAGCGAGCCGCCTGTTCACCCACGGTTGCAGTCTCATTCCACACATCCCCAGGTTGCGAGCGGACACTTTGAAAGGAGTCCAACACATGAAGACCGTCATCCGGATGGGTTTATGCGTGGCGGCGTTGTGGGGCGGCGCGGCGCTCGCTGGCGATGATTGGAAGCAGCCGGGCTACGGCGGCTCCGGCCAGGATGAGGGCCGCTCCATGTACCGCGCCGAGGACAAGGGCGCCGATACGGGCCTCTACGTCCTGCTGGGTGGCGGCACCGAGGGCTACACCGGCTCGAACGCGTCCGACCTCAACCCGGGCTTCGCCTTTGGCGCCACCATCGGCGTCAAGCCCTCGAAGATCCTCGGCCTCGAGCTGGGCTACAGCGGTGCCTTCAACGACATCGACCTGGCCGGGCCGGGCGGCGCGGCGGACGGCGGGGACATCATGCGCCAGGGTGGTCAGGCGGCCGTCACCGTGGGTCTGACCAAGACGAAGCTCCAGCCCTACGTGCTGGGCGGCATCGGCATCCAGAACTACAACGTGAAGGGCGCCAGCCCGGTGTTCGGCTACGTCGATGACACCAGCGGCTACGTGCCCGCCGGCGTGGGCCTGCGCTACAACCTCGGCAAGCTCATCACCGCGGACGCCCGCGTGGACTACAACATCCCGTTCGCCCAGGAGTTCGCTCCCGACAACGGCGCCGACGACGGGCGCTACCAGGCGCTGCTCCAGCTCGGCGGCACGTACTAGCCGGCATACCTGCTCCGGCCGCACCGGAGGCCCAGGGGCCCTCGCGCCCTTGGGTCTCCTTTTGTTTCCTCAGGGAAAGCGCGCGAGGAAGGCGCCCAGCTTCGCGCCCGCCGCCCGCGTCGCGGCGTCCATCCCCTTGGCCCCCGAGGCCGGCAGCTGCGTCGACAGCTCCACCAGCGCGGGCTTCATCTCGTCCCACGCCGCCTGGGCCTTCGCCTCGTCGTCGAAGTAGCGGCGGTGCACCAGCCAGCCCGCCACCGAGCACGTCAGCGCGTGGAACGAGCGCGCCGGGTCCTCCTCCAGGGTGAGGCGCAGCCCCGCCGGGTGCTGCTCGTCCCGGACGATGGTGCCCCCTTCCGCGCCCCCCATCCCCAGCGTGCTGCCCCCCTCCGCCGCGCTCCACGTCTGCTCGTCGCTCATCGTCGTCCCTGCCTCTCACACGGGGCCACCCTCGCCCGGACCGCGGCGCCCGGCAAGCGGGAGCTACCGCGGGTCGCTGCCCAGATGGCACTTCTTGTACTTCACCCCGCTGCCACACCAGCACGGCGCGTTGCGTCCGGGACGGCGCTCACGCGGGGCAGTGGGTGGGGATGGCGGGTGCGGCTCCTCGAGCATCCGCTGGAACAAGCCGCCGAGCCACTGGAGGGAGCGCCGGGCCCGCTCGGACTTCTCCCACTGGGCCGCGTCGAGTTCGCCTCCGAGCTCCGTGATGGCGCCCTGAAGCTCGATGATGGCCTGGTTGGCGAACAGGTCCTCCGTGTCCTCCGCCAACGGGTACGCGTCGAGGGCCCGCTTCAGGGGCTCGATGGCGCCTGGGTCTCCATAGCACGCGAGGTTCATCGCTCCCATCGTGGGGTCCTCCTGGAGTTGCGCGAGGAGCGCGGTGAAGATGCGCTCGTCCCTCACCCCGGCGCGGGCCAGCACCGAGAGCAGCCCGAACCGCTCCTCCGGAGTGCTCGCGCTGACGAGCGCCTCCAGCCCCGCCGGCACCACCGCCGTCCCGAACTCCTCCAACGCATCGAGGAGCGCGTCGTAGAGCACCTCGCCGGGCTCGTGGCGCATGAGGGCCCGCACCATGGGAGCGATCCCCTCGGGGGCCTTCAACCGCGCGAGCAGTTCCACCGCATGCACGGGCGCATACCCCTCACCCGGCGCCCTCTCGTCGGCCAGCGACTCGTCCCGCAGAAGCTCCACCAGCGGCGCCACCGCCTCGGCCCCGCGCGCGAGGATGTCCGAGCGCAGCTCCGGCGGCAGCTTCGCCGCGTGCTCCAGCACCCGGCGCACCAGCGCGCGCGTGTCGGAGTCAGCCATGGGGCCATCCTCCGCGCAGGTAGCGGTGGAGCTCCTCCACGAGCGCCGGGTCATTGCCCACCACGAGCTGCTCCGGCAGGGGCGAGAGCGCCTGCCACGCGCCCTCCCACCACTCCGTCAGCTCCTGGTCGTCCACCAACCCGAGCCGGTACAGGAACTCGCCCCAGGGGCGCAGGGCCAGGGCGGTGGCGGCGTGCACATGCGGGTGCAGGCCCCGATCCTCGGGGAAGGAGGACGCCCAGTGCGACAGGTCCCCGAGGTCTGGCAGCAGCAACTCTTTCGGCCGCCTCACGCCCAGGCCCTGTCCGAGCGGACCGGGCAGCAGGTGGTAGAGCTCCGGGTAGATGAGCTGCGTGCGGCCCCACGGCCAACCCTGACGCATGCGCAGCTCGGGCTCCAGGGCCATCACCAGCGCGCGCTGCTCGTCGAAGAGCACCGCCGGAGACACCTGGAGCAGCGAGCCGGGCGGGTGCTTCCAGGACTCGCGGCCGGTGCGCAGGGCCAGGGCCTGCTCCACCCAGTGCGGCACCGCGCGGGCGAAGGCCGAGAGCCGCTCGCCCAGGCGCTCCCCGGACACGTCCGGCGCTTCCCGGAGCGCCACGTCCATGCACGTGAGCACCGCGCGAGACACGTAGTCGACCCGCGTCCACTCGGCGAGCGTCTCGTCCTCGCGCACCTGGTGCCACGCCTCCCGCAGGCCCGCCCACGCCTCCTCCAGACGTCCGCGGTAGAGACACCACTCGGCCAGGCGCAGCACCAGCTCGGCATCCCCCGTGTCCCGGGCCAGGGTGGTGAGCGCGCCCGCCGCGTCCCGCCCCGGCAGCCGCAGGGCCAGCTCCACCCGCCACGTGCGCACCGCTGGCTCGGCCCCGTACACGCGCGGGGCTCGCTCCTTCCACGCGTCCAGCACGCCCTCGAACTCCGCGTACCGGCCCGCGGCGTCGAGCGCCTCCTCCAGGCGGCTGCCCACCTCGAAGACATCCTCCTCGTCGAAGCGCGGGTGGCTCGCGGCCTCGAGCGCCAGGGTCAGCTTCTCGTCGACGGAGGCGGCCTGAAGCCCCTCATAGAAGGTCAACGGAAGCCCCGCCTCGTCCGCCTCGAGGCCCTCCACGTCCTGTCGTTCGTTGCTCATGCGCCGGTCACTGTAGACATGACCGGAGAAGTAATCACGTGATTCTTACCTCGGATGTCGGGTGCCCGGGGTAGAGGACGGCTTTACGAATCCTTTGACACCTTCCCGGCTCGGGGCCCCGTACGTGTTTTTGTTGGATTACGTATAGTCGTGCCCGTTCTCCCAACGAGGTGGTTGCAACATGCGCGGGTGCTGGAAGCGAAGCAGGGGTCTGTGGGCGGTACTGGTGCTGGTGCTGGCGGGTTGTCGCGAGGAGCCCGTGGACACCTCGAAGGAGACCCCTCGGGCCGTCCTGGAATGGAGCGGCATCTCGCGCGGACTCGTCCCCTCCATCGTCGGCGGCTTCGTTCCCCACTCCCGGCAGGTGGCGCTCACCCACGTCGCCATGCATGACGCGATCAACTCGATCCGCCATCGCTATGAGACCCATGGCACGCCGGTGGCCGCCTCGCCCAACGCCTCGCCCGAAGCCGCCGCGATCGCCGCCGCCCACTCCATCCTCGTGCGGCTCTACCCCGAGCGTCAGGCGGAACTCGCCGAGCGCTACGTCACCTCGCTGGCGTCCCTCCCGGACAGCCTGCGCAAGACCGAGGGCATCCAGGTCGGCGAGGCGGTGGCCGAGCAGCTGTGGAACCTGCGCGCCGGGGACCGCTCCAACGAGGCGCCCACCTATGTCGCTCCCACCCCGGAGCAGGGCGTGTGGCGGCAGGTGCCGCCCTGGTCGGAGCAGGGCCTCTACCCCAATACCTTCCTGGCCCAGTGGAGCGCCGTGCGGACGTGGGCCGTCCCGAGCGCCGCCGAGTTCCGCTGCCCCCCGCCGCCCGCCCTCACCAGCGAGCTCTTCGTGCGCGATCTCCAGGAGGTGAAGCTCCTCGGCGCCCGCACGAGCGCGGTGCGCACGCAGGACCAGACCGACGCCGGCCTCTTCTGGGCGCCCATCACCGCCCCCCTGCTCGCCATCGATGTCGGCCAGGAGCTGGCGACCCGCAGGGGCCTCGACCTGGAGGATACGGCCCGGATCCTCGCCCTGGGCAGCATGGCCGCGGCGGATGCGGTCATCATCAACATCCACAGCAAGCAGGTCTTCAACTTCTGGCGGCCCATCACCGCCATCCGCGAGGGCAGCCCGGGCGTGGCGGCGGACCCCTCCTGGATGCCGCTCATCGACACGCCCCCGAACCAGGAGTACCCGGCCGGGCATCCGCAGCAGTCGAGCGCCGTGCTGAACACGTACGCGCAGCTCTTTGGCTCGGAGCCCTTCGCCACACCGCTCGTCGTGCGCAATCCCCAGGGCAAGGAGCGCAGCTTCGGCAGCTTCCAGCAGATGGTCGAGGACGTGGTCCTCGGCCGTATCGTCGGCGGCATGCACTACCGCAACTCGGGCGTGGTGGGCGCGGAGTCGGGACGGCAGATCGCCACCTGGGTCACGAGCCACAGCCTCCAGCCCATGGCCGACTAGAAGACACCGGAGCCAGGCGGCTACGCTCGAGCCATGAGCCCCCGTCTTCGTCGCCGCCTGGTTCTCCCCCTGGTCGGAGCGGGCCCGCTCCTGCCGGGGCGGGAGCGTCTGGACGCCGAGCGTCGAACCGTTCGCGGGCGAGCGGGCACGGCCTCGGCCAGATAGCCCCGCGTCGCCGGGCGTGATAGCCCGTCAACCGTGAGCTCTTCCTTCAAATCCCTCGGCCTCTCCGCTGAGTCCCTCGGTGCGGTGCGCCGCGCCCGCTTCGCCTCGCCCACCCCCATCCAGGCCCAGGCCATCCCGCCGGCGCTCGCCGGTCGGGACGTCATCGGTTGTGCGGCCACCGGCACGGGCAAGACCGCGGCCTACCTCCTGCCCCTCGTCGAGCGTCTGGCCGGTGAGCCGGGCCCGCTCGGGCTGGTGCTCGCCCCCACGCGCGAGCTGGTTCAGCAGATCG
>NZ_DASVWK010000810.1:0-6342 GCF_036389735.1 Archangium sp. | reverse complement strand
GCCGCCGAGCACGCGATCACCGTCGTACACCACGGCGGCCTGCCCGGGGGTGACGGCGCGGGCCGGGGCATCGAGCCGGATGGACACGAGCCCATGAGGGGAGACCTCCACGCGGCCGGCGGCGCCGGGGTGGCGGTGGCGGATGCGCACCTGCACGGACTTGTCCGAGGGAGGCGGCCCCTCCACCCAGTGGGGCTGGAGGAGGCCGAAGGAGTCGCGCGAGGCCTGCTCGGCCGAGCCCACCACGACGCGGTGGGTGTCGGGCTCGAGGCGCTGGACGTAGCGGGCGTCCCCTCCCCCGAGGTTGAGCCCGCGGCGCTGGCCCACGGTGTACCGGTGGACGCCGGCATGGGTGCCGAGCACATTGCCCTCGGTGTCGACGATCTCCCCTCCGGGCTGGGGGCCGGCGACCTTCTCCACGAAGCCGGCGTAGTCGCCATCGGGCACGAAGCAGATCTCCATGCTCTCGGGCTTGTGGCTGGTGGGGAGGGCGTGGCGCTCGGCGACGGCACGGACCTCGGGCTTGGTCATGCCGCCCACGGGGAAGAGGACGTCGGCGAGCTCGGCCTGCCCGAGGGTGAAGAGGAAGTAGCTCTGGTCCTTGGCGGCGTCGACGGCACGGCGCAGGAGGTACTTGCCGTCCTGCTCCTCGACACGGGCGTAGTGGCCGGTGGCGAGCCGGGCGCCGAGGGCGCGAGCGCGCTTGAGGAGGAAGTTGAACTTCACGTCGCGGTTGCAGGCCACGCAGGGGATGGGCGTGCGACCGCCGAGGTAGGACTGGACGAACGGGTTGATGACCCGGTCCTTGAAGATCTCCTCGGCGTTGGCGACGTAGAAGGGGATGCCGAGCGTCTGGGCGACGGCGCGGGCATCATCGATGTCATCGGGGGAGCAGCAACTGCCGCACTGGGCCTTGCCCTCGTAGGACCAGACGCGGAGGGTGATCCCGATGACCTCGTGACCCTGCTCCTTGAGCAGGGCGGCGGCGGCGGAGGAGTCCACCCCACCACTCATGGCAACGACGACTCGCATGACGACCCTATCTACACGCCGGCCGGTCCGGGTGCGACACAACAGACGGGAGAGGACACCCCCGCCGGACAATCTACTCCCCTACCCCTGGACCCGGTTCAAGAACCCCGAGCCCGGAGCCAACTCCCCAGCAGATCCTTCAGCGTCTCCGGCTCATTGCGTGAAGGCTCATCGAGCACCTGATCGACGAGGAAGCGAGTGGCCTCTCCCACGATGGGCGAGGGACCGACCCCGAGGGCGGCCATGATGGCACCGCCGTTGAGCGTGAGTTCCTTGCCCGTGAGCGGAGGCTTCGCGGCGACGAGGGCCAGCAGCCGGGCGATGAGTGCCTCCAGCTCCGGCAACCGTGCTGGCTCACGGACCTGAATCCGGGCACGGGCCACCTGGGTGAGTGGCTCGACATTCGCGGGCCCGACCCGGGCCAGCAAACGGCGAAGCGCGGGGTCCGAGTCCCCGACATGCCGCTCGAGCGCGGCGTGTCCGACGAACAGGCGAACGCGCTCGACGGTCTTGGTGGGGAACTTGAGCCGGACCCCAATCTCCTCGGCGCGCTGGGGATCGACGAGGTCGGCCAGCAGGGCGGCGAGCCGGAGCTCCACGTCGGCGGGGGCGGCGGAGGCAGCGGCACGCGCGAGCCGGGCGGCCTCGGCGTCGGCACGGGCGAGTTCGGGCAGGAACACCTCCATCAGCCCGGTGACGGCGAGGAGCTCGAGCCCGAAGGCCTCGCGCTTGGAGAGGAGCAGCTTGACGAACTCCTCGCGGACGCGCTCGTAGGCCACCTTGCGGAAGACGGGGAGCGTGGCGGGGATGGCGGCCTGGGTAGCGGGGTCGAGCCTGAAGTCGAGCACCGCGGCGAAGCGCACGGCGCGCATGGCACGCAGGCCGTCCTCGGAGAAGCGATCCATGGCCGAGCCCACGCAGCGCACGAGGCGGGCCTTGAGGTCCTCCTGGCCCTTGAAGGGGTCGACGAGCTCATGGCTGAGGGGATTCCACGCCATGGCGTTGATGGTGAAGTCGCGGCGCGAGAGATCCTTGACGATGTCCTGCTCGAAGGTGACGGCGCTGGGGCGGCGGCCGTCGTGGTACTCGCTCTCGCTGCGGAAGGTGGTGACCTCCACATGGGTGCTGCCCGCGAGCACGGTGACGGTGCCGTGCTGGATGCCGGTGGGGATGACCTTGCGGAAGGCGCCCTGGACCTGCTGGGGAAGCGCGCTGGTGGCGACGTCGAAGTCCTTGGGGTGGACCCCCCGGAGGCTGTCACGCACGCAGCCACCGACGAGGTAGGTGGCATGGCCCAGCTCGCGGAGGCGGGCGATGACGTCCAGGACGGGGCGCGGGACGTCGACATCGAGCAGGGAGGTGAGCGTCGTCATCCCCCCCGATGCTAGCCCAATGCCGCGTCGGGTTCAGCGAGATGTGGCGAGCACGTCCACGTACAGCTCCCGTACCCGATCGGCGAACTCCACCGGATCCGGACCGAAGGACTCGGGCGGCAACGGTGGCAGCACGCGCACACGGATGGAGGCGCGGGGGCTCATCCACGGGCCATCGCCGTCCACGAGCTGTGGGGTGCCCTCGATGACGATGGGCACCACGGGTACGTGCTCCTCCAGCGCGAGCTGGAAGGCCCCGCGCTTGAAGCGCAACAGCTCGCCCTGCGAGTAGGTGCCCTCGGGGAAGATGAGCACCGGCATGCCCCGGCGGAGCCAGGCGCGGCACGGCTCGAGCAGCTGGAGCAGGGAGGAGGTCTTGCCCCGGGTGACGGCCACGTAGCCCAGCAGGCTCATCATCCACCCCACGATGGGGATGGAGAACAGGGACGCCTTGGCCACGAACTTGTAGGGGTGGAACAGGCCCATGGCGGCCAGGATGTCCGCGGCGGACTGGTGGTTGGCCACCAGCACGCAGGCCCCGGAGGGCAGCAGCTCCCGCCCCTCCACCCGGGTGCGCCAGCCCGGCGACAGGTGCAGCCACAACCCGAAGCACCAGCGGCAGACCAGCGCATGCAGCCACCGCCGGTCCGGGTCCACCGGGTACGCGACGAGGAACAGCACCAGCCCAAGGGTGAACAACACCGGGGCGGTGAGGAGGAAGACGAGCCAGAACCAGACGGTGACGACGTATTTCATGGCGGGGGAAGGAGGAGATCTCATGCGCGCGGGCCCCACGTCCAGCTACTGTTCGGCCATGCGCTCCGCACCTCTGCCCACCAACCTCCTTGGCCTCATCGGCAATACACCCATGGTGAAGGTGACCCAACTCGACACGGGTCCCTGCGAGCTCTTCCTCAAGCTCGAGAGCCACAACCCCGGTGGCTCCATCAAGGACCGCATCGGCCTGTCGATGATCTCCGCCGCTGAGCAGGCAGGCCAGCTCGGACCCCACCAGCAGCACCTCGTCGAGGCCACCGCCGGCAATACGGGCCTCGGCCTTGCCCTCGTGGCCTCGCAGAAGGGCTACCGGCTCACGCTCGTCATCCCGGACAAGATGAGCCAGGAGAAGATCCTCCACCTCAAGGCGCTCGGTGCCGAGGTGGTGATGACCCGCTCGGACGTGGAGAAGGGCCACCCCGACTACTACCAGGACATGGCCGAGCGCATCTCCCGCGAGCAGGGCGCCTTCTACGTCAACCAGTTCGCCAACCCCGCCAACCCGCTGGCCCACGAGACCACCACCGGCCCGGAGATCGCCGCCCAGCTCGACCACCGGCTCGACGCCATGGTGTGCGGCGTGGGCTCGGGCGGCACCATCGGCGGCCTCTCGCGCTACTTCGCCAAGGCCCTTCCCCAGTGCGAGATGGTGCTCGCCGACCCCCAGGGCTCGGTGCTCGTCGAGTACGTGAAGACGGGCAAGATGGGCCAGGCCGGCTCCTGGGTCGTCGAGGGCATCGGCGAGGACTTCCTCCCCCCCAACGCGGACCTCACCCGGGTGAAGAACGCCTACACCATCCCCGACGTGGAGAGCCTCGAGACAGCGCGCCTGCTGCTCAAGAAGGAAGGCATCCTCGCGGGCTCGTCCTCGGGCACGCTCATCGCCGCGGCGCTGCGCTACTGCCGCGAGCAGACCACGCCCAAGCGCGTGTGCACCTTCGTCTGCGACAGCGGCAACAAGTACCTGTCGAAGATGTTCAACGACTTCTGGATGGCGGACCAGGGCTTCCTGCCCCGCCAGCACCATGGAGATCTGCGCGACGTCATCACCCGCCATTACGCGAAACGGGCCGTCATCACCCTGGCGCCCACCGATACGCTTCTCGTCGCCTACGCGCGGATGAAGCTCTACGAGGTCTCCCAGCTCCCGGTGCTCGAGGGGAGCAAGGTCGTGGGAATGATCGACGAGTCCGACCTGCTGCTCGCGGCCATCGACGACGAGACGCGCCTGCGCCAGTCGGTGCGCGACGTCATGTCCACGCGGCTCCAGACCGTGGATGTGCGCACCCCGGTGCGCGAGCTGCTCCCGCTCCTCGACAAGGGCTTCGTGCCCATCGTCGTGGATGGGGAGGAGTTCATCGGCCTCATCACCCGCATCGATCTGCTGAACCACCTGCGGCGCAAGCTGCGCTGAGCGCCCCCTCGAGGAGACTCCACGATGTCTGGCCTCCGTCCGCTCCTGTTCGCCCTCCTGGCACTCGTCTCCGGGTGCGAATTGTTTTCCCCTTCCCCAGACCCGGGGCCCACCCCAGGGCCCGGCTCCACCCGCGACGCTGGCACTCCCCCGGTCACCCCTCCGGGCGAGCCCGTCCCGGACGCGGGCACCACGGTGAATGCCCCGCGCTTCGAGCACTACATCCGCCGCCAACCCTACCCGCGGATGGTGCTCGAGGTGGACGGCTGGGCCGGCTACACCCCCACCGCCTCGGTGGCGGACCGGCTCCAGCGAGGCCTGCTCGGCATCCTCGACAAGGAGAGCGTGGAGGTGCGCTTCGACCAGGCGTTCCCCGGAAAGGGAGCGGACCACGCCTGGAGCAACGAGGAGCTGCTCCGGCTCGCGGAGGAGACGGGGAAGCTCGAGGTGCCGGTGGGCACCATCAAGCTGCACGTGCTGCTGGTGGACGGGCACTCGGCCATGGACACGCAGGAGGGCAAGGTGCTGGGACTGGCCTTCCCGTGGACCCATCTGGTGCTCTTCCGGCAGTCCCTGGATCAGGTCTGCGGCAAGGGCCCCATCCTCACTCCGCCCGCGTGCGTGGAGGCGGAGCTGGGCGTGTGGGTCCACGAGGTGGGGCACCAGCTCGGCCTGGTGAACAACGGCCTGGTGATGGTGGGCAACCACCAGGACGCTCCCCACGGCGCACACGACACGAGCGACCGCTGCATCATGTACTGGGCCTACGAGGGCTCCGGCCTCATCGACGCGCTCGGCCGGGGGCTGTTCGGCGACGCTCCCAACCTGGGCTTCGATGAGGCCTGTCTGGCGGACCTCAACGCGGTGAAGACGCGTCCTTGAGCACCTCCTGAACGCGGCCCGGCTCTCTAGCGACGCTTCTTCCGCTCCCCCTGGGCGGCCGCCTCATCGCCGTAGCCGGCCACGAGCATCCCGAGCGATTGGGCCAGGAGGACCGCCGTCTCGACGGGGACCCGGGTAGCCTTGAGGCGGTTGTGTGCGGCGGGGTCGATGAACACCCCCATCGCCCCCCGGAGATCCGCGCGCGTGAGCGTACAGCCCCGGAAGTTGCTGCCGGAGAGGTCCGTCCCAGTGAAGTCCGTGTCGCTCAAGTCCGTGTCGATGAAGTTCACCTCGCGGGCGGCACAGCGAGCGAAGACGGTCTGACGCAGGCTGAGACCGACGAACGAGGAGTAGCGCAGGTTGCACTCGTCGAAGGCCAGCTCGGGGTTGGGCGAGATGGCCGACCAGTCGATGCCCATCAGCTTCGAGCCCTCGAAGCGCACGTCCCTCAGCGCCGTGTGCGCGAGTTGCGCGCGGGTGAGGTCGCAGCCGCGGAAGACGCATGCCTCGAACTTGCTCTCGGGCCAGCGGCTCTCCTGAAGGTGGGAGCGCTCGAAGGTGCAGCGGTAGAACTCCTTCCCGCCGAGCCTGGCTCCCTGGAGGTCGAGGTCGGTGAACGTCTCGTCCTCGAAGTACTCCTCCTCCATGAGGCGCTGCGGGGTGACGGGAGCCTTCTCGGGTCGTGAGGACATGGAGTGGGAGGTGCCGGACGTAAAAAAGCCCCGCCTCCGAGGGAACTGGAGGCGGGGCGAGTGGCCCCGGCTGGAATCGAACCAGCGGCCTGCGGTTTAGGAAACCGCCGCTCTATCCAACTGAGCTACGGGACCAAGACTGCGGGGGATTTATAGCAGGCGACCCGCCTTT
>NZ_DASVWK010000809.1:0-5921 GCF_036389735.1 Archangium sp. | reverse complement strand
AGGGGCACCATCGCCGGCTCCACGCCGCCGTTGGCATGGCCGGCCTCCGGGGTGGGGCCGAGGTGCCCTTCCTGTGCCCCGACGAGGGGTGAGAGCAGCAACGTCAGGAGCAACAGCAGGTGGCGCATGAGAGCCTCACGTGCCCCCAGACATAACAGCCTCGGCCGCCGCCACGCCAAGCCCCTCGACTCGTACCCGTTTGCGACGCGAAGCGTCACCCGACACCAGCGTCACCTGGCGCCGGGGTACGCCCAGGCGTCTGGCGAGGAACTCGAGCAGGGCGGCGTTGGCCTCTCCATCCACGGGAGGGGCGGCGAGCTGGATCTTCAGCATCCCATCGTGCTCGCCCACCACGCGGGTGCGTGAGGCCCGGGGCTGCACCAGCACGGCGAGCTCCACCGCGCCGGGGACTTCCTTGAGCCAGGAGGCGGCCATGGACTACTCGGCGTTCTGGGCCTTCTTCTGCGTGAGGTAGGCCACGTTGTCCTCGACGCGCGCGTAGTCCTTGTCGGCGAAGGTGCGGCCGCTGAACGTCTCCAGCAGCTTCTGGTGCGCCTCCACCACGGACTTCACCTGGGACTCGAACTGGGCGCGCTGGCGCTTGAGCTCGTTGATGTCCTCCACCACCTGCACCAGCCGCTGGTGGGCGCCGTGGACGATCTTCTCCGCCTGGTGCTCGGCGTCCGCGAGGATGATCTCCGCCTCCTTCTTGGCGGCGCCCTTCATGTCCTCGCTGATGCGCTGGGCGGTGACCATCGTCTCCTGCAGGGTACGCTCGCGCTCCAGGTGCTGCTCCAGCTTGAGCTGGGTGCGCTTGAGCTCCTCCTTCAGGCCGATGTTCTCCTTCACCACTTCCTCGAACTCACCGGCGATGAGTTCCAGGAAGGCTTCCACCTCTCGCTTCGAGAAGCCGCGCAGGGCCGTCTCGAAGCGCTTCTGCCGGATGTCGAGCGGGGTGATCTTCATGGCACCCCAGTATAGGCCAGCTCTAGGACTTCTCCAGGAACTGCTCCCCCAGCTCCTTGGCGCGGCGGGTGGCGGCCTCCACGGCGTTGATGAGGGTGGTGCGCAGCCCGCCTGCCTCCAGGGTATGCAGGCCGGCGATCGCCGTGCCGCCGGGACTCGTCACCTGGTCCTTGAGCTGGCCGGGGTGGGCGTTGGTCTCGATGAGGAGCTGGGCGCTGCCCAACACCGTCTGGGCGGCGAGCTTGAGGGCGGTGTAGCGGGGCAGGCCCACCTTCACGCCAGCGTCCGACAGGGCCTCGATGATGAGGAAGATGTAGGCGGGCCCGCTGCCGGACAGGCCGGTGACGGCGTCCAGCAGGTTCTCGTCCAGCACGGTGGTGGTGCCCACGGACTGGAAGATGCGGGTGGCCACCGCCAGGTCCTCCTCGCTGGCGTGCTCGCCGGGGGAGAGCGCGCAGGCGCCCGCGCCCACCAGGGAGGGGGTGTTGGGCATGGTGCGGATGATGCGGGCCCCGGCGCCCAGCCGCCGCTCCATGGCCGCGATGGGCACGCCAGCCGCCACGGAGATGATGAGCTTGCGCGGATCCACCTCCGAGGCCACCTGGACGAGCACCTTGTCCAGCGCCTGCGGCTTGACGGAGAGCACCACCACGTCCGCCTCGCGCACGGCGGCCAGGTTGTCGTGGGTGGTGCGCACCCCGTAGGTGCGCTGGAGCGTCTCCAGCCGCTCCGAGCGTCGGCCGGTGGCGATGAGCGACTCGGGCTTCGCGGTCCCGGCGCGCAGCAGCCCCTTGATGAGTGCCTCGGCCATGTTTCCGGCGCCGAGGAAGGCGATCGTCCTATCGAGCATCCGGGGGATCTACCGTGAAACGGGGGGGCCCGGACGGTCCGTGTGAGGAGGGAGGGGCGCGTACCGTCTGGTTACCGATTTCTTGACGGGAGATCGGATCGTGGGACCTTGACACCCACAACAGGCCTGTAGCGCCTGAACGGAGAGGTCGAGAGCACCCATGAGCGCGGCGGCTGCGGCGAGCTGGAACTGGCGGACCCTGGAGAACGTCGAGGTCGAGTGCACCCACTGCGGTGTGCGGATGTCCTGCCAGTCAGGCCCTCAGGTGAAGTACTTCCGTTGCGGCTCGTGCCACCGGTGGGTGTCGAGCACCTATAGCGACATCTTCAAGGCGGACGCGAAGATGCGCACGCACCCGGTGAAGGAGAAGACGGAGGCGGACGAGCGCTTCATCGCGGTGAAGGGTCGGTTGGATCAGTGGCTGGCGGCGCTGGACGATCAGGATCCGTACCGGGTGCTGGGGGTGTCGCCGTTGGATTCGGCGGACGTCGTCCGCGCGCGCTTCCGCGAGCTGGCGCTGGAGCGGCACCCGGACCGGGGCGGCTCGGAGGCGAAGATGCGCGAGCTGAACGTGGCGTACGAGAAGATCCTCCGCCACCGGCAGCGCAAGCGGATCGAGGCGCTGGAGGCGGGAACTGCGCCGGTGCGCGCGGCCACGGTGCTGCCGACGCGCAGCCGGTAGGGATGCGCGCGAGGCTCGGCCCCATGAATCAGGACGTCCAGGCGCTCCTCTGGTCCTATGGGTACATCGGTGTCTGCGTGGCCGCGGGTGAGTCGGCCGTGCGCCTGGGGCTGTCTCGCGACCTCTCGCGGAAGATCATCCACGTGAGCGTGGGCTTCTGGATCTTCGGCGCGCTGCTGCTCTTCCAGAACCCGGCCCTGGCCGTGGTGCCCTCGGTGACGGCGGTGGCGGCCAACTGGCTCATCCACCGCGAGCGCCTGCTCAAGTCCGTGGAGGCCGAGCCCGACAACCTGGGGACGGTCTGGTTCCCCGTGGCCTTCTCGCTGCTCGTGTGGCTCGCGTGGGACAAGCCGGCGGCCGCGGCGGGCGGCGTCATGGCCATGGCCGTGGGAGATGCCCTGGCCTCGCTGGTGGGCCGGCGCTTCGGGCACCACCGGTACGAGACGCTCGGTGGAGAGCACAAGAGCCTGGAGGGCTCGCTGGCCATGCTGGTCGGCACCTTCGTGGCCGTTCTGGGCACGCTGACGTGGATGCCGGGCCTCGCCCCGGACATGCCGAAGGTGCCGCTGGCCCTCCTGTGCGCCGTGGTGGCCACCTGTGCCGAGGCGCTCGGCACCAAGGGACGGGACAACCTCTGGGTCCCGCTGGCCGCCGGGATCGTCCTCTACCTCGTGCCTCCCGCGCTGGCCTCGGGCCTGGGCGTGGGCGCGGGGGTGGCCCTCCTCATCGGCGTGTTCTCGTGGGCCCGAGGTTCGCTCAGCCCGAGCGGCGTGCTGGGAGCCCTCCTCATCGGCACGCCTGTCTTCGGGCTGGCGGGGCCGGTGGGAGTCGCGGCCCTGCTCGGCTTCTTCATCTCCTCCAGTGCGCTCTCCAAGGCGTTCCGCACCCGGAAGGCCGGGGTGGAGGAGGAGTACGCGAAGACGGGGACGCGCGACCTGGGACAGGCCATGGCCAACGGAGGCGTGGCCGCGCTGGCGGCGGTGCTGCTGGGCGTCACCGGAGACGAGCGCTATGCCCTGGCCATGCTGGGAGCCCTGGTCGCCGCCAACGCGGACACGTGGGCCACCGAGCTGGGGGTCCTCTCCCGCTCGCCTCCGAGGTTGCTCACCACGCTGCGGCCGGTGGCGCCCGGCACGTCCGGTGCCGTCTCGGGCATCGGGCTGCTGGCCGCCACCGCGGGCGCCGCCTTCGTCGGGCTCGTGGCCGCGCTCGCGGGCGCCCGGTGGTCGCTCGTGCCCTGGCTCGTGCTGGCGGGAGTGGTGGGCTCGTTGGTCGACAGCTTCCTGGGGGCCACGGTGCAGGACGTGCGCTGGTGCGATGCCTGCGGCCGGGAGACGGAGCGCCGCGTGCACCGCTGTGGCCAGCCCGCCCGGCCGCACCGGGGCTTCTCCTGGCTGGGCAACGACACCGTCAACGTGGTGGCCACCGTCGCGGGCGCTCTGCTGGCCTTCTGGGCCTGATCATGTGCCGAGGCGCAGCTCGCGGATGCGGCGCTGGAGGGCGCGTCGGGACACCTGGAGCCGCTCCACCATGGCGTCCAGATCACCCCGGCACTCGTGGAAGCAGCGCTCAATCTCCTCCGGATTCAGGTCCCCCGCGGTGCGCAGGTGGGGGAAGCGCTTGATGAGCGTGTAGACGGAGGGGCGGGGAATGCCCAACCGGTCCGCGACCGACTGCAGCTCCCAGGAGCAGTCGCGCAGGGCGGCGAGCAGCTCGTGCTCCTCCACCTCGGAGGGCTTGCGCCGGGGGAGGGGTTCCTGCTCCACCTCGGGGACCCGGCGCTCGGTGGAGGAGTCCACCCGGGTGCCGCTGGGGAGGGGCAGGGCGGCGGCGTCCAGCTCCTGCTCCAGCCGGGCGTCGGTGCGCAGGCGGGGCAGGCCCCGGCTGCCGATGACGAGCTGCCGGGTGACGTTGCGCAGCTGGCGGATGTTGCCCGGCCAGGCATGGCGCACCAGTCGCACCGCCAGCGCCGTGGGTAGCCAGGGCTCGGCTTGGGGGTCGGTGGAGGACAGGCGGTGGAGCTCGCCGGTGCGCTCCAGCTCCCCGCGGGCGAAGTGGTGGAAGAGCAGGCCGATGTCCTCGCGGCGCTCGCGCAGGGGCGGCAGGCGGACTTCGTAGCCGGCCAGCCGGTGCAGCAGTGGGGCCCGGAAGAGCCCCTCGTCGATGCGCGCCTCCAGGTTGGCGTCGGTGGCGGTGACCAGCCGCACGTCCACGGACACCGGCGAGTGGCTGCCCACCGGGAAGACCTCTCCCGTCTCCAGCACGCGCAGCAGCGCCACCTGCACCTCGGGGGAGGCCTCGCCCACCTCGTCGAGGAAGAGGGTGCCGCCGTGGGCCGCGCGGAAGAGGCCCTCCCGGTCCCGGTTGGCGCCGGTGAAGGCTCCCCGCTGCGACCCGAAGAGCTCGGCGATGACCAACTCCCTGGGGAGGGCACCCAGGTTGACGCTGATGAAGGGGCCTTGGCGACGGGGGCTGCCCTGGTGGAGGGCCCGCGCCACCAACTCCTTGCCCGTCCCCGTCTCGCCCCGGATGAGTACCGGGACGTCCAGGTCCGCCACACGCGCCAGCTCCTCCTTCACCCGGCGCAGGCCCTCGCTCTGGCCCACCATGGAGGGAAGCTCCGGGAGGGGTCCCTCGTGTGAGGACGCCAGGTGCAGCAGCAGCACCACACGCTCGGCGAGCACCAGCGGCACCCCGGCGGCCAGCGCCTGGGGACCGAGCTCCCGGACACCCCTCAGAAGCTCATCACCCACCCGCACCTGCATCCCGTCCCCTTCCACATACAGCCGCACTCCTCCCCCGGAACCGGGCTCGAGGACGAGAGGCTTGCGGCTGATGAATGGGTCTCCCAGGGGCAGGGCCAGCAGGCTGCCGGGACGGGTGAAGTCCGGGGCGCTGCGCGATAGCAGCACCTTGCGGCCCGCGGTCAGGGCCCCGAGCAGCAGCCGCTCGCCGACGCGCTGACTCACCGGGTGGGAGACGACCGTCAGCGCCGGGATGGGATGCGGCGTGTCCTCCTCCCTGCTGCGCGTCTGGATGGTGGTCGTCGACAGGTCGGTGGACGGGCTCTGCTTCATGGGGCTGCTCGGCAACGGACGGAGAGAGGTCCGAGTCTACCCCGGATGCGTCAACGGACGTGTCCGTTGACGCGTCAAAGAGATGTCCGAGCCTCCCCGGACGCCTCCCCCAGATACAGCTCCCCGGCGCTCCCCATGGCACAACGATTGCTGTCTGCGCGGTCACGCCAAGAACGTGAAGGGATGACGAGCTCGGCGTTGCGAAATCAATCCAAACACAGGCACACAAAACGACGAAGTCACGTCCGTGAATCGTCCCTGGAAGCAACACATCAAGTTGGCGGGGGACGCCAAGCTCCTTCTGCTCAACAGCTTCTGATAACACCTTCCCATGTCTACGATAACC
>NZ_DASVWK010000808.1:0-10989 GCF_036389735.1 Archangium sp. | reverse complement strand
GGCGCCTCCATCCAGCTCACCGAGCAGCCCGGTGGGCCGAAGTGGGCCGAGGATGCGCTGGCCCCCGCTCGCCGTGCGGTGTTCTCCGCCCACGAGGAGGGCGCCACCGGCTACCTGGAGCTGCGCACCGGCGGCTTCTCCGAGCGGGACGCGGAGGGCCAGGTGCTGGCGAACGTGCCGCGCGAGTACCTCGTGCCTCGCGAGGCCAGCCGCAACACCGCGGTGGCGCTCCCCGTGGTGCGCACGCGCGACGGCATCCGGGTGGGAATCGAGCACCGGGAGCTGCCGGTGGTGCAGCACTTCACGGGCAGCGCCAACCTCGCGGTGACGCCGGCGTGGCGTTTGCCTCGGACGCTCACCCACTCGAGTCAGGTGCCCGCCTTCATCACCGAGCGCCTGCGCGAGGAGTTCTCCCTCACGGTGCGCCACACCTGGGAACTCGGGGGCTCGTACCACACGACTCCGGGTGTCACTCCCGAGCTGGCGTGGCCCTTCGCCGTGGAGGTCGAGGCCGATGCGGCCCGCGACTCGCGCCTGCGCTGGGTACCGCTGGAGGTGCTCGTCAGCCACCTGGACGCGGTGCGGGATGCGCACCTGCTGGTGGTGGCCTGGCGGCTGGCGCACGCGTTGGGCGTACTCGGCTGACGCTCACCGGGCATGCTCCCGAGGTTGGCACGCCTACTCCCGGCCCTCCTCCAGGTGGGAGTGGGGGGCGCGGTGGTCGTGCTCCGGCTCCCTGCCCAATGGCAGCCGCACCGTGGCTACCGCGCCACCGCCCTCGCGCGGGCGCAGCGAGATGTGCCCTCCGTGCCGGCGGACGATCTCCCGCGACACGTACAGCCCCACGCCGATGCCCGAGATGCCCGTCAGCTCGCGACGGTCTCCGCGCTCGAAGCGCCCGAAGAGCTGCTCCTCGTCCACCACGCGCAGGCCAATGCCCCGGTCCGCCACCACCAGCTCGCCCTCGCCCCCCGGCAGGACCCGCGTCCACACCTCGATGGCGCCACCCGTCGGGCTGTACTTGATGGCGTTGGACACCAGGTTGTGAACCACCTGCTCCAGGCGCAGCTCGTCGAACTCGCCCACCACGGGCCGCGCCTCCAGCTCCAGCGTGTGCAGTGGCGAGGCGCTCACCAGGGACTCGCCGACCCGCCGCACCACCTCGCTCAAGTCCATGCGCGTGCGCTGAAGGGGAAGCTGCTCCAGCCCGAGCTGCGAGGCGTCCAGGAGCTGGTTCACCAGGCGCGTCACCCGGTCCACCTGCCGGCTCACCTTGTCCAGCCGTTCGCCGTACTCTCCCTCCACCTTGCGCCGCAATATCTGCACCTGCGCCTTGAGCGCCGTGAGCGGCGTCTTCAGCTCGTGCGAGGCGATGGAGAGGAAGGCGTCCTTCTCCCGACTGGTGCGCTCGATGGCCTCCATCTGCCGGGAGAGCTGCCACGCCATCCGATCGAAGTTCCGCGCCAGCTGGCTCAGCTCGCGCGGGGCGTCCTCGGCCACCTCGCAGGCGCGCGCCGCCCGGTCCCCCGAGGCCAGCCGGGCCGCCGCGTGCGACACCCCCTGCACCGGCGAGACGATGGTGCGCGAGAAGGCGAGCGCCAGCAGCACCGCCGCCACCGTGGCCAGTCCCACCGTGCCCAGCAGGCCGAAGTAGGCCCGCTCCACGTCCCGCTGGAGCCGCGTGCCGGGTTGCTCCACCACCACCCGCCAGCCCAGCGGCCGCACCTCCATCATGCCGAAGTGGCGCATCGTGCCCACGCGCACCAGCGTCACCGCGTCCTGCTCCAGCTCGTATGTCCCGGTACCCCCGCTCCGCATCCGCTCCAGCGCCCGCTCGAGGGACGTGTCGAGGATGGTGCGCATCCGCGCGCCGCCGGTCTCGGCCGAGTCGAACACCACGCCGCCCCGCGAGTCGATGACGCGGATGCGCCGCTGCGATTCTCCCACCTGGGCGCGGGCATGCCGGCGCAGCCGCGGCAGGTCCAGCGCGGCCAGCACGTAGCCCGCGTATTGCTCCTCCCGGCGGATGGGGGCCACCGTCACCACCAGCGGCCCCCGCACGCCGCCCCGCCCGAGGAAGACATCACTCACCAGCGGCTCGTGGGCCTCTCGCGCCTCCCGCACGTAGGGCCTGTCCGAGAAGTCGGTGCCCGCCAGCGGACGGCCCGCCGCGTCGGTGCGCGGAGAGAAGGCGAGCGCCACCCCCTCCGGGCTGCCGACGTAGGCGTTGACCACCTCCGGCGAGTAGGACACGAGCGCGTCCAGCTCGCCCTCGAGGAAGTGCCGGCCCGGCAGGGTGCCTTCCGGCGACAGGCCCGACGCGAGCGTGCGGGCCAGTTGGGAGACGCCATGGCGCGAGTGCGCGAGGCTGCTTTCGATTTCATTCGCCACCACCCGCGCGGCGTGCAGGTTGTCCTCGTTCACCTGCCGCACCTGGGTGGTGTAGCGCGTGCGGCCCTCGGCGCCGCCCAGCACCAGCACCGGGATGATGGCGCCCAGCGCGAGCGCCGAGCCGAACGCGCGCCCCAGGGACACGTCCGCCAGCGGCAGCGGCAGCAGGGAGCGCAGGCGTCGCCGGACGGCGGGGATGAGCAGCACCACCTGAAGCAGGAGCGCCGCCAGCAGCCCGTTCACCGCCTGCTTCACTCCCGCCACCAGGACGGCCGAGGCGGGGATGTCGGCCAGGACGTAGTAGGTGATGAAGAAATACAGCGGGCTCAACATCCAATAGAGACCGTCGGCCACCAGCGGGGTGAGGCGCCGACGCAACGCGCCCACGAAGAGCCCCTCCAGCAGCATGTTGAGACACCCCCACGGGTGCCCCCACATCCAGAGGGTCCTCGCGCCCGACACGGCGCCCGCCAGCCCGCCCGCCACCGGTCCGAGCAGGACAGCGGCGATGAGCACCAGCAGCGGCCCGAGCAGCAGGTGGACGCCTGGCAACACCTCGATGGCGGCCAGGTTCGACACCCACCCGAGCAGCCCGAGGAGCAGGCCCCAACCGACTCTTTTCAGGGCGCTCATCCGTGCCCAGGGTGCGCACCCCCTGCTGACGCGGCAACGTTTCTTTGCCCTGAAGGCTCACTCCGCGTCACAGTCACGGGTTGACTGATAGACACGGCAGGGGAGCGTCGCGGTCGCCCAAGGTCCAGGCGGGCTTCCCCTCCACCCTGAACAATGCCTGGACACTCCAGGCTTCGCGCGGTCTGTATGCGCCCGACCCGCAGGGCCCCGACATGGAGAAATCATTGAGCCACACGAAGCGACTCGCACGCTGGTCCGCCGTAGCGGCCATGCTGTGCGCCTCGACCGCGCTCGCGCAGCCCACGGGCCTGCCTGAGTTCGAGCTGGAACGTCTGGAGCTGAACCCCAACGGCAAGGGTTCGCTGCTGATGGGCACCGGCGAGCTGCTGCAAGAGGGGGGCTTCCGCCTCTCGCTCGCGGGGCAATACGAGAATGATCCACTGGTGATGTACCGGGAGGGCAACCGGCTGGGCTCCGTGGTGGGAGACCGGGTGACGGCGCACCTGCTGGCGGCGTGGGCCCCGATGCGCTGGCTCGAGCTGGGCGTGCAACTGCCCGTGGTGGCTTGGCAGCGCGGGGATGACCTCTCCGCCCAGGGCATTGGCGCTCCGGGCCGCACGGGTCTGTCCACCCCCACGGTGAACGTGCGGCTGGGACTGCTCTCGCAGCGGCGGGATGCCCCGCTGGACCTGGCGCTGGAGCTGGGCGCGGGACTGCCGCTGGGCAGCGCGGATACGCTCTCGCGCGATCGCATCGTCCGCCTGTCGCCCAAGGTGATGGCGGGCCGGCGCTTCGGCGCGTTGCGCGCGGGTGTGGAGGCGGGCATGTTGGTGCGGCCCGCGGTCGCCCTCAGCGAGGACGCCAACATCCAGGACGAGCTGGGCAACGAGGTGCGCCTGGGCGCGGTGCTCGCCACCACGGGGGAGGGGCTGCGTGGAGAGCTCAACGTGCGCGGCACCGTGCCGCTCACCCGCGCGCCGACGTCCGTGGAGCTGCTGGCCGGTCTGCGGCTGCCGGTAGGCGGGTCGACCGAGGTGTATGCGCTCGGGGGCCCCGGCTTTGGTGATGCCCCGGGGACGCCCACCTTCCGCCTGCTGCTTGGCGTGGCCGTCGGAGGAGGCGAGAGGCCGGACGCCTCGCGCCGAGACGACGACGGCGATGGCGTGAAGAACAGCGAGGACAAGTGCCCCACCGAGGCGGGCCCTGCCGAGCGTCAGGGTTGCCCGGTGAAGGACTCGGACAAGGACGGCCTGGAGGACGGCGCGGACAAGTGCCCCACCGAGGCGGGTCCGGCCGAGCGTCAGGGTTGCCCGGTGAAGGACTCGGACAAGGACGGCCTGGAGGACGGCGAGGACAAGTGCCCCACCGAGGCGGGCCCGGCCGAGCGTCAGGGTTGCCCGGTGAGGGACTCGGACAAGGACGGCCTGGAGGACGAGCGGGACGCGTGCGTCACCGAGCCGGGCCTCGTGGAGCTGAAGGGCTGCCCGGCGAAGGACACGGACGGCGACACCGTGGCGGACCACCTGGACAACTGCCCCGCCGAGAAGGGCCTCGCCACCAACGCGGGCTGCCCCGCGCAGCAGAAGCAGATGGTGGCCATCCAGAAGGGCAAGCTGGAGATCAAGGAGCAGGTGTTCTTCGCCACCGGCAAGTCCATCATCCAGCCGCGCTCCTTCAAGATGCTGGATCAGGTGGCCAAAATCCTCCAGCAGCACCCCGAGGTGGACCGGATGGTCATCGAGGGCCACACGGATGACCGGGGCAACGCGGAGGCCAACCGCAAGCTGTCGCAGGCGCGGGCCGAGGCCGTGAAGGGCTACCTCGTGAGCAAGGGCGTGGAGCCGTCGCGTCTGGAAGCCAAGGGCTTCGGTCCCGACCAGCCCATCGCATCCAACAAGACGGAAAAGGGCCGCGCGGCCAACCGGCGCGTGGAGTTCATCATCATCACCGCCGAGCGCGAGCTGAAGTAGCCGAAGGAATCAAGGAATCATGAGCAATCCATTCTTGAAGAAGTGGCTCGCGGCCATGCTGTGCATGCTGGCCCTCGGCTCCACGGTGGCACGGGCCGAGCCCGACTCGTTCGGGCTGGGCAGCGGGCGCAACGGTGCGCTCACCGTGACGACCACCGGCAACATCATCAACAGTTACACCCAGGTGACGGGACCGCTGGCCCCGGGGGACACGTCCCTCCCGGTGGGCACGTGCCTCGGCGCGGTTTCCTGCTTCTCCGCGGGCGAGCTGGTCATGGTGCTCCAGACGACCGGTATCGTCCCGGAGCCCGCGTCCGGAGCGGCGGGCCCCCTCGACATCACCAATGATGCGGTGGGTCGCTGGGAGTTCGCCCGGCTGGCCTCGGTCTCGGGGTCGACGCTGACGCTGACCGCGCCGCTCGTCCACTCCTATGCGGCGAACGTGACCCAGGTCATCAAGGTGCCCGAGTACACGACCGTCACCGTCAGCTCCACCGGACGCATCGTCCCGCTGCCCTGGAACGGGAGCGTGGGTGGCGTCATCGCGTTCCTGGCCACGGGCACGGTGAACAACGCCGGGCAGATCACCGCCAACGCCACGGGGTTCCGCGGGGGCACGTACCTCCCTTCCGAGGAGGAGCCCGTCGCGAAAGGCTGCGAGGGACTGGATGAGGCCCCCACCCGGGGGGCCCAGAAGGGTGAGGGCATCGCCAACGTGCGCTACGGCCCCACTCACACCGGGCGTGGCAACGTGGCTAACGGTGGTGGAGGCGGCGTCTGCCTCAAGTCGGGCGGTGGAGGTGGTGGCAATTACGGGAGCGGTGGGATGGGCGGGCGCTCGGACGGCTCCATCGGCACGGCCCGGCCCGTGGGTGGGATGGGGGGCTCGGCGCTCGTTTATTCGCTGCTCAACCACCTCACGCCAGGCGGTGGAGGTGGAGCCGGTCAAGGCACCGAGCTCACAGGGGCGCCCGGTGGGCGTGGCGGTGGCATCATCTTCATCCGGGCCAACCAGCTCACGGGCACGGGCAGCATCCAAGCCTCAGGGGGTGGGGGAGGCTCTTCGAGCGAAGATGGAGGCAGTGGCGGTGGCGCGGGTGGTTCCATCTATCTGCGCTTCGTCGATACGGCCGCGTGCGGCGCGGTCTCCGCCAATGGAGGCGTCGGTGGCACGGTGAACACCGGCCGGGTGGGCCCTGGTGGCGGCGGTGCGGGTGGACGGGTGTTGTTCCAGGCCGCGACGGGAGGCACCTGCGGCCTCAACCTCACGGGTGCCTCGCCCGGCAACCAGCAGGACCCCACTGCGCCCGACGGCATTACCTACGGGGCCACGGCGGGTGGCAACGGCATTCCCACCCTCCTGACGGGTGGCTTCGTGGTACCGCCGACGCCCACGGTGAGCACTCCAGCCAATGGCAGCTTCACCAACAACCGACGACCTGTCATCACGGGGACGGCCCGTCCCAGTACCACGGTGATCATCTACATCGACGGGGTCGAGGCCGGCCGGGCGACGTCCGACGCCGCCGGTAACTACTCCTTCACCCCGACCGTGGACCTGTCCGAGGCAAGCCACACGGTGCAGGCGGCCACGGAAGTCGAAGCGGTGCAGAGCCCCAGGAGCGCGGCCAACACCTTCACCGTGGATCTCACGCCGCCGGAGACGAAGATCGATTCGGGCCCGTCGAGCCCCACCAACGCGACGAGCGCGACGTTCCCGTTCTCCTACGTGGGGACGGAGCCGGGCCCCGTGACGTACCAGTGCAAGCTGGACACCGAGCCGGACTTCACCGCGTGCCCCAACCCGAAGACGTACACGGGCCTGGGTGAGGGAGCGCACATCCTCTTCGTGCGCGCGGTGGACGCGGCGGGCAACGTGGATCCCACGCCCGCCCGCTATGACTGGACGGTGGACACCACGGCGCCGAACACTGTCATCGAGTCGGGTCCGCCGGCCGTCACCTCCTTGACGAGCGCGACGTTCGACTTCAGCTCGCCCGAGGCGGGCGTCACCTTCGAGTGCAAGCGGGACACGGAGACCACCTTCACCGCGTGCTCGGACCCGATGACGTTCAACAACGTGGGTGAGGGAACGCACACCTTGGAAGTGCGGGCGCGGGACGCGGCGGGCAACGTGGACCCCACCCCGGCCACGTACACCTGGCGCGTGGACACCACGGCGCCGAACACTGTCATCGAGTCGGGTCCGCCGGCCGTCACCTCCTCGACGAGCGCGACGTTCGACTTCAGTTCGCCCGAGGCGGGTGTCACCTTCGAGTGCAAGCGGGACACGGAGACCACCTTCACCGCGTGCTCGGACCCGGTGACGTTCAACAACGTGGGTGAGGGAACGCACACCCTCGAGGTGCGCGCGCGGGACGCGGCTGGGAACGTGGACCCCACCCCGGCCACGTACACCTGGCGTGTGGACACCACGGCGCCGACGGCGCCCGTGGTGAGCGGTCCGCTGGAGGGCGCGACGCTGGACACCCTCACGCCGGCCATCACCGGGACGGCGGAGCCGGGGAGCACCGTCACCGTCATCATCGACGGCCAGGAGGTGGGCACCGTCAAGGCGGATGCGTCCGGCAACTGGAGCTACACGCCCACCACGCCGCTGACGGTGGGCCCGCACGAGGTGAAGGTCCGCTCCACGGACGAGGCTGGCAACACCAGCCCCGTGTCCCCTGGCCGCACCTTCACCATCGTCCAGGACACCCAGGCTCCGGAGACCACCATCTCCTCTGGCCCCTCGGGCACCACCCCGGAGCGCGGTGCCACGTTCGAGTTCACCTCGAACGAGCCGGGCGTGACATACGAGTGCAGCCTGGACGGCGCCGCCTTCACCCCGTGCACCTCGCCGGTCACCTTCACCAACCTGGCCGAGGGCGAGCACACCTTCCAGGTGCGCGCCCGGGACGCGGCGGGCAACGTGGACGCCACTCCGGACACCCGCACCTGGACCGTCCGGAACGAAGACACCGGGAATGGGGGCGGGGACATCTCCTTCCGCGGCGACGGCTTCGGCTGCTCGGCCACGGGCGGTGACTCCGCGCTGGTGCTGATGGGCCTGGGCACGTTCCTCGCGCTGGCCCGCCGTCGCCGCCGCTAGCGACGCGTCCGCCAGGGGCTTCCGGGGGCCGGGCTCCCCTCCCTTCTCCGGGAGGCGGGGCCCGTCCTCTTTCCGGGCTCAGTGCACCTGCTGGGACGGGCCGGTGTGGGGCCGCTCGGGCCCGGGGGGCGTGGGGTTGGCGGAGGTCAGCAGGGGCAGGGCCACGTAGAAGGTGGCGCCCCGGCCCATCTCGCTCTCCACCCAGATGCGGCCCCCGTGGCGCTCCACGATGTCGCGGCTGATGTAGAGGCCCAGCCCCAGCCCGCCGTAGGAGGTGATGGACACGTTGCGGGCGCGGAAGTAGCGCTCGAAGAGCTGCTCCTGCTGGTCGCGCGGAATGCCGATGCCCTCGTCCGCCACGGACAGCAGCGCGAAGTCGTCGTTCACGTCCAGCGTCACGCGCACGGTGCTGTCCCCGGGGCTGTACTTGAGGGCGTTCTCCAGCAGGTTGGCGATGACATGCTCCAGCCGGTACGCGTCCCCGCGGATGCTCACCGACTCCTCCGGGTGCACGTAGTCGATGCGGTGGTGACCCCGCTCGGCGTCCATGCCCGTCAGCACGCGCTCGATGAGGGTGTCCAGCCGGAGGGGCTCGAAGTGCAGCGCGAGCCGGCCGGCCTCGATGCGCGAGGCATCCAGCAGATCATTGATGAGCGCGGTGAGCCGCACCAGGTGCTGGCGCGCATGGCGCAGCAGCGAAGGGTCCACGGGCTCCTTGCGCTCCAGGCGGCGCTCCAGGCTGGCCAGCCGAAGCGACAGCGGGGTGAGGGGCGTCTTCAGCTCGTGCGAGGCGATGGTGAGGAAGTCGTCGCGCACGCGGATGGCCTCCTGCGCCTCGCGGTAGAGGTGATCGCGCTCGGTTTCGGCACGGCGCTGCTCGGTGACGTCCTCGACGATGGCCACGCCGCCTTCCACTTCCCCGGCCTCGTTGAAGCAGGGCGCGAAGTGGGCGCGCATGGGGGTGACCTTGTCCGCGGTGACCGAGCGGTAGTCCCCCTCGTAATACGCGTGGCGCCCGTCGAGCACGTCCCGCACGCAGCCCATGAAGGCCTCGTCCCGAAGGGTGAGCAGGTTGAGCCCGATGATGGCGCGCTTGGACGAGCCGATGATGCGCACGAAGTAGTCGTTGCAGGTGATGAGGGTGGGCGTGGTGTCGAAGTGGAAGAGGCCCACGGGGGCGTTCTCGAAGACGAGCCGGTAGGCGCGCTCCCCAGTGGGAACGGCGGGCGCTGCTTGGGAAGGGTCCATCGAGGACACCCGCTCCAGCGGCTCGTCGGTGTAGTCGGGGGACTCGGGCGAGCGCCGCAGCACCAGGGTGATGCGCTCCCCGGGGCCCTCGCCCAGGGTGCCCGCCGTGAGCTCCACCTCCAGCTCCGGCCCGCCGCGGCACAGCAGGGGCACGCGGACGGGGCGCCCACTCAGTGCGCGCCGCCGCTCCAGCAGATAGCGCACGAAGGAGTGGCCCTCGAAGGAGCGCAGGCGCGGGGGAACGAGGTGGAGGAAGGATTGTCCAGCCAGCTCCGCCGTCCTCCAGCCGAGCAGGCGTTCGGCGGCCGGATTCATGTACAGGACGCGCTCGTCGCCGTCACAGGCCACGAGGGGGTCCGCCATGGCATCCATCAGTCGTTTGAAGTCGTCGCCGGACATACCAGAGTCTACAGGTTAGGTACGGCGGGCCCGACCCACCGGCTGCTGGGGCGGGGGAGGGCGCTGAGAGGGTAGGTCGCTCGCCCGCTGGGCCAGGAGCGGGGCAGGGGTAAGCCCGAGGTGATCGTCGTGGCCAGCTTTCGAGCATGAAGCCCTTCGACTGGCACGGTCTCTGGTCCCCGGAGATGCATCCTCTGGAGGTCATCTTCCGCGTTTCGGTGGTCTACCTGTTCGCGCAGCTCGTCCTGCGGCTCCTCGGGCGCAAGGAGCTGGGGCGCTATGCCACCTTCGACCTGGTGCTGCTCTTCCTGCTGACGGTGTGCCTGCGCAGGACCATGGTGGGTGATGACAACAGCCTCACCACGGCCTTCCTCGCCCTGGTCACGCTGGGCTCGTGGGACCGGCTCTTCTCGTGGCTGTCATTCCGCTACCGCGGCGCGGGGCGGGTGCTGGAGGGCCGCCCGCTGGAGCTGGTGCGCGAGGGCGAGCTGGTGCACGACAACCTGCGCAAGACGCGCATCTCCCAGCGCGAGCTGCTCAGCCAGCTTCGCGCCAAGGGCAAGGATGATCTCCAGCAGGTGCGCGCGGCCTACCTCGAGCCCAATGGCCAGATGACATTCCTCTTCCGCGAGGGCGCTTCGAGCCACTGACTCATGGCCCGATGGGAGCGGGGGGCTCGCTCTGGGACGGGGGCAGCGCCTCGGCCCGGGCGGCTGGCGGCTCCAGGTGGAAGCGCGCGATGAGGGGCATGTGGTCCGACAGGCCGTGGAAGCGGCTGTGCGGGTCGCCAAAGGGGCTCGTCTCGTCGAGGTCCAGCCAGCGCACGCCCTCTCCGGCGAAGATGTGGTCCAGGTGCATGCGCATGTGCATGAAGCCGGCGGTGGGGAAGCCGCGGGAGACGCTCGGGTCTATCTGGCCCACCGCCGCCTGGGCGCAGGAGAAGCGGGCTTCGTCACACAGGTAGTGGAAGACGGGCGAGGCCGGGGGCGAGTTGAAGTCTCCGCAGACGAGGAAGGGCTCGCCAGCCGACTGATGCCGCACCAGTTGGGCGAGCGCGCGCGCCTCGTGGAGTTGGTTGATGCCGTTGCCCATCTTGTCCCGGGTGGCCCAGAAGGCGCGGGCGAAGGGGGTGGGCAGGCTCAAGTGGGTGTTGAAGACGTGGAGCGGGAGCCCGTCCTCCTGGCGCACCAGGCGCATGTGCGCGCAGATGCGGCTCTGCTTGCGCTCGCGCAGCAT
>NZ_DASVWK010000807.1:0-8504 GCF_036389735.1 Archangium sp. | reverse complement strand
ACAGCCGTGCTGTCGAACCTCGGCGAGCTGCGCGAGCCGTTCTCCTTTGGCGCGGGCGCCGAGGCCACCGAGTTGTGGTGGTCTCCTCCCGGACGCATGCCGATGGGGCTCGCGGTGGGCGTGGTGTCCCATCGTGGGACGCTGCATCTGGTCGTCCGACACCGGCACACGCTGATGGACGTGCGCGCGGCCCACTCTTTTTCACAGGGGCTCGCGCACGCGCTTCGCTTTGACTTCCAGGATCCACGGCGCTGAGATGCTCCGGGAATCCGTTGGTCCTTGGAGTCCAGAAGATGCCGCTCGATCCCCAGGCCGTGACGTTCCTGAATCTGCTCGCCCAGGCAGGGCAGCCCCCCGTCCATGAGCTGCCGTTGGCCCAGGCCCGCGTGCTCACGGAGGCGCTGCGCGACCTGGGCGGCCCCAGCGTTCCCGTGGCCAGGGCCGAGGACCGGACCCTCCAGGGTCCCGGCGGTCCGCTGCGCATCCGCGTGTATACGCCCGACGGCACGGGGCCGTTCCCAATCATCATGTACTTCCACGGCGGCGGCTGGACGCTGGCCAGCGTCGAGGTGGTGGACCCCACCTGCCGACGGCTGTGCGCGGGCACGGGCGCGGTGGTGGTCTCGGTCGACTACCGCCTCGCTCCGGAGCACAAGTTCCCCTCCGCTCCGGAGGACTGCTACGCGGCCACCGAATGGGTGGCGCGGCATGCCGCGGAACTCCTCGGTGACCCCCGCCGCCTCGCCGTGTGTGGTGATAGCTCCGGAGGCAACCTCGCCGCCGCCGTGTGCCTCATGTCGCGTGACCGGGGCGGCCCGGCCATCGCGTGCCAGGTGCTCGCCTATCCTCCCATGGAGAATGTCTTCGACACGCCGTCGTACCGGGAGAACGCCGAGGGCTACTTCCTCACCCGCGAGATGATGCAGTGGTTCTGGAACCACTACCTCACCCAGCCGGAGGATGGCCGCCACCCGTATGCCTCGCCGCTCCAGGCCGAGCGCTTCTCCGGGCTGCCTCCCGCGCTGGTGCTCACCGCCGAGTTCGACCCGCTGCGCGACGACGGCGAGACGTACGCCTCGCGCCTGCGCCAGGCCCAGGTGCCCGTCCGGCAGATCCGCTACGACGGGAGCGTCCATGGCTTCTTCACGCTCGGCGGCGTGATGGATCAGGGCATGCGCGCGCTCGACGAGGCCTGCGCCGCGCTCCGCGAGGTCTTCGCGGGCCGGAAGATCGACGCCTGACCCGAGGCCATGACGCAGCCTCCCCCTCCTGGTGACCGGTCCTCGGCGCGAGACCTGGAGCCGCGCGCCGTGAGGGCGGCAACATCGCGCTGGCCATCGCCGAGGGGCTGCGCGCGCTTGCTCCGCCCCCTCCGTGAGGGGCGAGCCTCCGCTCACCGCTCGGTGGCCTCCTGCTGGTGGTGGCTCACCACGCGTTCCGCCTGCTTGCCCACCAGCTCCGCGTAGTGGTCGTGCCTCATCACGAAGTGGCCCAGGCCCGAGGTGGCCGAGCGCAGCTCCACGATGAAGCCCCGCATCTCCGCCTGGGGCACGTAGGCGGTGATGACGTCCCAGCCCGGCAGCTCCGCGTGGGCCTCGAAGCCCAGGAGCTGTCCCCGGCGGCCGGTGACGAGCCGCTGGGCGCGCGAGGTGGCCTCACGTGGCACGTGGATGTCCACGTGGAGGATGGGCTCGAGCAGCACCGGCTCCAGTTTGGGCAGGATCTCCACCATGGCGAGGCGCCCGGTGGTGCGGAAGGCCTGATCCGAGCTGTCCACCGAGTGGTAGGTGCCACCGGTGAGGGTGACGGCCACGTCCACCACGGGGAAGCCGAGCGGCCCCCGCCTCAGGCCGTCGTGCACGCCTTCCTCCACCGCGGGAATGTACTGCTTGGGCACGACTCCGCCCACGACCGCCGAGGTGAAGCGGAACATCTCGCCTCGCGGCAGCGGCTGCACGTCCACCACCACGTCACCGAACTGCCCGTGCCCGCCGGACTGGCGCTTGAAACGCGCGTGGTGCGAGCCGTGCCGGCGAATCGTCTCCCGGTAGGGGATGGGCAGCGGGCGCGTCGCCACCGGGACGCGCAGCCGTGTGCGCAGGTGCTCGAGGGCCGCGCGCAGGTGCATCTCGCCCTGGCCTCCCAGCAGCAGCATCTGCGAGTCCGCCTCCTGATCCACATGGAGCGACGGATCCTCCTCCACCAGCCGCGCCAGCGCGCTCGTCAGCTTCACGTCGTCCGTGCGCTTCTCGGCGACGATGGCGACCTGGTGCACCGGAGGCGGCGCCAGGGGCCAGAGCCCGGGGTGGCGCACACCCTGGGGGTCGGCGAAGTCGCCCGTGCGCATGGCCTCCACGCGCCCGACGGTCACCACCTCGCCCACGCGCCCCGCGCCGACGACCTGCTGCTTCGTCCCCTGCACCCGGTGCACGCCCACCACCCGCGAGTCGGCCAGCGTGCTTCCGTCCTCCACCTGTCCACGCCAGACGCGCACCATGGACTGCTTGCCCACGTGCGGCAGGTGCTGCGTCTTGAAGGACTGCACCAGCGGGAGGCCCTCCGCGGAGAGGCCCAGGCGCTCGCGCGTCTCCTCCACCGAGGGCACCTCGTGGCGCAGTCCCTTGAGCAGCCGCTCCAGGCCCAGGCCCCGCTCCGCCGAGCCGAGGAAGACGGGCACCAGCCGGTCCTCTCGCAGCGCCTGCTCCAGGTGCCCGTAGAGGGACTCCGGCGGCGGTACCACGTCCTCCAGGAGCTGCTCGAGCAGCCTGTCGTCCTGGTCCGCCAGCCGCTCGAGGAGCTGGCGCCGCGCGGCCTCCTCGCGCGGGCGGTCCGCCTCTGGCAGGGACATGAGCGCGGGCCTTCCTTCCTTCTCCAGGCCCCAGGCGCGCTCACTCACCAGGTCCACCACCCCCACCACCTGCCCGCCCTGGCGCAGCGGGATCTCCCTCAGCACCAGGGGCCGCGAGGAGACGGCCTGGAGCGTGTCCAGCAACTCGCGCACCGAGCCCTCCTCCTCCTCCATCAGGTCGAGGAAGAGCAGGTGGGGGATGCGGTGCGTGTCCAGGAAGGCGAAGAGCGGAGCCAGGGCGGCCGCGCGCTCGGGCGAGGCGTCACACACCACCAGGGCCGCGTCGCACACCATGAGGGCGTGGCGCGATTCCTGGGAGAACTCCGGTGCCCCCGGGCTGTCGATGAACGTCCATTGCTCGCCCAGGAAGTCGGTATGGGCGACGGACAGCTCGAGCGTCATGCTCCTCTCGGCGGCGCGTACGGGGTCCGCCCCCGTGAAGCGCAGCAGTGAATCGAACAGGGTCGTCTTGCCCACACCCTGAGGTCCTACGAGGGTGACGACTCTCGGTGTCGCGGGATGTTTCATCGCCGGGCCCTCCTGCGAGGCAGGCATTCGCCCCGAGAAGGTGGTTCTCTCGTACAGTTCGGGGAAGCGCCGCGCCGGGGTAGGCCGAGGGCCTTCCTCCATGCTCGCCGCGTGCGTCGGGTGCGCGACGACGCCCCTGCCCATGGGGGCGAGCACCCGGGGCCGCCGTCACCGCGTGAGGCGCGGGTCCATGGCGGTGCCCTCACCCGAGCCCAGGGGAATCCACCAGCGCTCGCCAGAGGAGAGGCCCTCGCGCCAGCTATAGCCGATGGCCACCACGCGGCCCAGCAGGTTCTCGCGGGGCAGCAGGCCCCAGACGCGGCTGTCGGCCGAGTTCCCCCGGTGGTCACCGAGCATCAGGTAGTGCCGTGGCGGCACCACCAGCTCGTCCATCGAGGGCCCCTGGTAGGGCTCGGGGTCGACGGGGTGGGGCGCTCCGGGCAGCAGCTCCAGCCGCGAGCCATCCGGCAGGAAGGCTTGGGGCACCGGCTCACCATTGAGGAGGACTGACTCCCCATCGAAGGCGATGCGGTCTCCCGGCATGCCCACCAGCCGCTTCACCATCACCTTGCCATCAATGGGCGAGTCGAAGACGACGACGTCCCCGCGCCGGGGCTCCGACTCGGTGAGCCAGTGGTGGGTGAGGGGCACGCGCAGCCCGTAGGCGCGCTTGTCCACCACGAGGTGGTCCTTGATCCGCAGGGTGGGCTCCATGGAGCCGGAGGGCACGTGGTAGTGGTCGGCGAAGCTGGCGCGGCCGATCAGCAGCAGCCCCAGCAGGGCCACCTCGAAGGCGTACGTCGTCCACCGTGTGCGCTTCGGCTGCGTCTGGCTCGGCTGGCCCATCATTCCTCCCGGTGGTGGTTCCTCCATTGTACGCCGGAGGGGCGGGGGCATTGCACCCACCCGGAGGCTGCACGCAAAGTGGGCCTGTGGCATAGAGGTGTCCATGTCCGACGTACTCCATCAGGAGGTCGAGCGGCTCAAGTCGCTCGGCCGTACGCCCGAGGCGATCGCCGCTGGCGAGGCCGTGGCCAGCGATTGGGCCCGGCGGGGGCAGCCGCTGCGCGCCATGGCGCTGTGCCGGGTGCTCCTCCAGCTCGAACCGGCCCATGTGCGCACGCTTCAACTCCTGGCGGACCTCTACGCGCGGCAGGACACCCCGAAGGGCGCCACCGCGACCCCCGCCGCCGGGGCGCTGCCGCGGGTGCCGCTCTTCTCGCAGCTCGAGCGCGAGCCCTTCATGGCCCTGCTGGGCGTGCTGGAGCTGCGCACCTTCCAGCCCGGACAGAACCTCATCACGGAGGGCGAGCCGGGCCGCTCCACCTTCACCCTCGTGGAGGGACAGGTGGACGTGATGCGCCAGGTGGAGGGCGGGGAGCGGCGCACGCTGGCCTCGCTGGGGGAGGGGGAGTTCTTCGGGGAGATCGCCCTGGTGTCCGAGAGCCCGCGCATGGCGACGGTGGTGGCCACCCGGCGCACCCTGGCGCTCGAGCTGCCGCGCACGCGCCTGGAGCGCATCACCCTGAAGCACCCCGTGGTCGGCGAGACGTCGCGGGCCTTCTACCGGGATCGGCTGCTGGCCAACGTGCTGCGCAGCAACCCGGTCTTCACCGCGCTGTCTCCGGAGCAGCGGCAGGCGCTGTCGAACATCTTCGAGATGCGGACGGTGGCGGCCGGGCACGTCATCATCGAGCAGGGACAGAAGGGCGATGGCCTGTACCTGCTGCTTCAGGGCCAGGTCACCCCCGTGTTCCGCCACCCCGATGGGAAGCAGACGGCCTTCACGTCGCTGCGGGAGGGGGACGTCTTCGGGGAGATCTCCCTGCTGCTCGGCCAGCCGGCGACCGCGACGGTGCGCGCGGAGACGTCGGTCCACATGCTGCGGCTGGCACGTGACGCCTTCGAGCAGTACCTCGCCAGCCAGCCCCGGGTGCGCGCGGCGCTCATGCGCCTGGGCACGGAGCGACTCCTGCAACTCTCCAAGCTGATGTCGGGCCGCGCCGTCCACGAGGGCGACCAACGCGTCTGAGGGGTGGACGCCATGAACGCGTGAGGGGGCGGCAGGGCAGGCGAGCGGCCAGGCGCCCTGATGGCGGGGAGGGGCTGCCGTTTCGGCGTGTGGAGCCCCAATTTCCGACAGGGATTTGTCGTGGGGGGGGTGCGCGTGGAGCCCGAGAGGCCTGTTCGTCCGCCATTCGAGCCAGTCAATGATCGGGAGCCGGTGCTCGTGCCTCGCTCCCAGGTGACGGTGAAGACGGTGCTCACCGTGTGTGCCACCGTCGTGGGCGTGCTGGCGGCCATCTATCTCTTCATCCACGGCATCGTCACCCTCACGCTCACCGTGACGGCCCTCCTGTTGGCGGTTGCGCTCAACCACGCGGTGGCACGGTTGCAGAAGGCGGGGCTGAGGCGACCCCTGGCCATCGGGCTGGTGATGACCGTGCTGCTGGGGCTCATCGTCGGGACGAGCTTCCTCATCGTCCCTCCAGCGGTGACGCAGGTCCGCGACATGGCCGAGCGCCTGCCGGAACTCAACGAGCGCATGCACCAGACGCGGCTCTTCCAGTGGCTCGATGCACGCGTCGGCCTCGAGCAGCGCCTGGGCGCGCTGGGCAAGGGGAGCGCTGGTTTGTTCCAGCAGGCCGTGGACCCGGCGCTGCGCGTGGTGGGGGGCGTGCTGGCCGGGGTGGGCGCCTTCGTCACCGTGCTCTTCCTCGTCGTCTTCATGCTCATCTACGGCGGCCGGGTGGTGCGGGGCATTCTCGCCGAGTGCCTTCCGGCCCACCGCGAGCGCTACGAGCGGGTGCTGGGCAAGGTGTACACCTCGGTGGGGGGCTACTTGAGCGGGCTGGCCATCATCGCCGTGGTGAACGCCATCTGCACCACCATCGTCCTGGCCATCCTCGGCGTGCCCTACTTCCTGCCGCTCGGCATCCTCTCCGGCCTGGGCAGCCTCATCCCCCTGTTGGGGGCCACCCTGTCCGGCCTGGTGCTCGCGTTCGTGGCGCTCGCCTCGGGTGGGGTGTGGGACTTCCTGGCGGTGGGTGTCTACGTCATGCTCTACCAGCAGTTCGAGAACCACGTGCTGGCGCCCGTCATCTACAAGCGCACCGTGGAGCTCAACCCCCTGGTGACGCTGCTCGGCATCATCCTCTTCGCCGAGCTGGCCGGTGTGCTCGGCACCTTCCTGGCGGTGCCCATCGTGGGCGCCAGTCAGATCGTCATCCGCGAGCTGCTCCTCCTGCGGCGCGAGCGCCTCAACCTGCCCCTCCAGGGCGATGTGCGGGAGCAGCTCCAGAAGCAGGGTCCCCGGCGCCCTCCCTTCTGGCGCAGGCCCCGGCACGCCTGAATCGACCCACCCCGGAGAACGACATGCCTCGGGAAGTCATGGACTCGGACGGAATCACCTGGACGTGCATCCAGGCCTTCGCGGGCCTCGGACAGGACGCGGAGAAGAAGGAGGCCGCCCGGGTGGACGGCACTCGCAACCGCTTCCACGTCGTCTGCACGCCGAGCGGCGGCGCGAAGTCCGTCCGCGTCGAGCTGCCCGGTGACTGGGAGAAGGGCCTCTCCGACGAGGCGCTGCTCCGGGCCATCCACGAGCGGCTCGCCGAGGAGAGCCCGGGGGCTCAAGACTCGGGACGGTAGATGGCGGCCGTGCGCTGGGCCAGGAAGCCGCGCGGGAGCACCCTCGCGGCCAGGGCCAGCGTCTGGTTGAGGAGCCCGGGGACGTAGAGTTCCTTGCGGCGCAGGAAGGCCCGCACCGCGTGCGCGGCGCACTCCTCGGGGGTCATCACGCCCATGTCCCCCGCCTTGAAGCGGTTGGAGAGCCCGGAGTTGACGAGCAGCTCCGTGGAGATGCCTCCGGGGGCGAAGACGGTGACGGACACCCCCTTGGGGCGCACCTCCTGCGCGAGGCACTGGCCGTAGCTGGTGACGAAGGCCTTGGTGCCGCTGTAGGCCGCCTGGTACGGCACCGGGATGAGCCCCGCCACGCTGGAGACGAACATCATCCCGCCGTGCGTCCCGCGCTCGACGAGGTAGGGGACGAACAGGCTGGAGAGGCGCACCAGGCTGGTGACGTTGGTGTCCAGCATGGACTGGAACTCGCTCCAGCCCTGCTTCATGGCCTCGCCCCAGTACGTCACGCCGGCGTTGAGGATGACGGCGTGGATGTCCCGCCCCTGCGTGGCCTCGGTGAAGATGCGCTCCACGTCGTCGGGGCGCGACAGGTCGGCCGTGACGCAGGCCACCTGCACCCCGTGGCGCGCGCGCAGCTCCTCGGCCAGCGCCTCCAGCCGATCGCGCCGCCGCGCCACCAGCACCACATGGCCTCCGTGCTCCCGCGCGATATGCCGGGCCAGCTCCACGCCCAGCCCTGAAGACGCACCGGTGATGAGGCTCCACCGCCCCCGAAGTTCCATCATCTGAGTCATGGTCCGCACCCTATACCCGTGAAGCCTCAGGCCGCCAACGGAGACGCCTCGGCCGCGCTGGCGGGCTCCCCGGTACCGGGCGAGGTCTGGTCGTCCACCCGCGCCGGGGCACTCCGCAGGGAGACGACCACCGCCGCGAGCACCGTGGCGCCCACCTGGTAGTAGTAGTTGCAGAAGGCCTGCCGGCCCAGGAAGAAGAACACGCCGAAGGCCAGCGCGCTCCCCAGGAGGACGGCCTCGGGCCGGTGGCGGGCGCGGAACGTCAGGGCCCATACAACCAGCACGCCCACGACGCCGAGCCAGCCCGGCAGCCGGTGGCCCTGGTGGTCGAACCAGGCCGTCAGTGACAGGGAGTCCGCCCGGAAGGGGTTGGTGACGTGGTGCATCACCAGGTCCGTCCACAGCCCTCCCGGCGTCCACACGAGGAAGGGGACGAAGGTGGCCGCCGCCGTCCCCACCGCGAGGGCCACGCCGCGCCAGCCCACTCCGGGCAGCAGCAGGGCGAAGGGCAGGTACAGCGCGAAGTGCTGCTTCGTGGCGCACAGCAGGCCCAGCGCCACCGCGGCGGCCGTCCTCCGGCCCTCGCCCAGGAAGTACACGAAGGCGCCGAGGAAGGGCAGCGCGAGCGGCTCGCCCCAGGCCTGCTCCAATGTGAAGAGGCCCCTCGGGTGGAAGACGAGGCAGGCCAC
>NZ_DASVWK010000806.1:0-64613 GCF_036389735.1 Archangium sp. | reverse complement strand
CGGACGGCCACCAGAACGAGTTGCTCGCCGCCTACTTCCCCACCGGCAAGCGCATCCTGGAGAAGACCCTCAAGGCCAGCGGCCTGGCGCGCGAGGACATCAAGCTCCTCATCCCCCACAACGTCAGCCTGCGCAGCTGGGAGATCCTCAGCAAGTTCACCGGCATCCCGCTGGAGAAGATCTACACCGAGAACATCCGCCCCAAGGGCCACTCCGTGGCGGCGGACAATTGGATCAACCTCAAGGACGTCATCGACCGGGGCCTCGTCAGCAAGGGCGACCACGTGATGATGTTCTCGTTCGGGTTGGGCGCGCACTGGGGCTGTAGCATCGTCCAGGTCTGAGGCTCGAACCGGGAACCCCTCACCGAGAGACCTCACCATGAATCTGTTCCTGACCGGAGTCACCGGCGCCGTGGGTATGGAGATGGCGCGCTGGCTCGCCCGACATGCACCCAAGGCGCGTGTCCATGCGCTCATCCGCGCCCCCTCGCCCGTGGTGCTCAAGGCGCGGTGGTCGAAGCTCGCGGCGAAGCTGTGGCCGGACGTCTCGGCCCGCCCACCCGAGGGCCAGTTCGTCCCCGTGCTCGGCGACATCACCCGGCCCGGGCTGGGGCTGTCGCCGGAGGACGCGGCGAGGTTGGCGGAGGAGGTGACGCACGTCATCCACTCGGCGGCCAACGTGGAGCTGGACTCGCCGCTGCCGGAGGCCCGGCTGGCCAACGTGGACGGCACCCGCCACGTCTTCGAGGTGGTGCGCACCTTCCGGCGGCTGGAGCGCGCCGGCTACGTCAGCACCCTCTTCGTGGCGGGCCTCCGCAAGGGCCGCTTCCTGGAGACGGACGAGGTGCACGAGGCGGGCTTCGTCAACCCGTACGAGCAGAGCAAGTACGAGGCGGAGCACTACGTGCGTGGGCTGATGAAGGAGCTGCCCATCGCCATGTTCCGGTTGGCCTACCTCATCGGTCGCGATAGCGGCGAGGTGACGCGCTACAACTCCATGCACTCGCTCATGCGGCTCTTCTACCAGGGCCACGTGGGCGCCTTCCCGGGCACGCCGGACTCGCGGATGGACCTGTCGTCCAACGACTACGCGGCCGCCGCCCTGCTCACGCTCTTCCTGGAGCACTACGAGCCGGGGCGCACCTACCACATCGGCAACGGCGACGACGGCCTGCGACTCCAGGACTTCATCGACACCATGGCGGAGGTGTCCGCCGAGACGGAGCGGCGCTGGGCCCAGGGCGTCTTCCTCCCGCCGGACATCGTCGACGAGGACACCTACACCCTGCTGCGGCGCACGCTGCTGCAGACGCAGAACAAGCAATCCCACGAGGTCATCCAACTCGGGGACACCATGTACGGGCACCTGCTGGCATCGCAGGTGTTCGACGCGCGGCCCGTCCACGCGCTGCTCGGGGAGCGCGTGAAGCCGCCTCCCGCCAGGCAGTTGCTGCGGGACGTGCTGCGCCACTGCATGGCCACTGACTGGGGACGCAACCGGAGCTGAAGAGGGACACACCATGGACAGCAATCAGTTCGAGGAGCGGCTGCTCACCTTCATCCGCAAGCTGTGCGCGGAGAACAACATCACCGCCGACATCGGCCGGGACACCCCCCTGTTCGAGAACCGGCTCATCAACTCCATGCGCATCATCGATCTCATGGGCTTCATCGAGAGCGAGCTGTCCATGGAGGTGCCCGAGGACAAGCTGACGATGAACTTCTTCCGCACGCCGCGGACCATCGTCGAGACGTTCTGCCCCGCGAGCGGGGAGGCGGCGGCATGAGCTCGCTGACGGTGGATCCCAAGAGCCTCGCCTTCAGCTCCGGGCGCCCGCCGCGGCCCGAGGCCGTGGGCCAGTTGCTGGAGCGGGGAGACCTGCGCTCGTACGAGAACGGCACCCTGGGCATGTCTGGCCCCGCGCTGTGGCTGTTCCGCTACTTCGAGCGCAAGTTCCTCGAGCTGGCCTTCAAGTACGGCGCCTCCGAGCGCCAGTACCCCACGCTGATGCCCATCTCCGTGATGGAGCGCACGGACTACTTCAAGTCCTTCCCGCACCACGCCACCTTCGCCCTCACCCTGGACAGGGACAGCGCGTCCCTGCGCCAGTTCGTGGACGCGGTGAAGGGCGGCGAGCGCGTGGAGGCGGCGGCCACTCCCCGGGTGCGCTCGGCGGGGGCGGTGCTGTCCGGCGCCGTCTGCTACCACTGCTACGCGGAGCTCCAGGATCGTCCCATCACCGGCGAGCCGATGGTGCTCACCACCCAGGGCCGGTGCTTCCGCTACGAGCACGGGGAGTTCGCCCCGCTGCGGCGCCAGTGGGAGTTCACCATGCGGGAGATCGTCCTGCTGGGGCCCGAGGCGCCCATCGCCAGCGTGCGCGAGAAGCTGCTGCTGGAGGTGGTGGACTTCGCCAAGGCGCACGGCCTCTCCGGGCGCATCGACGTGGCCTCCGATCCCTTCTTCGGGGCGGTGGAGGGCCGGGCGCGCACGCTGCTCCAGCGGGCGCAATCGCTCAAGTACGAGCTGCTGGTGGATGTCACCGGCCAGAAGGGGGGCGATCTGGCCATCGCGTCCTTCAACCTGCACGGGGACTCGTTCTCGCGCACCTTCGGCCTCACCCTGCCCGACGGCCAGCAGGCCAGCACGGGCTGCATCGCCTTCGGGCTGGAGCGGTGGGTGGCCGCCTTCGTCGCGCACCACGGGGTGGACCCCGCGGCGTGGCGCGAGTTCATTCCCGCCGGGGAGCGGATGCCATGACGACCGAGCGCTACTACTACGACTTCTTCGGCGCCAAATCCGAGTCGCGCTGGAACGTGGAGAAGGACATCCCCTGGGGGGAAATCGACCGCGAGGCGGCGCTCAGCCAGCCGGACATCCTCGACAAGGTGCGGCGCACGGCGCTCATCGAGTCCTACCACGCGCTGGGCACCGTCTCCCTCATCAAGCTGCTCCACGAGGACGTGGACGCCACCTGCGTGTTCCAGGTGGAGTGTTTCGAGGGCTTCCGGCACTTCTGGAGCCTGCGGCGCTACCTGGACCTGGTGGGCTTCGAGCCGCGCATCACCGACGAGGAGCTGGTGGAGATCCGCCGGCGCAACATCGACCACGTCAACTACAAGCCCGAGGACACCGTCCAGGAGCTGGTGAACTTCATCTGGTCCGAGCACGCGGCGGGCTACTTCGCCCGGCAACTGGCCGCGCAGAGCAAGGACAAGGTGCTGGCCAGGCTGCTGGGCTTCATCTCCGTGGACGAGTTCCGCCACGCGGAGGGCGGCTACCAGATCCTCACCAAGCTGCTGGAGCGCCAGCCGGAGCTGAAGCCCGAGGTGCTGCGCGCGGCCAGCAACTTCAAGCACTACGGCTGGCACGTGTGCGAGCTGCCGGTGGCGGTGGAGAACGACTTCACCACGGTGCTCCAGATGAAGCGCAAGTTCGAGAAGGTGTGCGGCGCGCGCATCGTGAGCTGGCGCGAGGGGTGGGCCAGCAATGGGTGAGGCGGCCCTGAAGCTGAGTCCCGAGGCGCCGGAGCCGGCCTCGCCCGTGGGCAACAAGGCGGGCTGGGTGCTGCGGGAGCCGACCTTCGGGTGGGCCCGGCCGGACGGCACGCCGAAGGAGCCCACCGTGGGCGAGGCCCTGCGCGAGTGGTGGGACGCGGTGAACTTCCTCGCGGACCCGCGCCGGCTGCCCTCGGCGCTGCACGCGGCCTTCCACGTGGCCACGCTGGGCTGTCTGGTGGCGCTGGTGGGCTGGCACCTGTCGTGGACGAGCGCCCTCTACTTCAGCGGGGCGTCCTTCTTCCTCGCCACGGTGACGCACACGGCGTGGCTGCACCGCTACTGCTCGCACAAGGCCTTCGAGTTCCGGAGTCCCTGGGGCGCGCGCGTCTTCCTGTGGCTCAATGGCATGGCGATCCGCGAGGACACCTACGCCATTCCCCACCGTGTGCACCACCAGCGCACGGACAGGGTAGGGGACCCGTATGGCCCGCACCTGGGGCGCATCGGCAGCTACCTGGCCATCGAGTCGGTGACGAAGTTCAACACCGACATGACGCCGGAGCAGTACGAGCACGTGGCGAAGACGGTGAACCACATCGGCTTCCCCCTCAGCACCTACGAGCAGTTCCGACGCACGGGCACGGTGGAGCACGCCGGGCACCTCGCGGTGCGGACCCTCTTCGCGCAGGCGCTGTGGTCCGGGCTGGCCTACGCGGTGGGCGGCGTGCCGTGCGTGCTCGCGTGGTACGCGGCGGTGTTCTTCGTCACCTTCCTCGTGCGCGACTTCAACTTCGTGGGTCACGGCGGCCGGCGCCAACGGGCCAAGGTGCCGGGCTGGGAGTTCGACGAGCGGACGCTCGCCCTCAACCAGGTCTTCTTCGGCCTCCTCGCCTCCGAGTGGCACAACAACCACCACAAGTTCCCCCGCTCGGCCAACCTTCAGCTCGTGCCGGCGCAGGTGGACAACTCCTTCCTCTTCATCCGCCTGCTGCACGCGGTGGGGCTGGTGTCCTCCTACGTGGACGCGGTGCCTCGCTTCCGGCAGCAGCTCGCCGCCGGCAAGGCCGAGCGGCCCTCCTCCGGTGACGAGGAGTTCGCCAACGCCACCGGCATCACCGACGGCACGCCGCTCCCCGAGCGTCGCTAGCGCAACCCCCCTTCCCCCTGAGAGTTGAACCCCACCATGGCCGCTGACTGCATCTCGGGCGCGACGTCGCTCGCTCAAATCCTCCACCGCCGCGCCGAGCGCCACCCCGAGCGCCGGGCCCTCACCCACATCATCCGCGGCACCGAGGAGCGCAAGGCGTACTCCTTCGCCGCGCTGGACGCGCGGGCCCGCACCATCGCCGCGCTGCTGAAGGCGAATGGCATGGAGGGCGAGCGCGTGCTGCTGCTCTACCCCCAGGGCGCCGAGTACGTGGAGGCCTTCCTGGGCTGCCTCTACGCGGGCACGGTGGCGGTGCCGGCCTACCCGCCGGATCCCACCCGCCTGGAGCGCACCCTGGGGCGGCTGCTGGGCATCATCGCGGACTGCCGCCCGCGCATGGTGCTCTCCACCTCGGAGATCTGCTCCATGGCGGAGGCCTTCGCCGAGCAGGTCCCCGGACTGGCCGAGCTGAAGTGGCTGGCCACCAACCAGGAGGACCTCGGCGTGGGGCCGCTGGAGTCGCCAGCCCTCGTCCGGAGCGAGCAGCTCGCCTTCCTCCAGTACACCTCGGGCTCCACCTCGTCGCCCAAGGGGGTGATGGTGAGCCACGGCAACCTGCTGGCCAACCTCGCGCACATCCGCGGCAGCGTGGACCTGGGCGAGGACTCGTGCTCCGTCACGTGGCTGCCGTCCTTCCATGACATGGGGCTGGTGGACGGACTGCTGGAGGGCTTCTACTCGGGCTACCCGGTGTACCTGATGTCGCCGACGGACTTCCTCAAGCACCCGCTGCGCTGGCTGCAGGCGGTGTCGGCCTTCCGGGTGACGCACTCGGGCGGGCCGAACTTCGGCTACGAGCTGTGCGTGCGCAAGGCGACGCCCGAGGCCGTGGCCGCGTTGGACCTGTCCTCGTGGCGCAGCGCCTACTGCGGCGCGGAGCCGGTGCGCGCGGGCACCATGCGGCGCTTCATCGAGACGTTCTCTCCCCGTGGCTTCTCCCCGGCGGCGCTCTTCCCGGTGTTCGGTCTGGCCGAGGTGACGCTCAAGGCGCCGGGCCGGCAGGGCCGCGGCGTGGTGACGCTCAGCGTGGACAAGGAGGCCCTCAAGGAGGACCGGGTGGTGGCGCTGCCCGTGGGCGATGCCAACGCGGCGGAGGTCGTCTCCTGCGGTGAGTCCCAGGAGGGTTACGGCCTGGCCATCGTGGAGCCGGAGTCCCGCCAGCCGCTGCCCGAGGGGCGCGTGGGGGAGATCTGGGTGTACGGCCCCAGCGTGGCGCAGGGCTACTGGCGCAAGCCGGAGCTGTCCGAGGAGACGTTCCGCGCGCGCTTGAGCGGGGACGACTCCCGTCAGTGGCTGCGCACGGGGGACCTGGGCTTCATGCGCGACGGGCTGCTCTACATCACCGGCCGGCGCAAGGACCTCATCATCATCGGCGGGCAGAACCACTACCCGCAGGACATCGAGTGGACGGTGGAGGCGGCGCTGCCGCTGGTGCGTCCGGGGTGCAGCGCGGCCTTCTCGGTGGAGGTGGATGGCGAGGAGCGGCTGGTGATGGTGGCGGAGGTGGACACGCGGCAGCAGCCGGGCGGCGCGGCCTTCGATGTCGCGGCGGCGACGGCCACGGTGCGTCAGGCCATCAATGACGTGTACCAGCTGCGCCTGCACGACCTGGTGTTCCTCAAGGCGGGGAGCATCCCCAAGACGTCCAGCGGGAAGATTCAGCGGCAGGCCTCGCGCAAGGCCTACCTGGAGCGTGACCTCCAGGTGTTGACGGAGGAAGCAGCATGAAGGTGGCGGTCGTAGGAGGCGGCATCTCCGGCATGGGGGCCGCCTACAGTCTGCATCGGCGTCACGAGGTGACGCTCTTCGAGGCCTCGCCGACGCTGGGAGGCCATGCGCACACCGTGGAGATGACGCGCGAGGGACGCACGGTGCCGGTGGACATCGGGTTCCTCATCTACCACGAGTGGGTGTACCCGAACCTGTCGGCGCTCTTCCGGCGCCTGGGCGTGGAGACGCAGCCGGTGCGGCGGGGCCTGGAGCTGTCCATCAACTTCCAGGGCGGCCACTGGCGCACCGGGCAGGACTCGGCCTTCTGGGAGTCCGTGCGGCACGAGGTGGATCGCTTCCAGCTCGCGCTGCCGGAGATCGTCTCCAACCCGAAGAAGTACATGCCCCTGACGGCCGAGCAGTACCTCGACCAGGAGGGCTACTCGGAGGACTTCAAGCACAAGGTGCTGGCGCCGCTGCTGTCGGTGCTCTTCGTCACGCGGCTGGGCCTCTTGAACATGTCGATGTTCATGGTGGCGGCCACCTTCGGGCCGGTGAGTGGCTACTCGCTGGTGGGGGCCACGCCGTGGCGCACGGTGAAGCAGGGCTCGCGCGAGTACGTGCGCCGCCTGTCCGCGTGCTTCGCGCCGAGCGTGCGCACGGGTCTGGCGGTGCGCTCCATCCGTCGCGAGCGGGACGGGGTGACGCTGACGAGCGAGGACGGCCAGGTGCACCGCTTCGACCAGGTGGTGCTGGCCACCGAGGCGGGCGTGGCGCTGAAGCTGCTGGAGGACGCCACGTCGGACGAGGCGATCCTGCTGGGCGAGGTGGAGTACGAGCCGGCCACCAGCGTGCTGCACACGGACGCGCGGGTGATGCCGGAGGACCGGAGCCGGTGGGCGGCGTTCACGTACATGACGCCGGAGGCGGGAGGGCCCTTCACGCGCTCGTACTACAACTACTACCTGCCGGCGCTCCAGGAGTGGGTGGGCGCGGACCTGTTCGCCACGTGCGAGCCGCCCGAGGGGCTGATCGACCCGGCCAAGGTGGTGAAGACGATGCGCTGGCAGCACCTGGTGTGCGACGGGATGCACCCGGTGCGCTCGGCGGCGCTGCACCGCATCCAGGGCAAGCGGCGCACGTACTTCTGCGGCGAGTACACGGGCATCATCTCCGGGCACGAGATGGCCTTCACCTCGGGACTGGCCGTGGGCAAGGCGCTCGGAGGGGAGTTCCCCTTCGAGGACAGCGAGTTCGCGCGGCGGAGCTTCTACGACCTGGCGGTGCACCACATGCGGGTGGTGAGGCCGGAGGACGCGCCCGTGGAGACGTCCCCCTCGTGGTGGCCGCCGCCGATGGCGCGGGTGCAGTCCGAGGTGCTGCGCGGCCTGGTGGAGGACGAGGTGCGGCGGAGGATGCGGACGGTGCTTCCCCTGCCCGAGGTGCTGCGTCCGCTGGAGCAGGCCGTGGCGGGCACGGTGGCCGGCCGCGTCTCGCTCTACGACGAGCTGCGCAAGCAGAAGAAGCCGACAGCCTGACGTCGCTCAGCCGCCGCGAGAACGTTCCATCGCGGCGGCGATGACGGCGAGCAGCTCCGCGCTCTCCACGGGCTTCGGCACGTGCATGTCGAAGCCCGCTTGCAGGGCGCGCTGCCGGTCCTCGGGCCGTGCGTACGCGGTGAGGGCGATGGCCGGCGTGAGCCCGCCCTCCTCGGGGGGCAGGGCCCGGACGCGCCGGAGGAACTCGTAGCCGTTCTCCCCCGGCAGGCCGATGTCCGACAGGAGGAGCTCCGGTCGCCACTGCCGCAGCCGCGTGAGGGCCTCGCTCGCCGTGGGCACCGCCTGGACGTGGGCCCCCCAGCTCTCCAGCAGGACGCGCAGCATGTCCCGCGCGTCGTCCTCGTCCTCCACCACCAGCACGCGCAGGCCGGCGAGCCCGGGAGGACCCGGGGGCACCGTTTCCGCCGCCTGGGGCGGGGCCTGGGGAGGAAGGGGGGCGGGAGTCGCGACGCGAGGCTCCCGGGGCAGGCGCAGGATGAAGGTGGCCCCGAGCCCCTCGCCCGGGCTGCGCGCCGACACGTGGCCCCCGTGCAGCGTGACGAGCTGGTGCACGATGGCCAGCCCCAGCCCGAGCCCGCCATGGGTCCGGCGGGTGCTGCCGTCCTCCTGGCGGAAGCGCTCGAAGATGTGGGGCACGAAGCTCGGCGAGATGCCGATGCCGGTGTCGGTCACCCGCAGCTCCACCTCGTCGTCGTGCCGCTCGAGCTCCACGGTGACGCGGCCCCCGCTCGGGGTGAACTTGATGGCGTTGCTCAGCAGGTTCCACACCACCTGCTGGAGCCGGCCGGCATCGCCCCGCATGGGGACGGGCTCGGCGCGCGCCTCCAGTCGCAGCGTCACGCCCTTGGCGTCGGCGGCGAGCCGGGTGGACTCGAGTGCCGCCTCCACCACGGCCCTCATGTCCAGTGGCCCGGGATCCAGGCGCAGCTTGCCGTTGATGATGCGCGAGATGTCCAGCAGGTCCTCGATGACCTGCGCCTGGGCACGGGCGTTGCGCTCCACCGTCTCCAGGGCCTTGGCGCGCTTCTCCTCGGGCAGGCGCCCGGAGCGCAGCAACTGGAGCCAGCCGAGCATCGCCGTCAGCGGCGTGCGCAGCTCGTGGGACACGGTGGCGAGGAAGTCATCCTTGAGCCGGTTGGCCTCCTCGGCCGCCGCGTGGGCCGCCTGGACGCGCCGCAGCAGCTCCAGCCGCTCCTGTGCGTCGCGCCGCCGCTCGTCGACGTCCGTGCACGTGCCGACCCAGCGGATCACCTGGCCGTCCGCGGCTCGCGCCGGGTGGGCCCGGTTGATGAACCACCGCCAGGCCCCGTCGCTGGCACGGCGCATCCGGACTTCCGCCTCGAAGGGCTCGCCGGTGTCCAGCGCCCGCCGCCAGCGCTCCTGGGTGTGCGAGCGCTCCTCCGGATGGATGGCGTGGACCCAGCCGAAGCCGATGGACTGCTCCAAGGAGAGGCCGGTGTACTCGAGCCAGCGCCGGTTGACGTACGAGCAGGTGCCGTCGGACCGGGACACCCAGGCGAGGTGGGGGAGGGTGTCGATCAGCAACTGGACGTGACGCCAGTACTCCGCGCGGGCCTCCTCGGCGGACTTGCGCGCGGTGATGTCGCGCACCACCAGCACCGCTCCCACGACGGCGCCCTGGGAGATGATGGGGGCGTTGGAGCAGTGGACGGGGATGAAGGAGCCGTCCCGGTGGATGAAGTGGTCCTCGTGGTCCAGCGTCGCCTGCCCGGTGCTCAGCACATTCCCGAGCGGACAGGCCTCCATGGGGAAGGGCGTTCCATCGGGACGCTCGTGGTGGATGAGTTCGTGCAGCTTCCGGCCAAGCATCTCCGCCCGGCTCCAGCCGAACATGCGCTCGGCGGCCGGGTTGGCGAAGGTGACGCGGCCCTGGGCGTCCAGCAGGTAGAGGGCCTCGGCCGCATGGCTCGCGAGCAGGTGGGTGAGACGCTGCTCGTCGTCCCCGGGAGGAATCACGGGAGGGGTCATCGGCACCACGTAACAGCGCCAGGCCCTGGGGACTCCCGGGGCGTGGGGGGACGCTGGGGCGCGCAGTCGTACAGCAAGGAGGCGTGGAACGGTTCAGCGAATCGCGCGCCCTGTTGGACGCGCAACGCTGACGGGGCGCGGGGTTACTTCGGCGTGGGCGAGGCCACCTTGCCCGACACCGGCCGGTACTTCATGCCCAGCTCATTGAAGAGGAAGGCGTACACGTCCACCTCCTCCTCGATGGCCTCGGACAGGGGCGTGCCCATGCCGTGGCCCATGTTGTTGGTGCGCAGCAGCACCGGGCGCTTGGAGCCGGTGGCCGCCTGGAGCCGGGCCACCATCTTGCGCGAGTGGAACGGGTCCACACGCGGGTCATTCTCGCCCGAGGTGAAGAGCACCGAGGGGTACTTCACCCCGTCCTTCACGTGGTGGTAGGGCGAGTAGTCATACATCGCCTGGAACTGCGCGGGGTCCTTCACCGTGCCGTACTCGGTGGTGTTGAACTGGCCGTTGGGGGTGAGCTCCACCCGGAGCATGTCGTAGATGCCCACGTGCGCGAGCACGGTGCGGTACAGCTCCGGATGCTGGGTGAGCGCGGCGCCCATGAGCAGGCCGCCGTTGCTGCCGCCCTGGATGGCCAGGCGCTGGGGCTTCGTCCACTTCTTGTCCACCAGCAGCTTCGCGCAGGCGTGGAAGTCATCGAAGACGTTCTGCTTCTGGGTGAGCGAGCCCTGGGTGTGCCACTCCTCGCCGAACTCGGAGCCGCCGCGCAGGTTGGCGATGGCCACCACGCCGCCCTGCTCGATGAAGGCGAAGTTGAGGGGGCTGAAGCCTGGAGAGAGGGAGAGGCCGAAGCCGCCGTAGCCGGTGAGCAGCGTGGGGTTGTTGCCGTTCAGCCTGGCGCCCTTGGCGTGCAGGATGTTGAGCGGCACCTGGGTGCCGTCCTTGGAGGTGCACATGACGCGGTCCACCACCACGTTGCTGGTGTCCATGGGAGAGGTGCGGCCCAGCGCCGTCTTCGCCAGCTTCCCGTCCTTCGCCCCGTAGCGGTACACGCTGGAGGGCTCGGTGTAGCTGCCGCTGGAGACGAGGACGTCGTCACCGCCCAGGTACACCACGCCGCCCACGGAAGAGACGGGGGGAGTGGGCACCAGGCCGAGGTCCTTGCCGTCCAGGCCCACCATGCGCACCTGGCTGGGGCCGCCAAGCTGCTCGTTCACGTAGAGGCGGGTGGCGGTGGGGCGGAAGCCGGCGATGGAGGCCTGGCCCTCGGGGATGAGGACGGTGGCCTTCTCCAGCGAGGGCGTGGCGAGCGGCAGGCGCAGCACCTTGCCTCGCGGCGCGTCCTTGCGCGACAGCATGTAGAGGGCGCCGTCCTGGCCGAAGGAGGCGTAGATGACCTTGTCCTCGAACTTCGAGAGCTGTGTCCAGGTGCCCTGGGGCCCGCGCAGGTAGACGGCGTACTCGCCGCCGTCGCCGTTGCCCAGGATGGCGAGCACGTGGGTGCCATCCTCGGACGTCTTGAGCTGGTAGTTGGCGATGCGCGGGGCGTCCTTGCCCAGCTCGTAGGTGTCCTTGTCCGTGGGCGTGCCGAGCTTGTGGAAGTACACCTGCTGGAAGAAGTCGCGGTCCGCGGCGGGGCGCTCCTCGCCGCGCGGGTAGCGGGTGTAGAAGAAGCCCGTGCCGTCCGCGTTCCAGGTGAGGTCGCCGCCCGCGGTGCCGCCGTTCACCCGGGGCACCACCTCGCCGGGCAGCGGCTTGCCGGTGGCCACGTCGTAGACGGTGACGTCACCGCTCTCGGTGCCGTCCTTGGACAGCGACACGGCCACCTTCTTGCCATCGAGCGAGGGCACGAAGAAGTCGATGGCGGTGTGGCCACTCGGGTCGAGCTCCATCGGGTCCAACAGCACGCGGGCCGTGGAGGGGTCATCCACCGAGGGCAGCACCACCAGCATGAACTGCTGCCGGGGCGGCTGGAACTTCAGGGAGAAGAGGACGCCGCCCCGCTGCACCATGGCGAAGTGGGCCGCCGACTCGTGATTGAGCAGCGCGCTGAGGCGAGCGCGGATGGCCTCGCGCGAGGGCAGCTTGTCGAGCACCGCGCGCATGTGCGCGGTCTGCCCGTCCACCCACTGGCGGACCTCGGGGTCGTCGATCTTCTTCTCGAGCCACTGGTACGGGTCGTCGACCTTCACGCCGTGGTAGGTGTCCACCACGGACTTCTTCGCCGCGACGGGCGGCGGGGGCACGGCGGCGCCCTTGGCACCGGCCAGTGACGTCATCGGTAGCAGCAGCGGCAGCACGGCGAGCGCCGACTTCAGGCTTCGTTGCACGGAATCCCTCGGTGTGTGGGGTTGAGGGCCCGCAGCCTGCCACGAGGTACCGCCGTCCGCGCGTCAGCGGCTCGCCTTCTTTTTCGCGGCGGTTTTTTTCGCCGGAGCGGACTTCTTCTTCGCGGCGGGCTTCTTCTGGGCGGCCCGCGAGGCGGCCTCGACCGCTCGCCGTGCCCATGGCAGCAGCGCGTGGGCGTCGTCGCTCGCGTCCGGCGGAGGCGTCCAGTACGACATGGTGACGGGCTTGCGGCCCTTGCCCGCGTCGTAGACGAAAGGCTCTCCGCCGGCCGACTCGAAGGTGGAGCGCGTGGTGTCGTCCGTCTTCAGGTAGAGCCGGTCCTCGATGATGAGGCCGAACATCCTGCCGCCGTAGTACAGGCCCCACCCGCCGAACATGGCACGTGGTTGCACGGGGCCGAGTGGCTCCAGCAGCTCCAGCGTGTACTCCACGTAGCTGTCCATGCGCGCCATGGTTTCCTCCTTTCATCCCATCATGGAGCCGGGGCCGCGGGGCTGGCCATGCTCTTCTTCTCCAGAGGTGGCGCGTTCGCGGCCCGGGCCGTGCGCTCCAGCAGGGCGTCCAGCTCGCTCCGGGGCAGCCAGTGCCCGCGCACCATCACCCCGGCGAGCTCCCGCGTGTGCTTCACGTCCTCCAGCGGGTTGGCGTTCAGCAACAGCAGGTCCGCACGCTGGCCCTCGGCCACCGTGCCCCAGGTGGCCGCCTCGCCCAGGTACTCCGCCGGGTTGCGCGTGGCCGCCTCCAACACCCCGTAGGGGGGAATCCCCGCCGCCGCCAGCGCTTCCATCTCCCGGTGCACCGCGAAGCCCGCCACCATGAAGAGCTGGGGCGAGTCCGAGCCCACCAGCAGCTTCGCCCCCGCCGTGTACAGCCCGTGCGTCACCTGCCGCCGCAGCTCGGCGAACCTGTGCTTGCGCTCGGCGGGTACCCGGGCCAGCTGCGCGTCATCCTTCACCATCTTCGTCCACGTCTTCACGGACGCCCCAGGTGCGTAGCGCAGCTCCGGGCGCTCGCGCAGCGCCTCCACGCCCTCGGGGCTCGTCACCGTCTCGAAGAGCGCCAGCGTGGGCGAGCTCCACACGCCCGCCTTCCGCGTGGCCTCCGCCAGCACGGGGATGCGCGCCGCGTCCATCCGGTCCAGCGCGTCGCCCACCTCCACCTGTCCCACCTCCGCCCGCGCCGGGTCGTTCTCCGGCAGCAGCTCGTTGAGGTAGCCGTCCAGGTGTTCAATCTGCTGCCCGGACTCCAGCGCGTGGAAGAGGCCCACGTCCGGCGTCACGTGGCCGCTCACCGCGAGGCCCTGGGCCCGTGCCTCGGCCACCATCGCGTCGTACGTCTCGCGGCCGAGGAAGCCGTGCGTCTTCAGCCCGTCATAGCCCGCCGCCTTGTACTCGCGCACCCGCTGGCGCGCCTGCTCGGGGCCCTGCACCGACTTGCCGTGGAGCGAGGGGGCCGCCACGCGCAGCGTGGGTCCGAGCACCTCGCCCCGTGCCACCCGGTCGCGCACGAGGAGCGCGGTATCCTTGGGGCCGCCCAGCGCCCGCGCCGAGGTGACGCCGTTGGCGAGCAGCAGCGCGAGCACCTGGCCCGCGGGGTCCTCCGGTTGTCCTCGTCCCGGCACGAGGTGCAGGTGCATGTCCACCAGCCCCGGCATGAGGTAGCGGCCCTGGCCCTCGACGCGCACCGCGCCCCAGGGCACCCGCGTGGAGTCCACCGGCCCCAGCGCGAGGATGCGACCTTCACGCACCACCACTGTCTGGTGTGCGAGCAGGCGCTCGGAGTCCATGGGCACCACGTTCACGTCCACGAAGGCCACCGTCTGCCTGGAGAGCTCCTTCTCAGCCGGTGCCGCGGACGTCGTCCGGCAGGCCGTCATCCAGAGCGCCAGGCTCAAGGCCATCCACCGAGGCCACCATGTTTCTCGCCGCATGTCGTGTTCTTCCCCCCTCTGACGACCCGGTGTCCCCGGGCGGCGCGGCCAACCGTGCTGCCTGGCTGGTTGTTCCCGAGACCAGCGGGCGAGCAGCAGGGCCGAAAATGATTTGGAATACTGGGAGGGTATTCCGTCGTTTTCGCGCGGCCTACCCATGATCCTGCCCACGCTCTTTCTTCTCGCATCCGCTCCGGCAGTCCCCTCCCCCCGCAACACGGTGGCGCCTGAAATGGGCGTCCCCTTCGCCTGTGGCCGTGTGTTCCCGGTGAGCCAGGGTCACGACACGGGCAGCCACCTGCAGAACGACACCTACGCCTGGGATTTCCGCATGCCCGTGGGCACGCCCATCGTGTCCGCCCAGGAGGGCGTGGTGCGCCTGGCGCGCGGCGACAGCACCCAGGGCGCGTGCGACCCGAAGATGGCGCAGTACGCCAACTACGTCGTCGTCGCCCACGCGGGCGGCGTCGAGACCCAGTACCTGCACTTCAGCGCCGTGGTGGTGAAGCCCGGTGACACGGTGCGCAAGGGACAGCTGCTCGGCTACTCGGGCAACACCGGCTGGTCCTGCGGCCCCCACCTGCACTTCAAGGTGGCCCGCACGGTGGGCTCCGGGTGGAACAACCCGTCCACCCCCGCCCTCATCGCCGGCTATGGCGACCCGGTGCGTGACACCCTCATCGCCGCTCCCGCGTGTGGCAATACCGGCGACATGCCGGTGATGGCCGCCCATGACGCGGCGCGTGGCAACGAGCCGCTGTCTCCCGCCGGGGCCCCGCCTCCCGAGGGGGAGCAGGCCGCGGGTGGTATCCCCGCCGGGGCCAAGGCCATCCTCGAGAACGCGCAGCGGCGTGAGGCCTCCTCCGCGGCTCGCGAGTCGGACGCCGCCGGTGGCTCGCGCCAGGCGGTCCGCACCGAGTAGTGCCTCACGGGGCGGCGGGCTGCCCGGAGACCCCGTGGTAGCCTGCGCCTCGGCGGTGAACCCCCGACGAGGTGGCCATGTTGTTCTTCGACCTGGAGGCCTATGCGCCTCCGAGCGACCGCGCCACGAGCTTGAGCTCGCTCGTCGTGAATCCCGCGAGGCCGAGCCACCTGCTGCTGGGTGGCTGCTTCTTCAGCAAGCGCTTCGACGAGCCCATCCCGGAGGCGCCCCGGTTCGACGGGTTGTGGCTGTGGAACTTCGAGTCCGAGGCCGCCCTGCTCCGGGCCATCAAGGCGCGCTTCGAGCTGGAGTGGCAGCGGCAGCGGGACGAGGGCGTGCGCGTGCTCGGCAAGCCGGCGAAGGACCTGGTCGTCTGTGGCGCGGGCATCGCCAAGTTCGACCTGCCGGCGCTCTACTGCCGCTCGCTCTTCAATGAGATCGCCGACCCGGCCGAGCTCTTCGAGGTCTTCTTCAAGGCCCGGCCCATCGAGCTCTCCAACGAGGCCAGCTTCCTCTTCCCCGAGGAGCCCATCCTCTACCCCAAGACGACCCGGGAGATGGCGGGGCGTCTGGGGCTGAAGGAGCAGAAGGGCTCCAGCAAGGGGGTGTGGGACCTCTACGAGAGCGGGGACCACGCCGGCATCGAGCGACGCACCGAGGAGGAACTCCGGCTGGTGCTCGACCTCTACGAGCGGCTGCGGCGCAGGGTGACCCGCTCAGCGTAGCCGGAGCAGGGCGCGGGCGGCCTCCCGACCGGAGCGGAGGCTGTCCTGGATGGTCTCTCCCATGCGGCCCCCGAGTGTCTCCAGGAGCGCGACGAAGCGCGCCTGCCCCGAGCGGCGGACGGCGCGGGTGGTGCCCGCGAGGCTCGCCGACGCGAGGAGCGCCCCGGCCGCGGCCAGCAGCGCGAAGAGGGCCCCCGCGTTGACGAAGTAGTCCAGGCCCAGCAGCGGGCCCTCCACGTACGCGCGCACCACGCGGTAGCCCACGTGTCCCAGCAGCGCCAGCAGGGGCAGGTTGATGAGTGGCAGCACCAGCCAGCGGGCCGTGCGCCACCAGCCCGCCACCGCCTCGGCCACCGCCGTGGTGACGGTGTAGCGCCAGGCGCTCGCGCGCGCGGACTTCAGCTCCGCCAGCAGCATCTCCACGTCCGGCAGCCCCAGCACCTCGGGGGACAGCCCGCTCGCGTGGGCCAGACCGCGTGCCTCGGTCAGCGCGGCGCGCGCGGCGCCCTCCACGGAGAGGTCATCCTCGAAGGGCTCCACCACCGCCGATTCCGCCGCCCGGGCGCGCGTCCTGTCCCGCACCGCGTCCAGCACGGTGGAGGTGGCGGCCACGGCCAGCCCCACCGGCAGGCTGCGCCGTGCCACCAGCGTCGCCGCTCCCAGTCCCCCGGCCCCCACATAGGACAGCCGCATGCCCCACGCCGCCGGGCCCCAGAAGCGCCCCGCCGCCTGGTGCCGCACCTCCGAGGCCAGGAAGCCCTGCGCCAGCGCGAGTCGCGCGTCGAAGTCCGCCCGCAGCCCCGCCGAGGCCCGCGAGAGCCCCGACTCCAGCGCCCCACGCGTCCGGGCCAGCGTGTCCTCCGTCTGCTTCAGCGCGCCCTCGGCCAGGGAGATGAGTTCCTCCAACGCCCCCCGGGCATTCGAGCGCCGGACCCGCTCGGCCACCGCCTGGGTGGCCAGGGACTTGAGGTGGAAGAGGAGGGCGCCGAACTCGCCCGAGGGATCCTTTCCCTCCTTGGCTGCCCGGGCGCTGATGGCGAAGACGGGCACGGACTCCAGCGGCAGGCCGAACTGCTCCGCGGCCAGCCGGCGCGCCTGGGACTTGAGGGCCTCGCGCGATTCGGGCGACAGCTCGTCCGCGAAGTTGACGAGGAACACGAGTGCGCGGCGCCGCGCGAACTCGGCGAGGAACTCCACCTGGGTGGCCTCGGCCACGCTGCCGCGGTGCATGACCACCAGGGCCATGTCCGCGCGCTCCAGCGCGGCGCGGGCCACCTCACGGTGGACGGTGGCCACGCTGTTGAGGTCCGGCGTGTCGATGAACACCTGACCGCTCCACAGCCCCTGGGGGCCGGGCGTGTAGCGCAGCACCTTGGCACCCACCTGGGCCAGTTCCTCCAGGCCCGCGCCCTCGGGGGCGAAGAGGGTGGCGGCGGTGCTGGTGGGCCGGTCCTCGCCTTCACGCGCGAGGGCCTGCCCCGACAGCGCGTTGAGGAGGGTGGACTTGCCCGCGCCGGTGGCGCCGACGAGGGCCACGGCGAGCGGGGCGTCCTTCCGCTCGAGACCACGCGCGTAGTCGCGGCGCAGCCGCTCGAGGCGGGCGGCATGGGGCTTGAGCGCGGGCAGGGCCAGCGCGGCGGAGAGAAGGGGCTCGAGCTCGTCGGGAGCGGGCAGGGTGTCCACGGGCCCCAGCCTCGCCAAGGAGCGGGCCCGTGCCCAGCCCCGAGTGAGGACAGCTTCCGCCACCGGGCATTCCGTGCGGCCCCGCTGGACGGAGGGCCTTTGCCGGGTCCCACTCCGTGGTAGAGGCCTTGGGCGGATGCAGCTCAACGAGCCCATGGCCACGGCGTTCCTCCTGACGGCGCTCGGCGTCCTGATGGGGGTGTGCGCGCTCTTCAGCCGGGCCGCCGGACGGTTCGGCATTCCGGTGGCGCTGCTCTTCATCCTCCTGGGCGTACTGGGCGGCTCCGAGGGCTTCGGCGGCATCGAGTTCGAGGACTACGGCTTCACCTTCCGGCTCGGTACCGTCGCGCTCGTGCTCATCCTCTTCGACGGTGGCCTCAACACCCCACTGGCCGCCGTGCGCGAGGGCATCCGGCCCGCGGGGGTGCTCGCCACGCTGGGCGTCATGGGCACGGCCGCCGTCATGGGCGTGGCCGCCCACCTCTTCGGCTTCGAGTGGAAGCAGGCCTTCCTGCTCGGGGCCATCGTGTCCTCCACGGACGCGGCGGCCGTCTTCTCCGTGCTGCGCGGCAGCGGCCTGCACCTCAAGCGCCGCGTGGGGGTGACGCTGGAGCTGGAGTCGGGCCTCAACGACCCCATGGCCGTCATCCTCACCATCGGGCTCACCGGGGCGCTCGTGAGTGGGGTCCCCATCGGCTGGGGCATCCTGCTCGAGGCCGCCAGCGAGATGTTCGTGGGCGCGGTCCTGGGCGTGGGGATTGGCTACGCGGGCCGGTACATCCTCAAGCACGTGCGCCTGCCGGCCGGTGGCCTCTACCCCGTCCTCACCCTCGCGATGGCCTTCGTCGCCTTCGGGCTGCCCACGCTCTTCCACGGCAGCGGCTTCCTGTCCGTGTACCTCTGCGCCATGTTGCTGGGCAACGAGGCCATCCGCTACCGCAGCGGCCTGCTGCGCGTGCACGACGCCATCGCCTGGCTGGCGCAGGTGGGCATGTTCCTCATGCTCGGGCTGCTCGCCTTCCCCTCGGCGCTGGTGGACGTGGCGTGGACGGGGCTCGGGCTGGGGCTGGTGCTGGCCTTCGTCGCGCGGCCCCTGGTGGTGGTGCTCTGCCTGCTGCCCTTCCGCTTCGCCTGGCGCGAGGCCCTCTACGTGGGCTGGGTGGGCCTGCGCGGCGCGGTGCCCGTCATCCTCGCCACCTTCCCCGTGCTGGCCGAGGCCCCGGGCTCGCTGCCCATCTTCAACGTGGTGTTCTTCATCGTGGTGGTGAACGCGCTCGTCCCCGGTGCCACGGTGGGGTGGGTGACGCGCCGGCTGGGGCTCGTCTCGCTCGCGCCGCCTCCGCCCACGGCCATGCTGGAGCTGACGTCCACCCTGCTGCTCAACGGCGAGCTGGTGCCCTTCTACCTGGACCCGGCCTCCGCCGTGGCGGGGGCCACCATCGCCGATCTGCCCCTGCCCGGCTCCGCCGTGGTGTCGCTCATCGTGCGCGGCAACGATCTGGTGACGCCCAAGGGGGGCACGACGCTCCTGCCGGGCGACCACGTCTACATCTTCTGCAAAGCGCAGGAGCTGCCGCTCGTCCAGCTCCTCTTCGGCGAGCAGATGCAGGAGTGAGGCGTCGCCTCAGGCGGACTTCTTCTCCTCGTCCTGCTTGAACAGCTCCTCCAGCTCCGCGCGCGCCTTGGCCGCCAGCTCGATGAGCTTCTTCTGGTCCCCGTGGTGCTTGTAGGTGGCCTGGATGAGGGCCTCGTCGTGTTCCCGGAAGCGCACCAGCGCGCTCTTGGTCTCCGACCACGTGAGCCCCAGCTCCTGGAGGATGTCGCCCGTCATCTCGATGCTGCCGGCGTACGTCTCGCGCATGACGTGGGTGATGCCCAGGTTGAGCAGCCGGTAGGCGTGCTGCCGGTTGCGGGCGCGCGCGAAGATGGTGAGGTGGGGGAAGTGCTGCTTCACCGTCTCCGCCGTGCGCATCGAGGCCTCCACGTCGTCGATGGCCAGCACGAACACCTTCGCCTTGTCCGCGCGCGCCGCCCGCAGCAGGTCCAACCGCGAGGCGTCGCCGTAGTGGAGCTTCGTGTTGCCGAAGTTCTTGAGGAAGTCGATGTGCTCGGGGCTGGCGTCCAGGGCGGTGAAGCCGATGTGCTTGGCGCGCAGCAGACGTCCCACCACCTGCCCCACGCGCCCGAAGCCCGCGACGATGACGGGGTGATCCTCCTCGGGGGCCACGTCGAACTCCCGCTGGACCTTCTTGCGGAAGCGGGGCCGCACGAGCTTGTCGTAGGCGGCGAAGAGCACCGGGCTGACGGCCATGGAGAGGCTGACCACCACCACCAGCAGGTCCGCCAGCTCGCGCTCCATCACCCGGAAGCCCACCGCGAGCCCGAAGAGCACGAAGGCGAACTCGCCGCCCTGGGAGATGACCACCGCCAGGCTCAAGGCGGGCTCGTGATTCTTGAAGACCCACTTGCCCAGCGCGTAGAGCACCAGCCCCTTGAGCAGCACCAGCCCGAGCACCAGGCCCACCACCCGCACCGGGCCGCTGGCCAGCAGGCCGATGTTCACCGACATGCCCACGGCGATGAAGAAGAGGCCCAGCAACAGGCCCTTGAAGGGCTCGATGTCGGCCTCCAGCTCGTGGCGGTACTCCGAGTCCGCCAGCAGCACGCCGGCGAGGAAGGCGCCGAGCGCCATGGACAGCCCCACCTGGCCCATCAGCAGCGCGGTGCCCACCACCAGCAGCAGCGCGGTGGCGGTGAAGAGCTCCTGGCTGTGCACCGAGGCCACGATGCGGAAGACGGGCCGCAGCACGTAGCGGCCTCCCAGGACGACGCCCGCCAGCACCGCCACCACCTTGAGGACCGACAGCCACCCGGGCTCCGTCGACGGGGTGGTGCTCTCCCCGAGGAAGGGCAGCAGCGCCAGCAGCGGGATGACGGCCAGGTCCTGGAACAGCAGGATGCCGAAGGAGGCCCGCCCGTGCTCGGTGGTCAGCTCGTTCTTCTCCGCGAGCAACTGGAGCGCGAAGGCCGTGGAGGACAGCGACAGCCCCAGCCCGGCGATGAGCGCCGTGGGCAGCCGCAGCCCGAGCAGCAGCCCCACCCCGGCCAGCAGCGCCCCTGTCCCGAGCACCTGCGCGCCGCCGAGGCCGAACACCGAGCGGCGCATCTCCCACAGGCGCGAGGGCTGGAGCTCCAGGCCGATGAGGAAGAGCAGCAGCACCACGCCCAGCTCGGCGAAGTGGAGGATGGCCTCCACGTCGGAGATGAGCCCCACGCCCCAGGGGCCGATGACCATGCCCGCCGCGAGGTAGCCGAGCACCGAGCCCAGCCCGAGCCGCTTGAAGATGGGGACGGACACGACCGCGGCCGCCAGGAAGATCACCGCCTGGTGCAAGAAGGACATGGCCTCCTTCATGTCACGGGCGGTCCTCTCCGAGCAATCCGGCCTCCCGGACTTCTCCATCCAGGGAGAGGGGAGGGGGCAGGGGGGCGGGCGGTTGAAGGCCAGGAGGCGTGTCGGCTCGCCCCGCCCGCCGAGCGGGGTACCCAGGGCCTCCCATTTGTTTCTCCTCCGAGCAATGACGCTCCGCTCTCGGGGGTTTCTTTGCGCCATGCCTCCTCCCTCACTCCAAACCGGCGTTCCCGGGGCCACCGACGGCACATGCCCCTGTTCGCTCATGAGTCCCGACGACCCGGGCCATGATGAGGTCTTCCGCCTCCTGGTCGATACCGTGGAGGATGCCGCCGTCTTCATGCTCGGGCCGGATGGGCGCGTCGTGTGCTGGAACACGGGGGGCGAGCGCGTCACGGGCTATTGCGCCACGGAGGCCCTCGGGAAACACCTCTCGCACGTCTACCTCGAGGAGGACCTCGCCTCGGGCCTGCCCCAGCGGGTGTTGGACGAGGCGGAGCAACAGGGACAGGCGCGGACCGAGGGCTGGCGGGTGCGCAAGGATGGCTCGCGCTTCTACTCCCGTACCCTCTACACGGCGCTGTGGCACCCGGATGGCCGGCTTCGTGGCTTCGCCGGAGTGACGCGTGACATCACCGCCCGCCGCGAGACCGAGGCCCGGTTGCGCGAGGCGCAGGAGGCTCTGCGCCGCAACGAGCTGCTGTCGCGGATGGGCGCGCTGGTGGCCGGCGTGGCCCACGAGGTGCGCAATCCCCTCTTCGGCATCTCCGCCACCCTGGAGGCCTTCGATGCGCGCTTCGGCCACTCGCCGGAGCACGCGCCCTATGTCTCCATGCTCCGGCGCGAGGTGTCGCGCCTGCACCAGCTCATGCACGGGCTGCTCACCTACGGCCGCCCGCCGTCCACCGAGCTCCATCCCTGTACGCTCTCCAGCGTGCTCCACGAGTCCGTGGACCTCACCGCCGCCCTCGCCCGCGAGCGCGAGGTCCAGGTCGAGGTGCGGGCGGAGCCGGGCCTGCCTCGCGTCCCCATGGATCCGAGCCGGCTCGTCCAGGTATTCCAGAACCTGCTGGCCAACGCGCTTCAGCACTCCCCGCGCGGCACCACCGTGCGGCTCACCGCGCGGGGACTCGCGGACGAGGCTGGCCCCCGGGTCGAGTGTCTGGTGATGGATCAGGGGCCGGGCTTCTCACCCGAGGAGCTCCCCCGCGTCTTCGAGCCCTTCTTCTCCCATCGCGCCGGGGGGGTGGGCTTGGGCCTCGCCATCGTGCAACGTATCGTCGAGGAACATCACGGCTCGGTCTCCGTGGGCAACGGGCCCGAGGGAGGCGCCGAGGTCCGGGTCTTCCTCCCAGCGGAGGGAGGAGTGAATGCAGCGCCGGATTCTGGTGGTCGATGACGAGCCAGCGGTCCGCTTCGGCATCCGTCACTTCCTCGAGGCGCACGGCCTGGAGGTCCTGGAGGCGGAGGACTGCCGTGCGGCCCGCGAGCTCTTCCGCACCTCCCGGCCGGACCTGGTGCTGCTCGACTACAGACTGGGTGATGGCACCGCGCTGGACCTGCTCCCGGAGATGAGGGCGGTGGACCCCTCCATCCCCGTGCTGGTGCTCACCGCGCATGTCTCCATCGACACCGCCATCCAGGTCATCAAACAGGGCGCGGAGCACTTCCTGCCCAAGCCGGTGGAGCTGCCCACCCTGCTGGTGATGGTGGAGCGGTTGCTGGAGGCGCAGCAGACCCGCCGCCGTCAGCAGGCACAGGCCGCGAGCCATGCCGACGAGCTCAACCCCTTCCTCGGCGACAGCCGGGCCATCCGCGACCTGGAGGCCACCGCGCGCCGTCTGCTGGACAGCGACAGCCCCGTCCTCATCCAAGGGGAGACGGGCACTGGCAAGGGCGTGCTCGCCCATTGGCTGCACATGCACGGCTCGCGCGCCGGAGGCCCCCTGGTGCAGCTCAACTGCGCGGGGTTGATGCCCCAGTTCCTCGAGACGGAACTCTTCGGCCACGAGCGCGGGGCCTTCACCAGCGCCGTCACCCGCAAGCAGGGCCTGTTGGAGGTGGCCCACCGCGGCACCGTGTTCCTCGACGAGATTGGTGACATGGACCTCCAGGTGCAGCCCAAGCTCCTCAAGGTGCTCGAGGAGAAGCGCTTCCGCCGCCTGGGCGAGGTGGAGGATCGCTCGGTGGACGTGCGCCTCCTGGCCGCCACCCACCAGGACCTGTCCGAGGCCGTGCGGGCGCAGCGCTTCCGCGGGGACCTGTACTTCCGCATCAGCACCCTGCCCCTGCGCCTGCCCGCGCTGCGCGAGCGGCCTGGCGACATCCCCGTCATCGCCCGGGACCTGCTCGCGCGGCTCTCCCGCGAACTCGGACGCCCCGGGTTGGAGCTGACGCCCGCGGCCGAGGCGGCCCTGGGGGCCTACGCATGGCCCGGCAACCTCCGCGAGCTGCGCAACGTGCTGGAGCGCGCCGTGCTCCTCTCCTCGACGCCCGCCCTGACGTCAGACGACCTCCAGTTCAACCATGTCCTCGCGCGGGCCCTCTCTCCCTTACCGGCGGAGCCCAGGGGCCCTCCGTCCGAGGGCTCGGACCTGGATCTGACCCTGCAAGAGCTGGAGCGCCGCCACATCGAGCGGGTGCTCGCCGCGGAGGGCGGGCACGTGGAGCGGGCGGCCAGACGGCTCGGTATTCCGCGCAGCTCGCTGTACCAGAAGCTCAAGCGACTGGGCCTCTCGTCCAGAATCTAGAATCCAGAATCCAGGTTTCAGACACCGTCCGTGGATGTCACGGCGCGCTGTCGCGATTCCGGGGAGTTGTTGACGGTCGGACATTGGCTTGGGATTTGCTCTTGACACGGGGAGATGAAGCCCGAGTTGGAGAAGGTCTACGCTGTCTTCCTCACCGAGACCGAGGAGCAGCTCGTCAGCCTGGAGCAGGAGTTGCTCGCCCTGGAGGTGTCTCCCGGGGCGGAGACCCTGCGAGCGGTCTTCCGCACGGTGCACACCCTGAAGGGTGGCACCTCCGTGATGGGCTTCACCGAGGCGGTGGAACTGGCCCATACCCTGGAGGACCTGCTCACCCGGCTGGAGGCCGGGGTGCTCGTGCTGCACTCGGGGCTGGGCACGCTGCTGCTTCAGTCGGTGGACGCGCTCCGGGAGTTGGTGGGCCTGCGGCCCGTGACCGAGCCGGATTTACGCCTGCCGGCGAAAGATGTGCACCAGCTCCTCGCCTCCACCGTCCAGGCCGCTCGGCCCATCGAGGGGCGCTCGGGGGCGGGTGACACGCAGCGGCCCGGGCTCGGGGAGGGGTCCACCGAGCACGGCGAGGCTTTCCCGGCCCGCGAGCGCACCCTCCGGGTAGGGCTGAACCGGCTGGACCGGATGATGGACCTCACCGGGGAGATCGCCATCGCACGTGGGCGCCTCACCTCCATGCTCGCACAGGCGCACCTCTATACGTCCCAGCAGCTGCTGGAGGCACACCGCGAGGCGGACAGGCTCTGCCTGGACCTCCAGGAGCTGGTGATGAAGGTGCGGATGGTGCCCATCGGCCGCACCTTCCAGCCCTTCACTCGCATGGTGCGCGACCTGAACTTGAGCACTGGCAAGTGGGTGCGGCTGGAGGTGAGCGGCGAGGACGTGGAGGTGGACACCACCATCGCCGAGCTCATTCGAGACCCCCTCACCCACCTGGTGCGCAACGCGATGGACCACGGGCTGGAGGCGCCCGAGGTGCGTCAGGCGCGGGGCAAGGAGCCCACCGGCACGCTGACTCTGCGGGCCTTCCACGAGGCGGGCAGCATCGTCATCCAGATCATCGATGACGGGGCCGGGCTGGACCGGGCGCGCATCGCCGCGCGGGCACGTGAGCGCGGGCTGCTGGGCCCCGAGGAGGAGCGCGCCGACGCGGACCTCTTCCGCCTCATCTTCGAGCCGGGCTTCTCCACCGCCGAGCGTGTCACCGAGCTGTCCGGCCGCGGCGTGGGCATGGACGTGGTGAAGCGCAACGTGGAGGCGCTGCGCGGCACCATCCTCGTGGACACCGCGCCCGGCCAGGGCACCACCTTCAGCCTGCGCCTGCCCCTCACCCTCTCCATCATCGAGGGCTTCTCCGTGGGAGTGGGGGACGAGACGTACGTGATTCCGTTGGAAAACGTGTTGGAGTGCGTGGAGCTGCCGCGCGACGAGCGCCGCCCTGGCCGCACCGGCGTCTTCAACCTGCGCGGTGCACCGCTGCCCTACCTCCGCCTGCGCGAGCACCTGCGGCTCGAGGGGGAGCCGCCTCCGCGCGAGAACATCGTCGTCATCGGCCACGGCCGCGGTCAGGCGGGCCTCGCCGTGGACACGCTGCTCGGCCAGGGCCAGACGGTCATCAAGCCCCTGGGCAAGCCCTGTCAGGGACTGCCCGGGCTGGCCGGCTCCACCCTGCTGGGTGATGGGCGGGTGGCCCTCATCCTCGACGTACCCACGCTCCTCCTCCAGGCGCTGAAGACGGCTCCTCCCGCCGCTGCCCGAGTCCTCCTTTCCCCTCTGGAAACCTCATGACCTGGTTCCACAACCTGAAGATCGCCTCCAAGCTCTTCCTCGTCTTCCTGGGCCTGCTGGGCCTCACCGCCTTCCTCGGCGTCTTCGCGCTCCTCCAGTTGTCCGATGTGCGCGAGGCCTCGAATGAAATCGCCACCAATTGGCTGCCCAGCGTGGAGGTGCTCGGACGCATGAACACCGACACCTCGGACTTCCGCATCGCCCAACTCGAGCACATCCTCGCGACCACACCCCAGCAGATGGGTGACGCGGAAAAGGACCTGGAGAGCGAACTCCAGAGCCTCCGCGAAACGTTCGTCAGGTACGAGCCGCTCGTCACCTCGGAGCGCGAGCGCAAGCTCCATGAGGAGTTCAAGCGGCTGTGGGAGGCCTACCTGCGCGACCACTCCAGACTGCTGCGGTTGTCGCAGCAGAACCAGGACGAGGAGGCCCTGGCGCTGGTGCTCGGTCCCATGCACGCCGACTTCAACGCCTTGAGCGACAAGCTCGATGAGCTGGTCATCGTCAACCGCGAGGGCTCGGATCAGGCGGCTTCGCGCGCGACCCAGACGTACGCGTCGGCGCGGGCGTGGATCATCGGCGTGCTGCTGGGCAGCTCGGCCTTCGGTCTCGTGCTGTGCCTGCTCCTCGCCCGGCTCATCTCCCGGCCGCTGGTTCGTGCGGTGACGGTGGCGGACCGCATCGCGGAGGGAGACCTCACCGTGCACATCTCCTCCGAGACGGAGGACGAGACGGGCCGGTTGCTGATGGCCATGCAGCGCATGGTGCGCAAGCTCGGTCAGGTCATCGGCGAGGTGCGCGAGGGCGCCGGCGCGCTGGCCTCGGCCTCCGCCCAGGTGTCCGCCTCCTCGCAGAGCCTGGCGCAGGGCACCAGCGAGCAGGCCAGCAGCGTGGAGGAGACGACCTCCAGCCTGGAGCAGATGACGGCCAGCATCACCCAGAACAGGGATCACAGCCGGCAGATGGAGCGGATGGCGGTGCAGGGCGTCAAGGATGCCGACGAGAGCGGCAAGGCGGTGAAGGAGACGGTGGAGGCGATGAGCTCCATCGCGGAGAAGATCTCCATCATCGAGGAGATCGCCTACCAGACGAACCTGCTGGCGCTCAACGCGGCGATCGAAGCGGCGCGCGCGGGGGAGCATGGCAAGGGCTTCGCGGTGGTGGCCACCGAGGTGCGCAAGCTGGCCGAGCGCAGCCGGACGGCGGCCCGGGAGATTTCGGGGCTGGCCTCCACCAGCGTGAAGGTGGCGACGCGCTCGGGGCAGTTGCTGGAGGATCTGGTGCCCTCCATCCGCAAGACGACGGATCTGGTGCAGGAGGTGGTGGCCGCCTCCACCGAGCAGGCCAGCGGCGTCGCGCAGATGAACAAGGCCATGCTGCACGTGGATCAGGTGACGCAGCGCAACGCCTCGGCGTCCGAGGAGCTGGCGTCCACCGCCGAGGAGATGTCGGCCCAGGCCGAGGCGCTCAGTCAGCTCGTGTCCTTCTTCCACGTGGAAGGTGGCGCCGAGCGCTTCTTCTCACGCCCGGTGTCCCGGTCCGCTCCGGGTGGGTCGCCGGGGGTACAGGCGCCCTCCGCCGCGCAGGGGCTGAAGGCCGCGGCCAAGGGGCTCGCCGCCGTGACTCCGGTGGCCCCCCGGGCCTCCGTCCCCGTGGTGCTCCAGGATGAGGACCGCGAGTTCAAGCGTTTCTAGGTGTCGGCCATGAGCGAACAGACCTCCGCCACGTCCATGCAGTACCTCAGCTTCATCCTCGCCGGAGAGGAGTACGCGCTCGGCATCCTCCAGGTGAAGGAGATCATCGAGTACGACACGGTGACGCGCATCCCCGGCGCGCCCGTGTGGGTGCGAGGGGTGTTCAACCTGCGAGGCAGCGTGGTGCCGGTGGTGGACCTGCCGGTGAAGCTGGGCATGCCCCCGGCCACCCTTACCCGGTGGAGCTGCATCGTGGTGGTGGAGGTGAAGCTGGGCGGCGAGCGCCTCGTGCTGGGGCTGCTGGCGGACTCGATCGGCCAGGTCATGGACCTGGAGCCCGGAGACGTGCTGCCGCCGCCCTCCTTTGGCACGCCGGTGCCCGTGGACTACCTGGTGGGCATGGGTCGGACGGGCGCGGGCCGGAAGTTCGTCCTGCTGCTGGACATCGACAAGGTGCTCAGCAGCCAGGAGGTGCTGACGGCCAGTACGCTCGAGTCCCCGCCCGCCACCTCCACCGGTTCGTGAGCGCCATGATCGAGGCGAGGGGCGAGCCGCGGAAGGGTGACGGGCACCACGAGGCCTTCGCGGTCAGCGATCGGGAGTTCACCGGCTACCAGCGGCTCGTCTACCAGGAGGCGGGCATCTGGCTGTCGCCCGCCAAGAAGGCGCTGCTGGTGGGCCGGCTCTCGCGCCGGCTGCGCGAGCTGGGGGGCCTCTCGTTCGGCGCCTACCTGTCGCGGGTGGGGGACGACGCGGCCGAGCGGGTGCGGATGCTGGACGCCATCTGCACGCACGAGACACGCTTCTTCCGCGAGCCGAAGCATTTCGAGTTCCTGGAGCGCGAGGTGTTGCCGCGCTGGCGTGCTCACGGGGACACCGGGAGCGGCGAGGGGCGACGGGTGCGGGTGTGGAGCGCGGGGTGCTCCTCGGGCGAGGAGCCCTTCACCCTGGCCATGGTGCTGCGCCACCACCTGCCGGCGGAGGAGGGCTGGGACATCGACATCCTGGCGACGGACCTGTCCACGCGCGTGCTGGAGCGGGCGCGTCAGGCGCTCTGGCCGGTGGACAAGGCCGGGGAGATTCCAAGGCACTACCTCCGGGCGTACATGCTCAAGGGCACGGGCAGCCAGGAGGGGAAGATGAAGGCGGGCCCCGAGCTGCGCTCGCTGGTGCGCTTCCAGCGGGTGAACCTGAACGATGGCCAGGGGCTGATGGGGCGCTTCGACCTCGTCTTCTGCCGCAACGTCCTCATCTACTTCGACGCGGCCTCGAAGGCCCGGGCGGTGGAGCGGCTGCTGAGCCACCTGTCGCCCCACGGGCTCCTCTTCCTCGGCCACTCCGAGAGCATGGCGGGGCTCGGGGGGCGCGTGCGCACGTTGATGCCCACCGTCTATGCGTTGCGCTCCCCGGTGGGAGGACCCGCTCCTCGCGGGTAGGGCATGGCTCCGGTGCTGCGGGTGCTGGTGGTGGATGACTCGGCGGTGGTGCGCCAGGGCGTGCTGCTGCTGCTGGAGCACGTGCCGGACATGGTGGTGGAGGTGGCGTCGGATCCGCTCATCGCCCAGCAGAAGATGAAGAGCCAACGGCCGGACGTGGTCCTCCTGGACCTGGAGATGCCGCGCATGGACGGGCTGACGTTCCTGCGCCAGCTCATGCGCGAGGAGGCTCCGGTGCCGGTGGTGGTGTGCACCGGGCTGGCGGGACCGGGCTCGGAGACGGCGGTGCGTCTGCTCCAGGAGGGCGCGGTGGAGATCATCTCCAAGCCCATGTTGGGGGTGGGAGACTTCCTGCGTGAGTCGCGGGCGCGCTTCGTGGAGTCCCTCCGCAACGCGGCGCGGTCGCGTCCCCGGCTGGTGAGGCGGACCTCCGTGGCGGTGCTGGAGCGGCCGTCCTCGCCCTCGCTGCTGACGGTGACGACGGACAAGGTGGTGGCGGTGGGGGCCTCCACGGGGGGCACGGAGGCGCTGCGGCAACTGCTGGTGTCGATGCCGCCGGACTGCCTGGGCCTGGTCATCGTGCAGCACATGCCGGAGCTGTTCACCGCGGCCTTCGCCAGACGGTTGCAGCAGGTCTGCCGCATCGAGGTGAAGGAGGCGGCGCAGGGGGACCGGGTGATGCGGGGCAGGGCGTTGATCGCCCCAGGCAACCGGCACCTGCGGGTGCGGCGCAGCGGCGGGCACTACGAGGTGGATGTGCTGGATGGGGCGCGGGTGTCGGGGCACAAGCCGAGCGTGGACGTGCTGTTCCACTCGGTGGCGAGGGCAGCGGGGCCGAACGCGGTGGGGGTGCTGCTGACGGGGATGGGGGACGACGGCGCGGACGGGCTGCTGGCGATGAAGCGGGCGGGAGCCGCGACGCTGGCGCAGGACGAGGCGAGCTGCGTGGTATTCGGCATGCCCCGAGCGGCCATCGAGCGGGGCGCGGTGGGTGAAGTCCTGCCCCTTGGGGAGATGGGTGACGCCCTGCGGCGCCGGGCCCGGAGTCCGTGATTAGATGAGCGCATGCGAGGCCCCTCGGTCGAGGACGTAAGGCGCCAGCTCGAGGGGCGCCTCGAGGTGTTGGAGGCCGCCAGCGGGCACCATGTCCGGCTCCAGCGGGCCCTCTCCTGGTGGTGGGGCTGGGAGTGCCGCCTGCGGCGAGAGCCCGAGCTCGTCCGGTCCGTCCTGGACTGCGAGTCCACGTATACGGAGGCCCTGGAGCGCGTCCTGCGGCGCGCGGAGTCCGAGGGCTGGCCGGAGAGCGCACCGGGCCCCGCCTTCCTCCGGGACGTGCGAGCCCGTCGGGCCCGGCTGGAGGCGCTCGTCCACGAGCGGCTCGGCTGGTACGTCCGGACCTCCGGGGCTCCGTCGCTCGTGGAGGACCTGGAGCGACTCGCGCTGCTCGCACAGGGGCTCGTCGAGCTGGGCCCGAGGCCGGTGCCTGGGCCCCATGAACTCCAGAAGGTGGGCGGCTTGCTGCCCCTGCTGTTGGGAGCCAGGCGCCACGAGTGGAGCAAGTGGAGCCACGAACTCGGCGAGGAGATGGAGCGGGTGGAGGCGGAGCGCGCCGCGCACCTCACCGGGGCGCTGGAGCTTCGCCGCCGGCTGCCCGGACTCGTCAGCGGAGCCGACCACGCGCGCCTGTCCCCGGTGGCCTGTTTCATGGCGGCGTTCCGAGAGCCGAGTGGCGCCGAGCAGATGGGGCACGCGGTCCTCCGTCCTGGCTCCCTCGTCTTCCTGCCCGAGGCGACGGGCCCGGGCATCCTGCGCGCCCTGGCTGGCCCGGAATCCCCTCTCATCCCCGGGCGCGTCGAGGTGCCGTGGATCGTCGAGCAGCTCCGCTTCCTGCCCTCGGGTACCGATTTCGACACCGCCCTCGCGCGGGCCGCGGAGGCCGTGGGCGGTAGACGCTGGAGTCTGGGCACGGACTCGCGACTCACCTTGAGCGGCATGGAGCTGCGTTTCGCCGAGGGCGCGAGCGAGCTGCGCGGGCAGGTGACGGGCCCCGCGTTGAAGGTGGCCGCGAGTCTTCTCTTCGTCCGGCGCTGGTAGAGCGGGGGCTCCCTTGTTTTTCCAGGGAATTACAGTGTAGCAGGGGGCTCAATGGCGCCGGCCGGCATGGAGCGGGCGGGCGCCCGACAGAGGGCCTTCCTTTGGATCGACGTCTTCAGAATCAGCAAGCGCGCGTCCTCGCGGCCGCGCTGGCGCTCGGCGTGTGCATGTGGATGCCAGCCGCGCTGGCGCAGCAGAATACCTCCGTGCTGACCGGCACGGTGCTGGACGCCAACAGCAAGAAACCCGTTCCGGACGTGGTGGTGACCGCCACCTCTCCCAGCCTCCAGGGAGAGCAGGTGGCCGTCACCGACGCCACGGGTCTCTACCGGCTGCCGCAGCTTCCTCCGGGGGTGTACACCCTGCGCTTCGAGAAGGAGGCCTTCCAGCCCTACGCGCGCGGGGAGATCACCCTGCGCCTCAACCGCACCATCCGCCTCAACGCCGAGCTCCTCCCGGAGGGCTTCGAGACGACGATGAACGTGGTGGCCGCTCCGCCCGCCGTGGACGTGGGCTCCACTCGCACGGGCGTGAGCGTGGACAACGAGATGGTGAGCAGGCTCGCCGTGGTGCGCCCTGGCTCGAAGGGCTCCGCCGGCCGCTCCTTCGAGAGCCTCGCCGAGCTCGCCCCCGGTGCCAGCTCGGATGCCTACGGCGTGTCGCTCAACGGCACCACCTCGCCGGAGAACGGCTTCCTGGTGGACGGCCTGTCCACGGGCAACCCGGCGCTGGGCATCCTCGGCACGCCGCTGTCGGTGGAGTTCATCCAGGAGGTGAACGTCATCACCGGTGGCTTCATGCCCGAGTTCGGCCGCTCCACGGGCGGGGTGATGACGGCCGTCACCAAGTCCGGCTCCAACGAGTTCCACGGCGCCGTCTTCGGCAACCTCACCCCGGGCCTCTTCGAGGGCCCGGCCACCCGCGTGGCGCGCGAGGGCACCGTCATCAGCACGGACCAGCGGCTGTGGAACCTGGGTGACTTCGGCGCCGCCCTCGGTGGCCCCATCGTCAAGGACAAGGTCTGGTTCTACGCGGGCGTGGCGCCCTCCTTCACGCGCCGGCAGCTCGAGCGCAACTTCAACACCCTCGTGGCGGGCGACAAGGACGCGAACGGCTTCACCCGCACCGAGCGCATCCCCAACACCACCCGGAACTTCTTCGCCGACCAGCGCTCCGTGCAGTACCTCGGCAAGCTCACCTGGCAGGCGCACCCGGACCACAGCCTCACCCTGTCGGTGTACGGCACTCCGTCCAGCTCCGGTGGCGAGAACCGCTTCGGCTACAACCTGGACAGCGGCGCCGTCGAGGTGGAGAACCTGAATGGCCGCTACGAGGCGCTCGCCCACCTCTATACGTCGGATGCGCGCGACCTCTCCCTCAAGCTGTCCTCGGCCTTCCTCGACAAGCGCGTGCTGCTGGACGTCAACGCGGGCTGGCACCACCAGACGGACACCACCCTGCCAGTGGATGGCAGCGGCATCGGCAATGGCTCGGGCTACTCCGGCGTGCCGCAGTTCGAGCTGCGCCGCAATCCCTTCCGCTCCCTCAATGACCTCGAGCAGCTCGAGGACCCCTCGGTGTGCGACCCCGCCGGGACGGCCGGTGCCTCGCTCTGCCCGGTGTCCAGCTACTTCCTGGGCGGCCCCGGCTTCCTGCTGGACCGCACGGTGGACCGCTATCAGGCCAACGTCGTGGGCACCCTGCTGCTCAACGCGCTCGGCCACCACGTCATCAAGGCTGGCGCCGACGTGGAGGTGATGACCAACCGCGACGCGCGCGCCTACTCGGGCCAGGTCCTCTACACCGAGGCGGTCAACGGGGCGAGCTTCACGGACTTCCGCGCGTTCGGCTACCTCACCGGCCCGGACCAGGTGCAGCTCCAGCGCCAGGTGAATACCTCCACCCGCGCCGACGCCGTGGGCGTCTTCGTGCAGGACAGCTGGAGCATCCTGGACCGCGTCATCCTCAACGCGGGCGTGCGCTACGACACCCAGGCCATCTACGGTACCGGAGGCGACCTGGCCTTCGCGCTGCCGGATCAGCTCTCGCCGCGCGTGGGGCTCGTCTACGACTTCACCCAGCAGGGCCGCTCCAAGCTCTTCGCCAGCTACGCGCGCTACTATCAGAACGCCGTGCTGGCCATGGTGAACTCGCAGTTCTCCAACATCACCCGCATCCGGGCCACGCGCAGCAGCACCCCCACCTCCGCTGGCGGCCCGGGGTGTGACCCGCTCCACCAGGCCGAGCCCTACGCGGAGTGCCAGGACGCGCGCAACGTGCCGGTGCCTGGTGGCCCCAGCACCGACATCAGCCGCCGCTTCACCCAGACGTTCGCCATCAACAGCCCGGTGGACCCGGAGCTCAAGCCGCAGTCCTCGGACGAGTTCCTCGTGGGCGGTGAGTACGAGGTGCTCCCGCGCGCCAACGTGGGCACCACGTACACCCACCGCAAGATGAACGACATCATCGAGGACATGTCGGTCAACGAGACCACCAACTACTTCATCGGCAACCCGGGCCGGGGCATCGGCGCCGCGTTCCCCAAGCCCGTGCGTGACTACGATGCCGTCAGCGTCTACTTCAACAAGACGTTCTCGGACCTGTGGCTCGCCCAGGCCAGCTACACGTGGTCCTACCTGCGCGGCAACTACTCCGGCCTCTACCGTCCGGACACCAACCAGCTCGCCCCCAACGTCACCTCGGACTTCGATCTCATCGAGATGATGCAGAACAAGGAAGGGCCGCTGCCCCTCAACCACACGCACGCCCTCAAGGTGTTCGGCGCTCGCGAGTTCGTGCTCTCCTCCTCGGCGAGCTTCAACGTGGGCCTGTCGTACCGGGGCACCTCGGGCGCGCCCATCAACGTGATGGGCTCGCACTACCTCTACGGCGCGGGCAACACCTTCATCCTGCCGCGTGGTAGCGGCGGTGAGCTGCCCTGGGTGCACAACGTGGATGCCCACGTGGGCGTCAACTACAAGCTGGGCCGGGGCCTGCTGGGCTCGGTGACGATGGACACCTTCAACCTGTTCAACTTCCAGGCCGTCACGTCGGTGGACCAGAACTACACCTTCGACAACATCGACGCGGTGGTGGGCGGCACGCAGGCCGACCTCGCGAACGTGAAGAACCGGGCCGGTGCCTCGCCGGCTCTCAATCCCAACTTCGAGAAGCCCACCTCCTACCAGGCGCCCCGCAGCATCCGCATCGGCGCGCGTCTGGCCTTCTAGAGCCAACGGAGCCAGACATCATGAAGACATCTCGAGTTCTCGCATGGGTGGGGTCGCTGGGGTGCGCGGCCTGGTTGGGCGCGTGCGCTGGCGCGGAGCAGCCCGCGCCGCAGTGCACGGTGGGGCGCGGCAACCATGCCGTGCGCTACACGTTGAAGACGGGCACGGGCGCATGCGCGCAGAAGAAGGCGGAGATCGTCGGGGCCCAGGCCTTCCGGGTGCCCGGCTCGGACGTGCCGCCCACCCTGATGCTGAAGCCAGCGCCGCTGGCCGCGCTGGAGGGGAAGGATCCGGCGCACTCCGTTACGGCCTCGGGGGCGTTCGCCACCGAGTACCCGGATGCGGACAGCGTGTGCGCGGTCGCCGAGCTGTCCGAGGCCCGGCAGGTCGTTCAATCGGAAAACAAGGACTTGAGCTACCGGTGGAGCAGCGTGCGCATGCAGGGCACGGCGGCGATTCCGGGCACACAGTGGACGGCGGAGCTGGCCTACACGGAGGGGGACTGCACGGCCACCTACGAGGCGGTGGGCGTCTTCCCCGCCATCAAGTGCGAGAAGCAGGCCCAGGATCCCAATGATCCCACCAAGACGGTGACGGTGCGCGATCCGAGCGTGTGCAAGCTGCCACGCCCGGGCCTGTCGTTGGATCCCGCCTACGCCATCGCCTGCGAGGAGACCACCAACCTGTGCGTGCTGGATGGCCAGCCGCCGGCGCTGGTGCCCTGATCCGGTTCTCGTGAGCCCCGGAGGGCGGTGTCCCCCGTCCCTCCGGAGCCCAGGGGCCCGCCCGTGCCTCCAGGGCGGAGGGCCTGCGCGAGCCGCTTCTCCAGCTCCACGATGTTGAAGGGCTTGCGCAGGTAGGAGAAGACGCCCAGCCGGCGGTGCCGCTCCTCGAGGTCGCGGTGCGCGGAGATGAGGATGACGGGCACCTGGATGCCGAGCTGGTGGAGCTCCTCCAGGAAGCGGGTGCCGTCGAGCACGGGCATCATCAGGTCGAGCACCACGGCGTCGAACCGCTGGGCCTTCATCAACTCCAGCGCGACGGCGCCATCCTCCGCGGGGGTGACCACGTAGTTCAGGTCCAGCAGCAGGGTGAGCGAGTCCCGGATGTCCGGATCGTCATCCACCAGGAGCACGCGCTTCATGTCCGCACCTCGGCCGGGGCCAAGGGGAGGACGAAGGTGACGGTCGTTCCCTGGTCCAGCTCGCTCTGGAAGTGGAGCCGTCCGCCGTGCACCGCCAGGAGTTCCTGCACGAGCGACAGTCCGAGCCCGAGCCCCGGGAAGTTCTCGGCGGACACGTTGCTCGCGCGGAAGTAGCGCCGGGTCAGCGAGGGGAGGTCGGCGGCGGGAATGCCAATGCCCCGGTCGGAGATGGACAGCGTGAAGTCGCTCCCCTCGGGCGCCAGGGCGATCCGGATGGGACCTCCCCTGGGCGAGAACTTCACCGCGTTGCCGAGCAGGTTGTTCACCACCTGCTCCAGGCGCTGGCGGTCCGCCAGGAGGCGGTAGGAGCCCGGGGCGATGGACAGCTCGAAAGCATGGGACCGCGGCCCCCGGGCGCGGTGCGTCTCGGCGTCGCGGTGGTGGGCCACGACGACCTGGACCAGCTCGGCCAGATCCAGCTCCTCCTTGCTCAAGACGAGCGGCATGTCCGCGTTCATGCGCCCGGTGTCCTCCAGGTCCCGCACCAGCAGGGTGACCCGGTCGAGCTGCGCGCTCATCCGGTCCAACGCCGTGCCTCCCGAGGACGCGTCCCCACGCGCGAGCTGGCGGCGCAGCGCCTCCAGGTACATCGTCACCGAGGTGAGCGGCGTGCGCAGCTCGTGAGCGGCGAGCGCGAGGAACGTCGCCTTGGCCCGGTCCGCCTCGCGGCGCTCGTGGACGTCCACGCAGCTGCCGATGAAGCCGGCGAAGCGCCCCTGCTCGTCGGTGTAGGGCACGCCCCGGTCGAAGAGGTAGCGGTGGACGCCGTCATGGCGCCGCAGCCGGTACTCCATCTCGAAGGACTCGCGCCGCTCGAAGTGCGAGAGGTAGGTGTCCACGCAGCGGCGCATGTCATCCGGGTGGACGCCCTCTACCCACCCCTCACCCACCTCTTGCTCCAGGGGGCGTCCCGTGAAGCGCAGCCAGGTGGGGTTGAAGTAGTTGCACAGCGTGTCCAACCCCGAGCGCCAGACCATCGTCGGCGAGTGCTCGACCAGGAGCCGGTATTGGTCCAGCGGGAGGGCTGTCTCCATCAATGACTTCTCCTGACGTCGGGGGGATGGCGTCTGTTTCAACTCCCTACAAGAGCCAGTTTCTTCGAGAGCGGCCGCTCGCCCGTCAATTACCCAGAGGGGCGGGCACGACAGAAGATTCAATCCGGCCTACCGGCTGGTGCAAGCTGTCGCGCCATGAACGTGACCCCCGCCGTGTTGCTGCTCTGCCTCCTGGGTGCTCCGCCCGCCTCTTCCTCGGATCCGCTCTGCGCGAAGCGCGAGCCCTGTCGCGTCGTGGAAACGCTCGATGCGGGCAAGGACGCGCGGGGTCAGGCGCTTCAAGTGAAGCACCTGAACCTCGGCTGGGTGGGCATTGACACAGCGGGCCAGTCGCTGGGACGCAAGTTCGGCCCGGGAGGCCGCAAGGCGACGGGCTCGCGGGCGGAGGGCGAGTGCGAGGCCTCCGAGTGGTGGCTGGTGGCCCCGCCGCGGCCCGCCCAGCTCCTGCTGTCCGTGTGCAACGACGGCTATGGCGCCGCGGGCGTGGGCGAGGACACGGTGACGGTGAGCGACAACCAGTTCACCCACGAGCGGACGGGCGGCAGCCGCGAGAAGTGGAGCACCACGCGCACGCTGCGGCTCTCGCCCCTCCAGTTGATGAACGAAAGCCAGCGCACCTCCTCCGCCTCCGCGAGCGGCGAGGTGAAGGAGGACGGTGACTTCTGGGACTTCGACGGGCTGCGCGGCGAGGTGATCCGCGCCGCTCCCGACTGCGAGTCGGGGGAGTCCTCGCCTGGCGAGCGGACCCTGCCGTACCTGCCCCAGGTGCAGGTGGAGAGGGGCTTCCTCCAGGAGGGGTGGAAGCAGGCCGGGCTCGGCACGTGTGCCCTCGAGTCGGGCCACTTCCTGCTGGGCAACCAGGATGATCCGAAGGACGCGGCGCTGAAGGCGCTGCTGGTGGCATCGGACACGCTGCTCGTCGAGGTCCGCGACGACAAGTGGACGGGCCCGAGCGCGAAGTGGCTCAACGATGACCACCTGGAGCTGTGGCTGGCCCCGCATGCGCCCGAGGATCTCACCGGCTGCGGCAAGCCCGCGAAGGAGCAGTTGCCGGTGCAGTGGGGCATCCGCCTCGTGGACGGGAAGGTGTTCCCCGCCTTCGGCTCGCCGAAGCAGCCGCTGGGTGTCGAGCGCGCCGAGCTGCCCGGCAAGAAGGGCTACCAGGTGAAGGTGAAGCTGCCCATGCCCTTCAAGGGCATCAGCGTCGTCTACAGCGATAGTGACAGCGGCAAGAAGCAGGAGCTGATGCTCGCCACCAGTCTGGTGAAGTTCGGCCGGCCCGAGACGCTCAACTCCGTGCGCGTGGTGCACCCCCAGGAGGCCACGTGCGCGGTGAAGCAGGGGGAGCTGGCCGTGGTGCCGGGGCCGGCGAGGAAGGTCGAGCCCGACGTCGCCGTGCTCCGGGTGGACTGACGGGCCGGGAGAGGGTCAGGGGGCTCGCACCACATCGAGGCGGCAGAGCACGTTGAGCGTGAGGCCCACCTCGAAGCGCTGGGTGGAGCGCGCCCGGTCGTTCATGTCCCTGGCCCAGTCCGAGCGCGCTCCGCTTCAAGTCGTCAACTGCGAGCCGCCCGGCCCGGTGACGCAGCAGGCGGTGTCGGTGGACGAGGTGGTGCTGTCCCTGTCCGTGAGCTGCCGCCTGGACGCGGGGATGAAGTCGGGCGGTTAGATGGGCTCGGCGGGGGCGGGGGCCTCGGTGTCCTCGTCCAGGGCGCGCCGGAGCGCGGTGGCGCCATCGCTGAGGATGGGGCTGCCGTGCGCGAAGCAGAGCACCTCGAGGGGCAGGTGGTCGAGGATGCGCTGGATGCTCATCCGGGTGCGCGCGGGGTCGTCCTGGTATTGGCTGTCCACGAAGCGCGGGGTGCCCTCGTCGAGGTGGGTGAGGAGGTCGGAGAGGAAGATGACCCTCCGGGGCCGCTCCAGCCAGAGGGCGTACATGGCGATGGCGGGGCCGGGCGTGTGGTAGGCCACGAGGCCGCCGGGGAGGTTGTCACCGGCGCCGTAGGTGGCGTCGGGGTTGTCCTCCAGGCCGTACGCCTGCTGCGGGACCCAGACGGGAGCGCCGAACAGCTTGCGGAAGTGCCAGGCCGCTCGTTGGTGGTTGCCGGAGGTGAGCACGATGGCCTCCACCCGGCCCAGCTTCCGCAGCGCTTTCTCGTCAATGGGGAGGGGGTCGATGAGGGTGACGGCGCCGTCCTCGGCCACCACGGCATAGGCCTCGCTGTCCACGCCGCCGATGCGGTCATCCCGGACGCTCCATCGGTGGATGCCGGGAAGCACCTGCACCGTACGGTCGGCTCGTTCCTTGGGCTCGCTCATGGAGGAAAATTAGGCACCGGTTGTGAGGAGGTGTGGGGGCCCGGTTGCTCGGGCGCTTCCAGGCCGAGGGACGGGCCCTCAACGGCACCCCGCTCCGGGTGCGCCCAGTTTCCAGGGTCAGGAGGAGCCTCATGCGCGGTATCCGCTCGAAGGGAGCCCAGGCGGCCATCCGGGTGCTCGGTTACTTGTCTGCTCGAGTTCCCCGACGGCTGGTGCGGCGGAGGCGATTCCGGGTCCGGGCCCTGCTGCAGGCGGCGCGGGTGGCGTCCCTCGTCCTCGCCCCGAGGCGGACGCGGGTGCGGAACGTGGCCCGGTTCCTCCGGGAGCGCTCGGTGGAGCCTCCGCACCACCGGCTCGTGCGCCAGGTGTTCCTCCGCGCGCTGGGTGGCGTCTATCTCATCGCCTTCACCTCGCTGGGAAAGCAGGTGAAGGGGCTCTACGGCTCGCGCGGCGTGCTGCCGATGAACGAGCTCTTCTCCTCGAAGCGGCTGGCCGCGCTGGGGCGCGAGCGCTTCCAGTTGGTGCCCTCGCTCTTCTGGGTGGACGCGTCGGACGAGACGCTGGTGCGTGGCATCCGCGCGGGCCAGGTGCTGTCCGTGGCGGTGATGTCGGGCATCGCGCCCCAGGCCTCGCTGACGGCGCTGTGGGCCCTCTACCTCTCCTATACGGCGGCGGGGCGCGAGTTCCTCTCCTTCCAGTGGGACGTGCTGCTGACGGAGATGGGGCTGCTCGGCATCCTCACCGCGCCGGCGGGACTGCGGCCGGGGGCGGGGCGGCACGAGCCCTCCGCGGCCCAGGTGGCGCTGTGGCGCGCGCTCGTCTTCCGCCTCTATTTCGGCGCTGGCGTGGCCAAGCTGAAGTCCGGCGACAAGACGTGGCGCCAGCTCACTGCCTGCACCCACTACTACGAGACGGCACCGCTCCCCACGCGCGGGGGCTGGTACGCGCACCACCTGCCCCAGCGGCTTCAGAAGCTCTCCACGCTCTCGGTGCTGGTGCTGGAGACGGTGGGCCCCTTCCTCGCCTTCGCCCCGAGACGGCTGCGGCTCGCGGCCTTCGGGTTCTTCTCCGGGCTCCAGGGGCTCATCATCGCCACGGGCAACTACGGCTTCTTCAATGTGCAGTCACTGGTGCTGGGCCTGTGGCTGCTGGATGACGAGGCCCTCGGGCGCGTCCTGCCGCGCTCGCGCCCGCCGCCCACCGAGCCCCGGCCCGTGTGGCGCACGGTGGGGGCGTGGTTGCCCGCCGCGCCGCTCCTGGCCCTCGGGGTGAACGAGCTTGTCTCCCGCTTGGACCGCTCCCTCACGCCACGCTGGCTGAGCTGGCTGGAGATGCGGGTCCGCCCGCTGCGCATCGTGAATCCCTATGGCCTCTTCGCGGTGATGACGGTGCGCCGGCCGGAAATCTCCCTCGAGGGCTCCGACGATGGCGAGACGTGGCGGGAGTACACCTTCCGCTACAAGGTGAGCGATCCCCACCGGGCGCCGAGGCAGGTGGCGCCGCACCAGCCCCGATTGGACTGGCAGATGTGGTTCGCCGCGCTGGGCTCGCCGCCGAGCTGGATGCTGGCGCTGGTGGTGCGGCTGTTGGAGGGCTCGCCGGAAGTGCTGAAGCTCTTCGCGCGCAATCCCTTCCCGGAGCACCCGCCGCGCTACATGCGCGCCGTCCTCCATGACTACCGGATGACGGACCTGGAGACGTACCGGCGCACGGGGGCCTGGTGGAAGCGCGAGCGGTTGGGGCTCTACCTCCCGCCGTTGAGCTTCGCGCCGAGTGGCTCGCGCAGCCTCCTCCAGTGGCACGCCGGGGAGTGAGGGCTCAGCGGGCGGGCTCGGAGGGAAGCTCCGCCCCCGAAAACGCCGGAGAGTCCTCGTGGGAGGCGGGCTCGTCGGGGCTGGCGTAGGCGCCGCGGTACTCCGGGGGCAGCAGCTCCGCCACGCGCCGCATCATCGCATCGGTGAGGGCCTGGCGCGGGTCCTCGGCGCCGGAGATCTCCGCCTCGAGCTCCTCGATGCGAAAGGGCCGGCCGAAGCGGACGGTGAGGTGGGCCCGACGTACCTTCTCCCGGCCCATGTTCCGGTCATCGATGGGCATGAAGCGCTCGGTACCGGTGAGGGCGACGGGGACGATGGGGACGCCCGCCCGCCGGGCGATGAGCGAGGCGCCCTTCTTGGCCTGGATGAGCGCGCCCGTTCGGCTGCGGCCACCCTCGGGGAAGATGAGGACGGACTGGCCCGACTTGAGCATTTCCACCGCGCGCTTGAGGGGCTCGGTGTCCGCCGAGTTGGGGCGGATGAAGATGGTGTCCACCGCCTCGGTGCCGAGCCGGGTCATCACGGTGTCCTGGAGCTTGATGCCGGCGAGGAAGAACACCCGCCGGGGCCGCAGGGCCCGGGCGAGCGTGAAGCCATCCGCGTTGGAGAGGTGGTTGCAGATGAAGAGGCAGGGCTCGTCCGGGAGGTGCTCCTTGCCGAGGACCTCCTGGGTGGTGCGGAAGTCCCAGACGGTGTCCATCAGCTTGCGCACGGCGGCCCGGCGGGGGCGCGGCGGCAGGAGGGACAGGAGTGTGAAGGCGTTGTGAATCAAGGTCGGGTCCTGCCTCTCACCGTGAGCAGGCCCGGGCCCCGCGTCCAGCCTCGCCCGGAGGGACTTGTCCGAGGGCCGCCCGCCCGCCCTCCAGGCTCGGGTGGGAGCGGCGGGCGGGCGAATGGTGGCGCGTGGGCCGTAACGAAATAGAGTTTCTCGCGCCTCTGTTGGGCAGGCACCCTCGTTTGCCCGTCTGGTCCCCCTACCGCCGTGACTCGCTTCCCTTCCTCCCGCTCGTTGCTCCTCGCGTCCGCCCTGGTGCTGGGCGCCTGCCGCTCGGCTCCGGACTCGCTCACGCTCTCCATTCCGGAGACGCGGCCCCTGCACGCCTCCGGTGAGTCGGTGGTGGTGCGGGCCGTGGCGCTCGATGCGAAGGGCCAGCCGGTGGAGAACCCGAAGCTGCGCTGGGTGAGCTCGGCGCCGGATGTCGCGTCGGTGGAGGACGGCGTGGTGGTGGCGCGCCGGTCCGGCAAGGCGACCATCGCCGCGGCGGCGGGCAAGGCCCGGGCGCAGCTGGAGGTGCAGGTGTCCATCCCGAGCGTGGTGGACATCCGGGTGGACGGGGCGGACTTCCTGTTGGCGGGCAACTCCATCCCCATCTCCGCGGTGGTGAAGAACGAGCTGGGCAAGCCGCTGGTGGACGTGCCGCCGGCGTGGAAGTCCAGCGACGAGTCCGTGGCGAAGGTGGAGAACGGGCGGCTGGTGGGCGTGGCGCCCGGGCGGGCCACCGTCACCGCGACCGTGCCGCCGCTGAGCCGCAACCTCCAGGTACAGGTGGTGCGCTCGGACTTCGCGCGGGTGGAGGTGGAGCCCACGCACCTCGTCTTCGCCAAGCCGGGGCAGCAGCTTCAGCTGCGCGCCAAGACGTTCAACGGCCGGGGCATTGCCTTGAGCGACGTGCCCGTGTCCTGGTTCAGCTCGGACTGGACGGTGGCGACGGTGTCCCCCACCGGGCAGGTGACGGCGGTGGGGCCGGGTCGCACGGTGGTGACGGCCACCGCGGGTCGGCGCAAGGCGGCCGCCGAGGTCGTCTTCGAGGTCAAGACGGCGGGCCGCTAAGGCCCGCGCTTCGCTTCACCCCTGGCCGCCGAGGCGCTCTCCTCTAGGGAGGCGTCACGGTGGCCTTGCGCTCCGAGGGCAGCGAGCGCTTGGCCTTGCTCCCCACGGGCGGGACAAACCCGGCGGCCGGGTCCGGCGGGCAGGGCGGCGGCGGTCCCTTGACGGGCGGCTGGATGGTGAACTCGATGCGCCGGTTCGCCGCCATCTCACTCTCGTTCCGGTTCTCGTTGCCCGCCACGGGGCGGCTGCGACCGAAGCCGGCGGAACACAGGCGCTCCACGGCGATGCCGCTATCGAGGAGGAAGTTCATCACGCTGGCGGCGCGGCGGCGCGACAGGTCGTAGTTGTACGCATCGCTGGCCCGCGCGTCCGTGTGGGCCTCGACGAGCACGCGCTGGATCTCCGAGTGATCCAGCATCACCTCGGCCACCTCCTCGAGGATGGGGAAGGACTCGGGGAGGATGATGTCCTGGTCGGTAGCGAAGTGGACCTGGTCCAGGATGAGGATCTTGTTGCCCTTGATGTGCGCGAACGGGCAGCCGTCCTGGCCCCGCGGGCCTTGAGCGACGGTGGGGCAGCGATCGAGCCGGTCCACCAGGGCATCGCCGTCCTCGTCCGGGTCCGGACAGCCGCCGAATTGCGCCGAACCGGCCTGGACAGGGCATTGGTCGAGACGGTCCACCACGGTATCCCCATCCGAGTCCGTGTCGGGGCAGCCGCCGTTCTCCACGAGGCCGGCCACGGACGGGCAGCGGTCGCCCTTGCCGATGACGGAGTCGAAATCCGGGTCCACGGGAGGCTCCGGAGGGCGCTCGAAGTCCTTGAGCTTGGAACGATCTCCCCAGATGACGGAGCTGAAGAGGCGCAGGGTGGGAGCTGTCAGCGAGCAGCCACAACCCCCGCCGCCTCCGACGGTGAAGGTAAGGCCGGTGGCGGTGTTGTACCAGCGCAAGCCGAGGAGGAGCTCGGCGGGAATCTGCTGGGTGCTGGTGGGGAGCTTGTCGAGCGGGGTGCTGCCAGAGAGCATGCCCACGGCGAAGATGCCGCGACTGCGCAGGATGGGCACCTCGGCGCCGAGTCCGAAGGTGGCGGAGTTGCCCCACTGGACGCCAGCGAACTGGCGCTCCGGGCGTAGCCAGAAGCCGGTGTTGAGGGCCAGGAGCATGCCCGAGCCGAAGCGGTAGTCCACCACGAGGCCGGGCGTGTAGGTGACCTCTCCATCGCTGGTGAAGGCCTCCTGGATGCCGGTGGGCAGGCCAAGGCCGAAGGTAAGGGAGGCGCCCAGGCCAGAGCCCCCGGCGGTGCGGCGAAGGCCGGGGAGGGCGACCTTGGCGGTGAGACGCAGGTCACCCGGGACGAAGGACTGGACGAAGCCCTCGGTGCCAATGGCCTCCAGGTTGTCCGAACCCTGGGCGAGCACCAGGGGCATGTCCACGCCGAGCTCCACCCAATCGAGCAGCCCCACGGAAGCCATGATGTCGAGCTGAAGGCGGTTGCCCACCACGCTGAGGGCCTTGGAGTGGGTGCCCGCGGCGACGAGCACGAGCGGGTCCAGGGCGAAGTTGAGGAAGGCACCGCCAGTGACGGCCAGGTTTCCAACGGGGCGCGACTGGCCGACGACGACGAGGTCCTGGGGCGCTCCGAGGGGACGGAAGGCCTGGACGTCGAAACGGGCGTCCTGGGCGGAGGCGAGCCCAGTGGTGAAGAGCCCCAGCGCGAGGCCGAGGGCGATGGAGGCGGAGCGCTTCATGCGGCGCGTCGGGGGCGGAGGGCGAGGAAGGCGGCGACGAGGAGCAGCAGGGTGAGGCCGCCGGGAGTGCTGCCCGAGGTGGTGCCACAGCAGAAGGAGCCACCCTGGGGCTCGGTGCCGGGCTTGCGGCGGCCGCGCTCACACTGCTGGGTGGAGGCGGAGCAGTGCTGGACGCCGAGGCAGTCGTCGCTGGCGTCGCAGGAGGTGGAGCAGATGTTGGTGGCGGTGTCGCAGGTGCCGCCGCAGGGGCAGTGGGCATCGGCGAAGCACTGCACGCAGGCGTCGCCGTGGCACACGGTGCCCTCGGTGCAGGTCACCGAGCAGGTGGAGGCACTGCACGTGCGCGTGGTGGGGTCGCAGGCGCCACCCGGGCCGCAGTCCTCGTTCTGGCGGCAGCCCACGCAGGAGCTGCCCGCGGTGGTGCCATCGGTGAGGCAGAAGGGCGTCTCTCCGGGGCAGGCCTCGCAGCGCTCGCCGCAGCGCTTGTCGGTGGTGCAGGAGGCGCACTCGCCACTGAGGCAGAACTTGCCGTCACCGCACTCGAGGTCGGAGCGGCACTCGACGCACACCTGGCCGTCGAGGCAGAAGGGGCGGTCCGAGGGGCACTTGGCGCATTGGGAGCCGCAGCGCTCGGAGGTGTTGCACTCGGCGACCTTCTCCACGCAGCGACCGTTGGCGATGTCGCAGCGCTTGCCGTCGGAGCACTCGGTGTCGTTAGTGCACTCGACGCAGGAGGGCGAGGCGCCGGGAGCGGGCGAGCCGCACTTGAGGCCGCCGGGGCAGCAGTTGCAGGAGGAGCCCGCGCAGCTGTCGTTGGTGGAGCAAGGCTGGCAGGAGTTGTCGGCGCAGACCTGACCACGGGGACAATGGTCGTTCGTGGTGCACTCGTGACACTCGTTGTCGGCGCCGCAGTACTCGCCCTTGGGGCAGTTCGCGTCGGTCCTGCAACCGCGGCACTCATTGGTGTTCAGGTCGCAGCGGCCGTTGGGGCACTGCGAGTCTTCCGAGCACTGGACACAGGTGAACGTGCCGTTGCGGTTGAGACACAGCGGCGTGGAGGCACCGCAGGGCGAGCAGCTCGGGCCGCAGAATGCGGCGGAGTCACAGGGGGCACACAGCGCGGCGCCGTTGCAGTAGTAGCTCGGGTCGCACCCGTTGTTGCCGGCGCTGTTTGTGAACTGGCGCTTGCACTGCTGGCACTGACTCGGGTCTGGATACGACTGGCGCCCGCTCTCCGTCTGGAAGAAGCGCGCGGGCTCCAGCACCGTGAAGCCACTAGACCGCAAGTTCACGGGGCTGTCGTTTGCCGTCCGCTCGAAGTCAACGAAGTCGCCGATGAGGACGGATACTTCCAGCGCGGCATGCTCGGTGATCTCCGCGTAGAGAAACTCGACCGGGTAGAGACCAGACTTCCTGAATGTGACGCTATTGGTCGTGCGCCACGTTGGGGCACCAAGCTGCGGCGGCCGGACCACGACCTCGTAGAATCTGGCGTTCCGGTCGAAGATGACGAGGCTCGCCGCGTCATCGGTGTAGAGACCGAAGTGCAGCAGGCGCCCCACCATCTCGGGGGTCACGTTCAGGTAGCCGCGCATTCGCGAGGCGAAGGAAGTACTCGTGTCGTTGCGGAAGAGGTCGCAACCGCCCTTCTGGCAGCCCCAAGCCGTCATGGCGTCCACGAAGTCGCCGTAGCTCGACTGCAGGCCGGAACTGTTGTTGTTCGACAGGTCGAGCGGCGTCCGCAGTACCTGGGTGAAACGGACGTTGGGATTGCTCGCGCTGGGAGCGGTTTCCAGGAAGGTGTCGATGCCGCCGCTGAAGGTCGCGACGCTCTGGGGGAAATCCGTCGCGGGGCTCGTCGACACCCTGGACGACATGCACAGTCCGGTGCCCGGGTTCCCGGGCGAGGGCGCTATAGGCTCTCCCTCAACGACGACAGGCGGCAACGGCTCGCCGGCTGCGGGCATCCCGGCCAGCCCTGCCAGCAGCACCGCCGCGAGGGCGGCCATTCTTCGGAAGAGGTACACGGACACTGGCCTGGAGGATTCCCCGGCCAACTTCGGAGGTCAAGTTAACGCCGGGAACACTGTGGGGGGTAGGACGGAAGTGTACCCGGCTTCCGCCTCGGCCACTAGCAAGCGGGCGACGCCTACTCCTTCTTCAACGCCACGGCCACCCGACCCAGCAGCTTGATCTGCCCGGAGTCGAGCTGGCGAAGCACTCGCAGCACCGCGCGCACCTCGGGCTTCTCTCCCTGCTCGCCCGCCGGCTCGGCGAGCCGCAAGGCTCCATCCGGTCCCGCCAGCCCCAGCAGTTCGTCCGCGGAAATCCTCAGTGCCCGGCACAGCCGCAGCAGCGTCGGCACGCTCGGGACCATGCCGCCGCGCTCGATTCGTCCGTACACCTCCGTGACCAGGTCCACCATTTCCGCCACATCCGCCTGGGTGAGCTGCGCACGCAGACGCGCCGTCCGAGCGGCTTCCCCAATCGTCTTCGCCAGTTTCTTGTCCATTCCTCGACCCACCCTACGATGTAGGCAAGCCGGAATACGACGCATCAGGTTGTCGGAACAGGACTGTAAAGGTCACTTCTTCGACCCTATTTCTAAAGTCACCCTGTTCCCTACCCGCCTTCGCGAGGGTCCGGACCCGACGCCATACCACCCCACGCCGACCTCGTCCCGTCCCTCACAACAACCATGTGCGAAGCACTCCCACCCGCCGCCTGTGTCCCTCGAGTTGCGGGTAGACACACTATGAAGGGAGGGTCTGACACGGTGGGTGCTCAGTGGGAGAGCCGTCGGGTCGTCTCGGAGAGGGCGGAAGCGGTGCGTTCCCACTGCGCCACCTGCGTGTCGAGGTGGCCGAGCAGGGCCGTGAAGAAGCGCTGCTCCAGGGCCTGGGCGAGGGTGGCGCCGTGGGCCTCGGCCCACCTGCGGGTGACGCGCTCGCGCACGTCCGCGCCCAGCATGTCCACGAAGCGCTCCATCAAGGGCGTGGACAGGAGCGTGCCGGCCCAGATGACGGCGTCATGGCCGAAGCCGCCCGTGGCCACCGTCACCGCCGCGGCGGCCCCCGAGGGCACGGAGTAGACGAGCGTGGTGAGGGCCTGGAGCAGCTCCTCGCGCATGCCGCCCTCGAGCTCGGTGGCCACCATCCCCCGGCAGAAGCCGTAGAGGCTGGCCCGGTCCGCCGCGTGGGCGTGCAGGGCGTCGAAGCCCAGGGGCTCGTCCAGACGCGCAAGATTGGCGGGCCCGAAGCTCTCCGCGAGCAGCTCGCGCGTCCGCGCGTCCCCATGCCATGCGGCCACCTCCGGGGCGAACACCTCCACCAACCGGCGTACCCCGTCTCGGAGGGTGTCGTCCGTCACCTGGAGCACCGGGGCGGCGGTGGGCTCGGGGCCCGTGAAGGAGCGGCGCACCTGGCGCGAGAGGAAGGTGAGGGCGGTGGCCACTCCCCGGAAGGGCAGGCGCACGTAGCGGTGGAAGGCGCTGCGCGCGTCCAATTCATCGCGGAAGGCCTCGATGAGCACGTCCGCGGGCACCGCCTTGAGGGCCGCGTGCGCCCCCACCGTGAGCAGCTCGTGCCGCACGCGCTGGCGCAGCCGCTCGGGCCCGTGGGCCGCGCTGGTGGCGGCCCGGGCCAATTGCTCCATCTCCGCGCGCGCGTCCCGCAGCGAGGCGGCCAGCGCCTGGGCCTTGAGGGCGCGGGCATGCTCGGCCTCACCCAGCAGCGTGGCGAGCCGGGGCGCGGCATCCAACGGGTGCGTAGCGAGGGGCTTCTCCCCGGCCTCCACCTCCGGCTGGTGCGGGGCGAGGTAGCGCGCCAGGGGCGGGTGGCCCACGTCCGAGGCCAGCTTCTCCAGGTGGCCGCGCGCCACCTCCTCGCGGGTGGACTCGTTGTAGACGAGGAGGTAGGGGCGCCCGTGGCCCACGGCGGCGCGCAGGAAGTCCACCAGCGCGGCGTTCTGGTACGTCTGCCGGCTGACGACGAAGGCGAGCACGTCCACGGTGACGAGCAGGGCCTCGGCGCGCTCGCGGTTGTCACGGTAGACGCTGTCGAAGTCCGGTGTGTCCATCACCACCAGTCCCCGGGGCACCGCCTCCGCGAGCACGAGGTAGAGGCGCCCGGACGGGCCCGGTTGGTCCACCGGCGCGGCCTCGCCCGAGGCCACGGTGACGATGTCGTAGCGGCTGGTGAGGAAGTCCTTGAGCGAGCCCGTCCACGAGTCGGGGTGCGCGGCGGCGAGGCACTGCTTGGTGAGGCCTCCCTCGGGACGGGCCGGGGAGAGGGGCGTGCCCACCAGGGCGTTGAAGAGGGTGGACTTGCCCACGTTGTTCGGCCCGGCGATGGCCACCAGCAGCAGGGGGGCGTCCGCGCCGCCGAGTCGGGGTATCAGGTCGCGCCGCAGCCGCTCCAGGAGTCGGCGGGCGGTGTCCGCGTCGGCGGCCTCCGGAAAGCGCTCGGGGAGCGGGAGGGCGTCGCGGGCGGATTCGAGGGTGGTGTGCAGGTGGGCGAGGTCGTTCATCCGGTGGCCCGGAGGACAGCACGTGCCGGGCCGGATGCCCACGGGAGACGTGTCAGGTGTGTCGGCCCTGGACGGATGCGCGGGACGTCGGCCTGGGGGCAGGGGGAGGCTCCCCCAGGCCGGCTCCCACTGGCTTCACTCCTGCCCGGCGAGGGGGACGTGCCGAGCATTCCCGTGAAGCCACTCAAGAGGCGGGTCACCTGGTCCGGCTTGAGGTTCGAAGTGCCGAGCCCGATGTCGAGCACTTCGCCCATCTCGGGGGGACAGGCGGCGCGCGTAGTCCATCATCAGGGAGACGGCGAGTCGCGCGACCTCGGGGCTCAGACCGGAATGGTTCGAGACGTAGCCAACGATGTCATTCATGACGGACTCACGTTGCGACGGACGTGCCAACGTGCCTCCCTCGGAGCGGGACAGGGCGCGCGGGGCGCGGATGTGGCGTTCCGCCTCGGTCGCGTCGGTGCGGCATTTGGGGACTGAGGCGATCCGCCGCAGTCCTACATGCCGTGGGCTCAGCGGCGCGAGCGCAGCGCGCGAGCCACCTTCCGGCCCAGGTCCGTGGGGTCCACGGGGAGGGGCACGTAGTCGTACACGCCGCTGGCGACGACGCGCGACAGCGAGCACGTCCGCCGAGGGCGCGGCGGGTGCGGCGGCGGACGGAACCCGGGCGCGCTCCTGCCTCTTGCCCTCACCGCGAGCGGGAGCCGGGGGCGCCAGTGATTCTCGCAACCGGGCGGCCAACTCCCGGGCGTTCGCCGGACGCTGGGCCTTCGCCTTGGCGAGACACGCGAGTACCAGCGTCTCCAGCGCCTCGGGGAGGTGTCGCTCCGGCAGGAGCTGGCGCACGGGCGGAGGCGGGCGGTAGAGGTGGCTGCTCATCACCTCCACGGCGGGCGAGTCCCCGAAGGGAGCCCGGCCCACGAGCAGCTCGTGCAGCAGGCCCCCACGGCGTACAGGTCCGCGCGTCCGTCGAGCACCTCGCCGCGACAGTGCTCGGCCTCGTACTCCGTCCCCATGCCGCCACGGCCGAGCTTCCCCGTCACCCGGTAGCGCCCGGCCACCACCCGCCCCAGCCAGGGCTCCGCCGTCCCCGCCATGCGCTACTCCGCCGAGCCCTTGATGCGGTCCAGCTTGCGGTAGAGCGTCTTGCGGTCCAGCCCGAGAATCTGCGCGGCCAGCGACTTGTTGCCCTTCACCTCCTCCATGACGCGGAGGATGTAGCGGCGCTCGACCTCCTCCAGGGTGGTGAGCTCCGAGTGGTCTCCACTGGCTACCACCACCTGCTGTGAGGGGCGGTAGGCGCGAATCTTCTCCGGCAGGTCCTCCACCGTGAGGCGCTCGGTGACGGTGACGGCCACCGCGCGCTCGATGCAGTTGCGCAGCTCGCGTACGTTGCCGGGCCAGCTGTAGCTCATCAACCGTTCTGCCACGGTCTCGTTGAGGCCCGTCACCCGCTTGTTGGCGCGGGCGGCGAAGTGCTCGATGAAGTGCTGGGCCAGCAGCAGGATGTCCCCACCGCGCGCGCGCAGCGGCGGCAGCTCCATCTGCACCACGTTGAGGCGGTAGTAGAGGTCCTCGCGGAAGCGGTTCTCCTCCACCATGCCCTCCAGGTCGCGGTTGGTGGCGGCCACCACGCGCACGTCGAAGGACACCTCGTGGTCCCCGCCCACCGGACGCACCACGCGCTCCTGGAGGGCACGCAGCAGCTTGGGCTGGAGGCCCAGGGGCATCTCCCCCACCTCGTCGAGGAAGAGCGTGCCGCCATGAGACTGCACGAAGAGGCCCGAGCGTGCCGACTTGGCGTCCGTGAAGGCGCCCTTGGCGTGGCCGAACAGCTCGCTCTCCAGCAGGGACTCGGGCATGGCCGCGCAGTTGACGGCCACGAAGGGCCCCGAGGCACGCCGGCTCTTCTCGTGCAGCGCCCGCGCCACCAACTCCTTGCCCGTGCCGCTCTCGCCGTTGATGAGCACCGTGGCTTCCGAGTCCGCGATGCGCGTGAGCAGGTCGTACACCTTGCGCATCGGCGGGCTGGAGCCGAGCAGTCCTCCCAGGCGCTGCGACTCGGTGACGACCTTCGTCAGGCGCACCACCTCGCCCTTGAGGTGGCGGTGCTGCACGGCGCGGGTGAGCGTGTGCACCAGCGCGTCCATCTCCACCGGCTTGGTGATGAAGTCGTAGGCGCCCGCGCGGATGGCCGCCACGGCCGTCTCCATGCTGCCAAAGGCCGTCACCACCACCACCGGGAGGTCCGGCAGGTTGGCCACCACGCGCTCGCACAGCTCCGTGCCGCTCAGCCCCTGCATGTTCAGGTCCGTGAGGACCACGTCGAAGGGCTGCTCCATCAGCAGGGGCAGGGCCGCCTGGGAATCGGTGAGGGTGGAGACGGTGAAGCCGCGCCGCGTGAGGCGCGCTTGCAGCAGCTCCACCATGCTCGGGTCATCGTCGATGAGAAGGACTCGGCCGCTCATGGGGCTCACTGCACGAGGTGAATGGGGTGTGCCGATACCATACAGAACCTCGGGGACGGTTGTGGGTTCAGACGCGACATGCCTTCACCCCTGCCTGCTCGCGGAGTAGGGTGCCGGGCTGATGCGACTCCCCATCTCCAGCCTGCTCGTGGTGGGCCTGCTGGCCTGCACCGCCTCGCGGACCTCGGCCGTGTCCGAGCCGCCGGCGGCGCATGCCCGGGCCGCCCTGCCATTCATCGAGGATGACTACTCGCGTGCCCTGTCGGAGGCGAAGTCGAGGGGATTGCCCCTCTTCGTTGATACCTGGGCCCCGTGGTGACACACCTGCCGCTCGATGCGCGCCTTCGTCTTCACGGACGAGGCGCTCGCGCGGCACGCCGGACGGTTCGTCTGGCTCGAGCTCAACACGGACGTTCCTGGTAACGCGGAGTTCCTGGAGAAGTACCCGGTCGAAAACTGGCCCACCCTCTTCATCATCGATGCGAGGGAGGAGAAGGCCCTCGTGCGCTTCGCGGGCAGCGCCACCGTTTCCCAGCTCGAGAAGCTCTTCGAGGACGGGGAGCGCGCCTGGCGCGGCGTGACCCAGGGCCCCGAGGGGCTGCTGGCGCGCGGCGACGCCCTCTATGGTGAGGGCAAGTCAGCCGAGGCGGCGGACGTGCTCGCCCAGGCGCTGGCCGAGGCTCCGGCGGAGTGGTCCCGCCGTGGCCGCACGCTGGAGTCCCTCCTCGTCGCGCAGTACGGGGCCCATCGGTACGAGGACTGTGCCCGCACGGCGTTGGCGGAGCTGTCCAAGGTGCCGCACTCGGCCTCGTGGGCCAATGCGGCGGCCCTCGGGCTGTCCTGCGCGCTGGAGGTGCCGGACGATGCCGACCCCTCGGAGGTGAAGGCGCTGAGGACGTCACTGGAGGCGAGGGCCCGCGAGGCGCTCTCCGCCGGTATCGCCATGCCCGGGGATGACCGCTCGGGCGTGTACGACGTGCTCGTCCAGGCCCGGCTGGCCGCGAAGGACGAGCCCGGCACGAAGGCACTCGCCGAGCAGTGGCTCACCTTCCTCGAAGGCGAGGCCGCTCGGGCCCCGACGCCGGAGGCGCGCACGGTGTTCGACTCGCACCGCATCAGCGCCGCGCTGGTGCTGGGCGACCTGATGCGGGTGGTGCCGGCCATCGAGCAGAGCGAGCGGGACCTGCTGAACGACTACAACCCGCCCGCGCGGCTGGCCAACCTCTACCGGCGACTGGGCCGGCTGGACGATGCGCTGGCGGCGAGCACCCGGGCCCTGGCGAAGGTGCGGGGAGGCCGGCGGCTGCGCGTCCTCTCGGACCGGGCGGACATCCACCTCGCCCGGGGCGAGCGGGACGCGGCGGTACGTACCCTGGAGGAGGCGCTCGCCTACGCGAAGACGCTCTCCGAGGCGCAGGCCTCGCAGCGCCAGGTGGCGGCCCTCGAGAAGAAGCTGGCGGACGTGAAGGGCAGGCAGTGAGCGGGGGACGGGCCCGAGTCAGGGCCCGTCCTCGTCGAACAGCTCGCCGGGGTCGTTCTGCCACCCGGAGAGCTGTTCCCCGGTGGGGAAGCCCTTCACCCGGTAGCGCTCCGGGTAGAGCCCCTCCACCGGTACGAGCAGATCTCCCAACACCTTCGCCACCTCGTCCCACCGGGCGATGCCCACCGGTGGGGCCTCCTCGCCGCGCGCCGGGTCCATGAAGAAGATGACCTCGGTCTTGGGCAGGAGGGTGTCCACGCCCTTCAACCAGACGGCGTAGCTGATGCTTCGTCCGTGCTCGTCCTGGTACGGGGTGTAGGTGGCCACGAAGACGTCCTCGCCCCGCTCCTCGTGGAGCTTCTCCAGCCGCTGCGTCTGCTCGTCGTAGTCGCGCGCCCGGGTGAAGAGCTCCAGCTTGCGGAAGTCCCCCCAGGCATTGCTGAGCCGCTCGGGCATGAAGGGCACCCAGCCCTTGGCGGTGAGGCGCAGGGCGCGACCATCCAGCGCACGCGGGGCCATCACCGCGCGCAGGGATTTCTCGGCCACCCGGCGCTGTCCGTCCTCGTCCTCGGAGCCGGTGATGAGGAGCACGTCGCGGTGGGGCGCCACCACCACGGGCTCTCCCCGCACCCGGCAGCGGCGTACCACCTCGTCGAGCAGCAGGCGGGAGGTCGCGTAGTTGTCCTCCCAGGGGGCCTCACAGGTGCCCGGGGCGAGCTGCTCCAGGCCCTCCGTGCTGCGCTGGCGCAGGTTCTCCAGGGCCACGGTGAAGGCCTCGTCGAAGGAGATGCCCCAGCGCCCCAGCTCCTCGGGCCCGAGGTACTGAAGGGTGTCCGGCCCGTCGAAGGCCAGGCCCGCGCCGAGGAAGGGGCCCACGGGCTTCCAGGAGATGGGCACCGGCTTGTCGGCGCCTCCCTTCATCACCATGCGGAGCTGCTCGAAGAAGGTGCGCCCGCGAACCACCGGCAGCAGGTTCGGCCGGGCCTCGGCGAACGTCTTCGGCAGCATCGGCCTGTCCCGCATGCGGACGAGCTGGGTGAAGACCTCGTTGCGCTCCTCCGGCGCCAGGGCGAGGTATTCGTCGAAGAAGTTGCCCAGGAACAGCGTCTCGCCCGGGTTCTCGTCCTTGGACCCCACGCGCAGCAGGAAGCCCTCGGCGTCGTACTGGATGTCCCGCTTCTCGCCGGCCGCGCGCAGGGCCGCGATGGCTCGCCGGGCGAAGGCGTCCCGCTCCGCCTGCTCGTCCCCGGGTCGCTCCCGCTCCTCCGGGTGCTCCGAGATTCGGGCCTCGGCCTCGCGCGCCTCCGCGGGAGTGGCACCGGCTGCCGTGCGCGAGTGTCCGGCACATCCGCTCAGCCCCAGGGCTCCCGCGAGCGCGAGCCCCACGAGGCCTCGCGTCCTCCTCGTCATGACCGCCCTGCCTGGGACTCGACGCCGAGCGGCCGTGCGGGCGCGCGGGTGTCGAGGTCGAGCAGCTCGAACAGCTCCAGGGGCGACTCGCGCATCCCGCCGTCGGTGAAGACGAGCACCGCCTCGCCGGGGCCGGTCGGGGGCGGGGTGCCGGCGCTATAATGGAGGGTGGTGCCGTCGGTGACGAGGTGGCGCAGCACGCCGTCCCGAGGCGGCGCGTGGGGCAGGGCGAGCAGCTCGCGGTTGCGCTTGTCGCGCGTATGGCCCACCACCTGGGTAAGGCCGGAAGGAAGTTGGTGCGGGTCGAAGCGGCGGCGCGGCGTGGCGGCGCGGTGGGCGGCGTCCTCGGGGCGCAGGCTGGGGCGCTGGTAGAAGATGCCGCGGCCCTCGCCGTACGTGGCGCTGCCGGGTTGGTGCAGCCCGGGCAAGGACAAGGCGCCCTGCTTCCAGGCCGCCACCGCCGTGTCGAGCGCCCGGTTGAGTGCGTCCGCGACCGTCGGCGCGTGGGTCCAATGCGTCTCGGGCAGTCCCACCGTGCGCAGATCCTCCCGCGTGACGCCCGCGTGCAGCACGAGCAGATCCTCCGCCGCGGCATGGGCCACCCGGAAGCGCCGGGCCCGCAGCAGGTGCGCCACCCAGTCGCGCTGCACCTCGCGGAAGGTGCCGAAGTCGCGCGCCACCAGCTCCACGTTGGGCACCTCCGGGTAGCGCGTGAGGAAGTCTCGCTCCCGGGCCTCGTCGGTGTCGTCGCCCTGGTAGATGCCGTCCGCCTCCACCTGGGCGGCGGCGAAGCGCGCGTCGGTGAAGTCGGCCAGCTCACCCACCCGGCCCAGGTCGTGGTTGCCCAGCAGCAGCACCGCCTGATCCGCCGGGTGCGAGGCCATCCAGGCCAGCAGCCGCAACGCGCTCGTGGCGACCTCCTCGCGCTCGGGGGCCTTGCCCCAGTCGAAGTGGTCCCCCACCGAGACGAGCAGCACCTCCGGGCGCAGCCGGCCATCCGGGCCGAGCAGCCCGTGCCGGTCGAGCAGGGCGAGGAAGCGGGTGAAGTCCGCCTGGGGATCGCCGATGGCGAGGTGGCGGGAGCGGGGGTGGCCGTCGGGAGGCGTGGAGTGGGGTCCACGGGCGACGGCCTCGGCGGCGCGGGCGAGGGCGGCCTCGATGCGGGGTGTGCTCACGCGGGCATCCTAGTCCCGCCGGCCCCGAGGCGCACCGCCCGCATGCCCCCTCAGGCGTGGAGGAAGACCCTCGAGATGAGCGCCGAGCGACTCTCCACCCGGGCCTTGGCGAGGATGCGGGTGACATGGACCTCCACGGTGCGCTCGGCGCACCCCAGCTTCCCGGCGATGGTCTTGTTGGACTCCCCGCGGATGAGGTGGTCGAGCACCTCCGTCTCGCGCGCCGTCAGCTTCCAGCTCGTGCCCAGCTCGTGGACGCGGGCGACGGTCCGAGCGGAGTCGTCCCGGTGGATGGCCAGGTAATGGGTGGGGAGACCCGCGAGCCGCAAGGGAGTGATGGAGAGCGACTCGCCGAGGGGCTCACCCCGCTGGTGCCGCTGGAGGGCTTCCGCCACGGGTCGCGCGCCCTCCCTTTCGAGCCGGGTCCGCCCCGAGGTGTTGGTGTGCGCCACGCGACCGGTGGCCGTCACCACGTACGCCGGTTGGCCGATGGCCTCCAGCGCTCCCTCCAGGGCGGCGTGCAGCACGCCCGCCTCGCGCAGGCGCGTGTCCAGCCGCAGCCGGCGCTGGAGCACCGGGGTGAGCTCGTGCAGCAGGTTCAGCTCCCGCGCGCCGAAGGGCTCCATGCGCATCACGCCCACCCATCCCAGCAGGGAGGCGTCCTCGCAGACGAGCACGCGCAGGTGCACCATCTGGTCCACCCCATACCGCCGCATGAAGGTCCCGAGGTTGGAGCGCACCCGCGAGTGCAACTGCTCCTGCTCCTCGGCGCTCATCCCGAGCTTCCTCCAGGGCTCCAGCCGCTCGTCCCGTGGGGCGGGCGTTGGCGGGGTCTCCGCCGTCCCCGCGGGGCGGAACTGGATCACCCGGTTGCGCTGGGCGGGCTGGGGACAGGCGGGGTTGAAGTACCCCCACGGATCCTTCAGCGAGCCGAGGACCTGGTCCAGGACCGGCTGGGCGGGTGGCGTGCTCAAGGGGAAGCCCGCGTTGTGGGCGAAGCTCGTCTGGTAGCGCTCGGGGCCCACGTCCACCCCGTACATGAGGCCGCGCTCCGCGTGCAGGGCCTCCCGCAGCGCTCCCACGAAGCTCGGGATGACGTCCGACCCGGGCTCCACCGTCTCCAGCAGGGTGCGCAGGTCCCCCAGAAGCCGTTGATCCTGCGAATTCTTTTTTTCCAAGCTCTTCGGATTCTAGGCGGACATTTACTGGGAAGGCCAACGAAGTCCGCCGTGTGACGTGGAGGGGCAGGACTCGTCACGGGAGCGGGTACGGGGTTTCCCGAATGGAATCCAGAAGGCGAATGGCGGGAGGCTTCGAGGTGGACCGTCGGGGGGGCGGACCTTTTGTAGGCCGTCGGGCCGCGTGACCCGTTCCCTGTGCGGCCAGGGGCGGGTCACGCGGCTCGCGCCGACAGTGGTACACAGCATGGACCGGAGGGGTGCGATGCGAATGTTGAACCGGGCCGTGGTGGTGCTGTTGCTGTGTCTGACGGCGTGCGTGGCTCACGAGAAGAATGGCGACAAGGCGGCGGCGGCGGGCGACTGGAGGACGGCGCTGGCGGCCTACCGCGAGGCGCTGCTGAAGGAGCCCGAGTCCCCGGCCCTCAAGGAGAAGTTCGAGCGGGCCCGGCAGGAGGCACGGGTCGCCGCCTCGCAACGGGCACACACCTGCGCGAACGCTCGGGAGTGGCAGTGCGCCGTGGAGGAGGCGGACTTCGCGCTGAGCCTCGATGGCTCCGACACGGAGCTGGCCGCCTTCCGCGCGGACGCGGCGCGCTCGCTGGCGCTGGACGTGGTTCAGCGGGCCCGGACGGTGGCGGGCACCCAGCAGTTCCCCGAGGCCCTCGGGCTGCTCAAGCGGGCCACGACGGTGTCGAACGACCCCCAGGTACTCCAGGAGGCGACGCGGGCGAAGGCCGAGGTGGTGGGGCTCGCGGACGCGGAGGCCGAGCGGCTGCGCCAGCTCAAGGCGTACCCGCGCTCGCTCACGCTGCTGCGCCTGCTGGTGTCCGTGGACGCGAGCCGGCAGCCGAAGCTCCAGGCGGTGGAGGCCGAGTACGAGCGCTTCCAGTCGGCCGAGTACGAGCGCCTGACGGCCGAGGGTGACGCGGTGCTCGCGCAGCGGCGCTGGGCCGAGGCCCAGGAGAAGTACGAGGAGGCCCTGCGGATGAAGTCGGGTGGCCGTGCGGAGCCCCTGGCGCGCTACGCGGGGGGCATGGCGCGGGGCGAGTCCGCCCTGGCCAGGCGGGACTTCGCGGACTCGGCGGAGGGCTACCGGGAGGCGGTGGCCTCGGGCCTGGACCGGGACGGGTCCGCGGAGGCGCGGCTGGCGGCGGTGGAGATCCGCCCGTACACCATCCGCCTGCGCTCGGTGCTGGTGATGCCCACGCGCCTGGATGGGCGCCCGTGGGTGGGCCCCGCCAGCCCCGTGCTCGCGCGGCTGCTGGGACGCGGCATGGACGTGGTGGCCGGAGGGAACAACGCGGCGGCGTGGCGCGTCCTCATCCGCGCGGCCGAGCGGGTGCCGGTGCGGAACCGCCCGACGCTCTCGGTCATCGTGACGCGGCCGGACGGCGAGCGGCTGATGACGCCCGGCCGCACCAGCCTCTACGCGGTGTATGACGATCCGGAGCTCGTCATCGCGACGAACCACTTCGACGAGCGCAACCTCGTCTTCCAGGTGGTTCAGGGCGAGGGCACCTCCCAGGAAGAGGTGGGAGCGGTGAGCGTCGCGCTGGGCGAGCTGGTGCGGCGTGGCGAGTCGGAGCTCACCAGGCAGTCCATCGCGTCGCTGGAGCTGGCCACCGGGCTGGTGGCGGGCCGGGTGGATGGCATGTTCACCGGGCTGCGGCCGGTGGGCGACGGCACCAACCTGGCGCAGGACTACTCGGTGCCGAGGGAGGGCACGCGAGGCTTCCGCCTGAAGGGAGTGCGGGCCGTGGCGATCCCCGGGTCCTACAATGACGAGGCCGCCCAGGACGGCGCGCCGGACCTCTATGTGGAACTCGAGCAGGGAGGCCGCGTCGTCTACCGCGGCCCGGTGGTGTCGAACGTCACCGATTCGACCTGGTCACCGACGAGCGTGAACCTCCACGTGGAGCAGGCGGAGCAACTCGTGGTGCGCGTCTGGGACGCGGACGACGGGGACGCGGCCGACCCGGTGCTGTCGGCGTACGTCCCCGCCCAGAATCTGGCCACGGGGCTCTTCCAGAGCGCGACACCGGAGGGCGGCTCCGTGGAGCTGCGCTTCGAGCCCCGGCGCTTCGAGGGCCCCCGGATGGCGGGTTCTAGCGATCCGTGACCGCGCGCCGGAACCGGCGCCGCTCCGCCACGGGGCGCGCGTAGACGCCGGAGGCCGCCCCGAGGAACAGGCCGACGACGTGGAGCGCGGTCCAGCCCCAGAAGCCGAGTCCGTAGAACATGTAATAGAAGTCCGGCGTGTCCCAGCCATAGAGGAAGGCGAAGAACGCCGGCACCGCCACCGAGGCCAGGGCCGCCGCCTTGAACGCGCGGCCCCAGCGCTTGGCGAAGAAGCCTCCGAAGGCGCCGGCCATCAGGCTGTTGAGGAACGGCACCCAGAAGAGGATGGCGCTCACGGCGATCATCGTGGCCGTGCCGATGAAAAGGCCCCGGTTGAAGATGGGGATGCCGTTGCTGGTCTCCACGCGGACCGTGACGTCGTGGTAGCCCGTGTCCTCGAAGTCGGGGAGGGGCTCGCTGGCGGTGGTGTGGATCTCCCGGCGCCCCAGGATTCCGCGCTCGCAGTTCTGGTCCTCGAGGACTTCACGGCGGGTCCGCGGCTTGGGGCCCTGGTCATTGATGATCTCGGACATGCGTGCTCTCCCGATGGGTGGAGGCGGAAGGCTCCGCCGATGACTCTGATGCGTTGAAGATGCGACATCCCCGCATGGGAGACAGGGCGGGTGGCTCCACCGCAGGCCGGGCACCCGGGCGGGCGTGACGGTGCTTGGCGACTTGAGGTTGCCCGGTATGCTGCGCGTCCCTCGTGCCCTTGTCCGCCTGGACGGAGCCCCCATGTCCCCGATGCGTTCCCTGATGCGCCTTGCCCTGCTGTCCTCCCTCTGTCTGCTGACGGCCTGCGCGCTGCGCCCGTACTACCGGGAGGTGCTGCCGCCCGACGTCGTCAACAGCAGCAGGGGATCGGACGTGCAGGATGTGATGCTGCGCGTGGTGGAGCCAGAGTCGGGTAAACCCATTCCGGGCGTGCGGGTGCTGCTCTCGTCGGGCCGCGGGCGCGTCAACGTGGTGAGTGACGCGACCGGCCTCCTCCACCTGCCGGTGTCGCCGGAGCTGCTCGCCGAGAACCCGCTGGTGGAGGTGGTCCTCCCCAAGGGCACGTCGGGCTACTCCCTGCAGTGGGTGAGGTAGTCGGCGTCCGAGCCCGCCCGGCAGCCGGCAGGCGAGCGCGGGACGCCGTCGCCCCAGGGCTGAGCGCCGGAAGGGCGTGGGGGCGACGTGTGCGCGCGGCTGGGGTAGTCTCCCGGCCCATGCGTCGCGCATGGATTTTCGGGTGTGTTCTCCTCCTCGCTGCCTGTTCCAAGAAGGTGACGGACAGCGCGGTGGATCTGTCCGTGGAGTACAAGGGGTATGTCCCCCAATGCGTCCGGGTCACCGTCTCGGACGCGGCGGCACCGAAGGAGCACACCAGCTCCGAGACCCTCGCCAGGGACATGCTGGCCTCGGACTCGGACCGGACGGTGCGCATCGCCGTCTACCGCGAGGAGAAGTGGAGCCAGCAGCTCCAGGTCGAGGTGGCCTCCTTCAAGGATGCCTGTGACGGCACGCTCGTCGAGACGCGCAAGCTGGAGCCGGTGACGCTGCCCGCCAAGGGCACCGAGCCCCGGACGCTCAAGCTCCTGGCCGAGGACGCGGACCAGGACGGCTACCTCGCCCGCTCGACCGACAGCGCCATCCAGCAGGCCAATGACTGCAACGACGGCGACCTCAAGGTGAATCCAGGCGCCGTGGCCGTGTGCGATGGGTCGGCCAGCCTCAACACCGACTTCAACTGCGACGGCAAGGCGGACTGCAACGGCTCCACGTGCGCGAGCGATGCACAGTGCGGCTCGGGCTTCTGCGTGGATGGCGTCTGCTGCAACAACGCCTGCAACTCGCCGCCGACGTGCCGGGGCACGGGGGTGTGCGGCACGGGCACCTGTACCTACCCGGTCACCCCCAACGTTCTCTGCAACGACGGGAACACCTGCACCCTCAACGACAAGTGCGACAACAGCGGGGTGTGCGGGGGCACGGCCAAGGTGTGCAACAGCGCGCCGAACACCTGCTACACGAGCACCGGTACCTGCAACGCGTCGACGGGCGCGTGCGAGTACGTGCCCCAGCCCCCCACGACGCTCTGCGACGACGGCAACAAGTGCACCAACTCGGACAAGTGCAACGGCAGCGGGACGTGCACGGGGGTGGCCAAGGTGTGCAACGGGCCGCCTGGCCAGTGCTACGAGAGCAGCGGCACCTGCAACGCCGGGTCGGGCGCGTGCGAGTACGCCGCCCTGCCCGACACGACGACCTGCAACGACGGCAACAAGTGCACCGACGCGGACAAGTGCAACGGCAGCGGCGCGTGCGCGGGTACGGCCAGGGTGTGCAACAGCTCGCCGGGTCAGTGCTACGCGAGCAACGGCACCTGCAATGGTTCGACGGGCGCGTGCGACTACACGGCGCTGTCCAACACGACGAGCTGTAATGACGGCAAGGCCTGCACCACGCCGGACAAGTGCGACGGGCTGGGGTCGTGCGCCAGCACGATGAGCTGCACCCCGCCCAACGAGTGCAAGGTGGCCTCCACCACGGCCTGCTACGAGACGGGCTCGTGCGTGTTCGACGTGAACACCGCGCAGGTGGGCAAGGTCTGCAACGAGGGCGGGAAGAAGGGAACGTGCTCGGCGGAGGGGACGTGCCACACGTTCAAGTACGCCGTCACGCCCAACTTCAATCCGGAGAACATCGCGGCGGGTCAGACCATCAATGACCTGACCGTTTCGTGTGCCGCCACCCTGGACACCTCGGGGGCTCCGACGTGGAGCGATTCGGGATGTGGCTTCTCCAAGCCCACGCCCGTGGTGTTGGGCAGTGTCGTGGTGGTTCCGGTGCGCAACCTCACCGTGGACTTCCCGTTGCGGCTGGTGGGCTCGCGCCCCGTCATCTTCGCGGTGTACGGCAATGCCACGTTGAACGACGAGCTTCGCGCCAACTCGGTCCATCTGGAGGCCCGGACGGGGGCTGGCAGTGGGGCGGGATGCACCGGGCGGGTGGGTGCCATTGGCGATGAGAACGGAGGAGATGGCAGTGGCGGTGGTGGTGGCGGCCTGGCGACGACGGGGGCCGCGGGTGGCGCCAACGACGACAACTCCAGGGCGGGAGGTGGCGGCGGCAATGCGCTGGCGGCCGGCTTCTCACCGCTGGCGGGCGGCTGCGCGGGCGGCGCGGGCGGTTCCACGGGAGGCGTGACGGCCGGGAAGCAAGGCTCTGGCGGTGGCAGCGTTCAGCTCTCCGTTGCGGGGACGCTGACGGTGAGGAGCGTGGTGTCCGTCAGTGGCGCGGCGGGCGAGGGAGGCGCGGCTGTGGCCGGGAAGACGGCCGGTGGTGGCGGCGGTGGGAGTGGCGGACTCCTGGTGCTCGAGGCCGACGCGCTCATCATCGAGTCCAGTGCCAAGCTCACCGCGAATGGTGGCGCGGGCGGCGAAGGCGGCAGCGATGCGGGAGGAAACCGCGTCTCGGGAAACGATGGGCTCGATGGGAGCGAGACCGGGAGCGGACCGGCTTCGGGTGGGACGGGGGGCTCGAATGGAGGCGGTGACGGTGGCCCTGGAGCGGCGGGCACCGCCACTCCTGGCAACGGTTCCAAGGGAGTGAGTACGGGAGGCAACCAGGCCGCTGGAGGCGGTGGCGGTGGTGCCGCGGGTCGCATCCTCCTGCGCGGCGTGACGAGCTGCCCCGCCATTCCGACGGACAGCGTCATCAGTCCCGTGTACGACAACACGGGCGGGACGTGCGCCGTCCCCTAGACGCGGGTTTGAATCAATTCGCGGGTCCTCCGTCTGAAGGGGCAAGAACGACGGAGGACATGACGATGGCGCTCCAACTTCAGCACGGACTGTTCACCCTGGCTCTTTCCGCTCTGCTCCTGGCTCCCGCGGCGCGGGCCGAGGACCTGGGCTGGGGCAGTGGACACGAGGCTGCCCCGGTGGGCGAAGACTTCCGCGCCGAGCACCACATCCACACGGGCGGGTGCTACCACCCGGCGCCGACGCCTCCTCCGGCCCAGCCGCCGCGCTCGCGGTGGCCGCGCCAGTCGGGCCACTACGAGCTCCAGACGGTGCAGAAGTTCGTGCCGGGCCACTATGAGCAGGTCTGGGTCGAGCAGACCTGCAAGTACAAGCCGCGCCGCCACGTGACGAAGTGCCAGGGCGGCTACTACGAGCAGCGCTGGGTGGAGGGCTATTACCAGCCGGTGCAGGAGTGGGTCTGGGTCTCCGTGCGTCGCGGCCACGGCCGCTGGTAGTCGCCCCTCGAAACCGGCCCTGAACTGCCCATGAGGCGGGAGTCGGGGTAGACTGGCCTGGCGTGTCTCCCATCCCGTCCACCCTCGGTGTCCTCCTGGTGCCCGCGGCCTCGGCCGCTCGCGAGTTGCTGGCGCGTGCCGCGGCCGAGGCCGGACTGCGGGTGGTGGAGCAGCCGGAGCAGGCCACCATCGGGCTGGTGGACCTCACCGCGCCGGAGGGGGGCGCCGCCCTGACGGCCATGCGCGCCACGACCGCGGGGGCCCGGCTCTCCCTGGTCGCCCTGTTGGAGCCAGGGAACACGGCCTTCGCCACCCTGGAGTCGCTCCAGCCCGCGGAGGTGATGTGCGCCGGGGGGCATCCCCATGAGCTCGCCTGGCGGCTGAAGCGCGTGGCCGAGCGCCACCGCGAGCACACGGAGCACGTGCGGCGGCAGGAGGATCTGGCGCTGCTGCTCGAGCTCACCGCGGACTACGCCGAGAGCCTCAACGTGGAGGCGCTGCTCCACGACGTCACCCGCCGGCTGGCGGAGCGGCTTGGCATCGGCCGGGCGGCGCTGGTGATGGTGGATCCGGGCACCGGGAATGGGGCCCGCGTGGTGGCCGCGAGCGACGAGCCCGCGCTCGAGGACGTGCGCATCGACCTGGAGCGCTACCCGGAGATCCGCGAGGCGGTGCGCACGGGCAAGCCCGTCATCGTGGAGGACGCCTCCCACCACCCGCTGCTGGAGGGCGTGCAGAACGAGGTGGCCTCGCGGGGCATCCACACCATCGCGGCCTTGCCGCTGCCCATCCGGGGCGAGGTGCGCGGGGTGCTGCTGCTGCGCGCCTCGGGGGCGGACCGGCGCACCTTCGCGCCGCATGAGATCGAGTTCCTGACCACGGTGGCGCACGCGACGGCGGTGGCGCTGCGCAACGCCTCGCTGCTGCAGACGGTGCGCGGGCAGACCGAGCGCGAGATGTCGGCGCGCATCGCCGCCGAGGCCAAGGCCGCGTCCCTGGAGACGTACCACCTCTTCTTCGCCAACGTGCGCGAGGGCGTGGCCATCCTCGACGACCGGGCGTGCGTGCTCAGCCTCAACCCGGCGGGCGAGAGCCTCCTGGAGACGTCCTCCGAGCTGGCCTATGGGCGCCACCTGATGGAGGTGTCGCAGCCGCTGGACGAGTCGGTGCTGATGGAGCTGGTGACGGCGGCCCGGCGGGGCGAGTCCCGCTCGGACGTGGACCTGATGATACGCACGCCCGGGGGCCGGCGCCTCACGCTGAGCTTCTCCGCGGCCCCGCTGGAGGACGGCCGCCGGGCCATCATCCTCTCCTTCCGCGACGTGACGTTGGCGCGCGTGCTGGCGGACGAGCTTCGCCACACCAAGGACTTCCTCGAGCGGCTCATCGACTCCTCGGTGGATGCCATCGTCGCCGCGGACATGCAGGGCCGCATCGTCCTCTTCAACAAGGGGGCCGAGGCGCTCAGTGGCTACACCGCCCAGGAGGCGTTGAGTGGCATGCACGTCAAACAGCTCTACCCGCCCGGGGTGGCCGCCCGCATCATGCGGCAGCTGCGCTCCCCGGAGCAGGGGGGGCGGGGCCGGCTGGCGTTGAGCCGGCAGGACGTCGTCCACCGCTCCGGGCAGGTCGTCCCGGTGAACATGACGGCCTCCATCATCTACGAGGGCGGCCGCGAGGTGGCCAGCGTGGGCATCTTCACGGACCTGCGCGACCGGATGGAGCTGGAGCGCAAGCTGTCGGACGTGGAGACGCGGCTGGAGGAGAGCGAGAAGAACGCCGTCATCGTCGCGCTCGCCGGCACCGCGGCCCACGAGCTCAACCAGCCGCTCACCTCGGTCATGGGGTACGCGGAGCTGCTCAAGCGCAGGCTCAAGGAGGAGGACACCTCCTACAAGCCGGTGGACATCATCTATCGCGAGGCGGAGCGCATGGCGGAGATCGTCCGCAAGATAGGCCGCATCACCCGCTTCGAGACCAAAGCCTACATGGGGTCGCAGCAGATCCTGGACCTCGACAAGGCCAGCTCCAATGACGACTGAGTC
>NZ_DASVWK010000805.1:0-8249 GCF_036389735.1 Archangium sp. | reverse complement strand
GAGATGACGATGCGCTACGCCCACCTCAGCCCGGACGTGAAGAAGGACGCCGTGCGCGCGCTCGAGGGGCACACTGGGGGCACATGGCGCGGGACGGGAGAGAATCCTCAGTGACTTCAACCACTTAGGAATGCACGAGCCTGGGATCGAACCCGGACGGCCCCTTCGGGCCAGCGGATTTTAAGTCCGCTGCGTCTGCCAGTTTCGCCACTCGTGCGCGAGTAATTTCAACAACTTACGACCCAACACCCCCGCTTTGCCCTTCCGCAGCCCCTGTGGTACCCACCTGGTACCCACGCCGCGCGGTACCCACCCAGACACCGCGCTTGGTACCCACTCCTGACCCCTCTGAAGTACCCACTTCAACTCCCCTCACAGCCTCCTCGCAGTACCACTTTCCTACCCCGTGGAGTAGCAGCACATGCCCAACTGGACAGGTAGCTGGGCCGGCGGCCGAACGTACCAGACCAAGGATAACCGCACAGTATGGGTGATCCGGAAAATGGTGAAGGGGCACCGTTACCAGATCGTCCTCGACTGCGAGACCGAGCGCCAGGCCCTCGCGCAGTTGGCGCTGTTCGACCAGGACCCGTCCTCCTACAAGACGCCAGGTGCCCAGCGAGACGAGGCGCGGCGGCAGGCCCAGGAGGACGAGGACAAATCCCGCCAGGAGGCCGAGGCTCGCCGCCTCCAGGACGAGGCGGATGCCGTGTACGTCAACGCGGCGTTCGTCGGTCGGTTCCTCGAGTTCATCAAGGACCGGACACCCAAGTACCGGAAGGATACCCGCTACTACCTTTCCGCCTGGGCCGATGCGCTCCAGGGGCGTGACCTGCGCAAGGTGGAACCTCGCGAGGTACTCAAGCTCCTGAGCCAGTGGAACACGGCCGAGCAGAAGCGGATCGCCGCCTTGAAGGCCTTCTGCTCCTACCTCATCAAGAAGGGGTTCATGGACCCCGCCCATGACCCGAGCCGCACCCTGACGGTACCCGCCAGCAGGCCCGAGAAGGCCATCCGCGAAAAGGGCTATGCGATGACCACCATCGAGGTGCTCTACCGAGCGCTTGAGGACCAGGGCTCGCGCGACGTGCTGCTCCTGCACGCGAAGCACGGGCTCCATGAATCGGAGGTGCAGCGCATCGCTGCGCGCGAGGGCAAGATCAGCTTGGTGCCCGGACACCTGATCATCGTCGGCACGGTGAAGTTCGTTCACAAGTCGGGCCGGGTTCATACGCTTTCGCTCGACGCACAGGCCCTCGCGGCGGCGCAGCGGCTCCAGGCGCACGGAGCACCGACGCCGGATCAGGTCCGTCACCGACTCCGCGTGGCCTGTGAGTCCCGAGGCCTGCCGCGCGTCCTGGTCGGAGAGCTCCGGCACTCCTTCGTCGCTTGGAGCCTGGAGTCGGGCGAGGCAGTCACCCTCTCCGGTAAGGGCGTGCCCCTCGCTCTTGTGGCTTCCGTGCTCGGTCACACCTCCACGGTGACCACGAAGAAGTTCTACGACGTCAGCAAGGTGCCCAGCATGATCAAATTGCCTCTCAAGCTGGAGCACCCCGACGACCCACAAGCGCTCCAGTCGGCAGCCTGAGCGCGTCACACCTCGCATCCCAAGCTGCCGTGGAGCTGGAACAACGAACGATCCGCGAATGGCTAGATTGACAGCTTGCGGATCTCCGCCCCTGGAGCGCGGGATGGATGCTCCGCGCTACTCGGCGGAGGCGTGACTCTACTCGTCACGCCTACCGGCAGTCCGACTCCGCTTCCGTTCGACCAGCCGCCCCCGCCTCCGCTGCCCTTCTTTCGCTTACCTTTCCTCCCGGGCGGAGCCCCCTCCAGCAACTCTTTGATGCTGGCAAGTTCAATCTGGGTCTCCTTCCCATGCTTCGGCGCTCGCCTGAGCGAGCCGTTCCCCAGGAGTTCGTAAATCTTCGATTCCTTACATCTCAACACCTCCGTAGCAATCTCGATTGGGACACCGATGGCGTCGCCGAGCATGGAGCGCACCCACACGCGCTCCACCACTCGCTGCACGACGTGCTCCATCACGGTGTACTGCATCTCCTCAACAATCATTCGAATCATCTGCACAAAGGCCGCAGGAAATTCGAGCCCCTCGCTACCAGAGGGGAAGGACATCTTGAGCTTCAGCACATCATCACCGCGCACCGTCTCCGTTGATGGGGAGCCTCCCCGCGACGGAGCCCTGCATTTGTTTGAATTCGACATCTCACTCCCACCTCAAACTCACGTGTATTCACAATCCCCTCTCTTGATGAAAATGCGATCACCTGTCGCAACTCCCCTTCAAAACCACCCCGAGCAACCCAATCACGCTCATGCCTACGTGGGCTTCAATTCGACTGAGACAGCACGTGCAACGCAGCCCAGTCCACCCCGCAGGAGCCAATCACTCCACCCAGCAGTTGGCTCCTGCCTCCTGCAGAGGGCATGACGTTGTCGCTCAGGGCACACGTAATGGCGGCTCCTCCGCGTCCTGCCCTTTCCGCGCCGTATCTGCGTGCTGAACCTGGTTTCGCACCAGCAACCATCTCCGCCGTCGCTGCTGAATTGCTCCGCACAGCCGAGACCGGTCCCGAACCTGCTTCACTCTGAACGCCCGACCGAACCTTCTGGCTAGACGCTTTCGAAAACTACACGAGACCGTGTGCGCCCTCCGAGGACCTGTCGTAGCAATTTCCCGTTGGATCACTCGCCGCCGACAGCAGGTACAGACGCGGAACCCACATCGGCTCCGCTCAGCACACGAGACCGGCGTGGCTATGCCAACCGAATGGCACCGCGCCGTCGCCCACACCGGGGCCCCTGACAACGATCGCCGCTCGAACGAGCAGCAGGCAGACAAGCACAGGCAGAGCCGCTGTACGTGCCGCCCGCTTGCAACGGAGAGCATGTGATAACATGCTGCCGAGAGCATGTTATTACATGCTCTGGGATCCCCTCCCCAGAGGGGCCAGTATCGTGTGGGATGACCCTGGACTCTTCCGTCCATGGGTCGGGGTCGCGTGCACGCAGTCCACCGCATGCGAAGCGCTTTAGCCCGTTCCTCATCTGCGCTCAAAGGACGAGCAGGGGAATGCCTGTCTGTCTTCAAGACAGACGGGCAGGCGCGTTTTAACGCATTGTGGCTGACATATTCACTGCATGACCCTGTGAAACCTCTCGGGCGCCGTTCCCCCTGTCTCGGGGTAGTTGACGCTTGGAGGAGAGCCTGGAACGACAGCCCAAAGGGGACGTGGAGGGGCCCGCGTGCGCCGCTCGACGGGGCGAGGCTCCTGCATTTCAACAAATCCCCGTCAGAGCTAGCGCCACGGGGATTGGAGCGCCTCAAGGCCTACGTGGGAGCATCTCGCGAACCACTGCAAGCGCCAAGTCCAACTCCCCAGCGGCCAGGGCTTCAAAACCGGTGGGGGGCATGGAGACATGTCCCTGGGAGGTTCGATTCCTCTGTCCTACCGACCCTTTCTCCCTCTGAAAACTGGCGTTTGCGGCTGTTGAGTCATCGAACTCAAGTGTTCGCCTGCGTTCGAACGCGTCCGTTTAATTACGTCCCTGGTGATTGCGTCCCTTCTCTTCCTCCGGGACCACGGGAACACGCCTGCTCTCGGTGCGCGAGGTGGCCGAGCGGCTCGCCGTCTCCACGGCCACGGTATACGCCCTCTGCAAGCGAGGGCAGCTCCGGCACGTTCGGGTATCGGGGGCCCTCCGGATAGACCCAACCAGCGTAGAGGCATTCATCGCCGCTGGAGGGGCGAGCTGAAGTCCCAGCAAGCAGCCCCGTCCAGCGTAGGCGGGGCTGCCCCGATCCCCGGGCACAGCCATTTGCTCACGGGTCACAGTCGACACGCTCCAGCACGTTCAACGCAGGGAAGTGCGTCGAGCCCGTGAGCGTGATCTTCTGCACGGCGTAGCCAGTCGCGGCGAGGGCCCGAGCCGTGTCGGTCCACAGGAACACGGCCCGCCGTCGCACGATCTGGGTGCGCAAGTCATCCGGGCAGACCAGCTCTATCCTGCTCGCTGGAGGGCTCCACGCGAACCGAACGCACTCCACCTGGGTACGCCCCTCGATCACCTGACGTCTGAGCAACGCATAGGCTGCCTGGGGAGCGGGGGTGACCGGTTCGATGGCGACGTCCACCGTCAGCACGATGATGATGGGTTCGATAACCCCCCGCGGTCCCGGTCTGATGGTGAGCTTGAGGGACAACGTCTCGCCCCCAGCGAGGCGTACCGGCTCGCGGCCCTCATAGAAATCGAGAAGCGAGAGTTGTCGGAGGGTGCGGGCACTCACGGGGATCTGCTTCGCGAAACCCGTTCCAATGAGAAGCGGGCGCGACACCCCGGTCGCATCAATGAGCTCGATCGAGAGAAAGGCCGAATGGCCTACCGTGTCGTCATCCCAGTCGTAGCGAAGCGCCAGCTGGCCATCCGCGTTGTACTCGGTCCGATCCGTCGCGAGGGTGACTGTGTGGATGGTCTGCTGGCCATTGTCCATCGTCTTCACGAACCCGGTCGCATGCTTCGCGGACGAGGCAATCTGTCGGTTGTATTCCGGATCCTCGAACAGAACGAAGAACGGCTCGAGCGGGAGCCGCTGCGCCTTCTCGTCCACGAGCCGGAACGGCAAGGTGAGCATCTGGTGGAACCCTTCGGTTCCTTGAGCCCGCGTGACGAGCGCATTCACCACAAGCACATCGCCCGCCCTCATATCCTGCAGGATCGCCCGCAGCATCTGAGCCTCGGCCGACTCTTCCACCAGTTGGAAAAGATACCGCCCAGGGCCGCCCGTGGCCGGCTCCTGCGATGGGTAACGAAGGGTTCGACCCCCTCGCTCAATCTGGAGCGCGACCTTCCACTCCTCCATACGCGCGAGCGGCCCGTCGAGCGCCACGTCCACGGTGATGGAGCCATTCCAGTCACTGGGGATCTCACCGTGCGAGGGGCATACGATCTTCATCTGGAGCCGGTGAGCGGGCTCGGAGCCAGAGGCCGCGAAGAACGCTTCATCGGCCGGACAGGTACGTGCGAGCAACCCGACATCCGGCTCGAACCAGCTCGCCCATGGCCGGAGTGCAGCATCGCGCGCATCGGCGTGGTTCGGAGGGAGCGGCACGGGACGAGGAGCGCGGTGCTGCACGGGCACACTGCCGGACACGAGTGCCTTCTGTGGCTGGTCCTGGGTCAACGTGATGCCGCTCTGACGCAGGAGTTGGTGGCGCATGGACAGGAACACGCCAGGCCGCGCGCCCACCAACGTCGTCCGGACCGAGCCCGGGAGTATGGGCTGGTGGCGCGCGATCCGCGGCTCCCTGCTCTTCAGAATCGCCGCCGCATCCACTGTGGGAAGCGGTGGATCCGGCAGGACTGGAAGCAGGCTGCGGATCGCCCCCGCTCGGAAGACCGGCGGCAGCCCAGCAGCGGGCTCTCCCGAGAGCCCAGTGCGATACTGCACACCGTGCTGGAGTGACTGCCACCAGAGCGAGAGTCCCTCGGTGCCGGAGTCGTCCAGCCGACCGATCACCCCTTCTTTGCCCTGGGTGTACTGGACGCTCGTCCGAAGGGCCGAAAGACCCCACGGCCAAGCCGTCCCCGTGGTCTGCGCCGCCGGGCGCGCGGTCAGGTGGATCGGCTGCAGGCCATTCGTCTGCGGCGGGGCCACCTCGAAAGGACGTAGGGTGGAAGGGATTTCGCGACCACCGAAGCGCCCATCCCGGAACCGGAGCTCGGCCACGGACGAGCGCAGCCGGAACACGCGCTTCGCCAGCGTCCGCGGCTGCTGGATTCCAGGAACGAGCCCGAAGTCGTAGCTCGTGACGAGGACCGCCTTTGACCCTATCGAGGGACCGACGTTCTGGCTCACCTCGCGGAATCGCAGCACGGCCACGGGCGACGCGGGGCTGAGGCGGAGATGCGTTTCGCGCGCCCAGGTCGCGGCGAACCTCCGTACCTCGGCGCGGTCCCCGAGCTCCCAGTTCTGGCTGGCGACCGGGCGCAGGCGGCCCGTTGCCGCATCCAGGCACAAGAGCTCCGCCACCACGATGCGCAGAGCGGTCTCGGAGAGCGGTGGCGCTGGCCGGAACTCCAGGCTCAGAAACGGGCTCACCGCGAGGGCCGTCGGGACCGGGGCGCCAGCCAGGAGGAGCGGCAGCACGGTCGCGGCCGCATGGTGGCGTGTCGCTGACGAGCTGGCCACAGTGCGCCTGAGGAGACCGCTCGCGAGTTGCAGTCCGGTCGCGAGCCAGCCATACGGTGGCGTGCTCGCCGGAGACACGCTGCTGACCGCTTGGAGAACCTGAAGGTGTCCCGGCCGCCAGACGAGCTGCTCGGCCGTGAGATCGCCCCACGAGGTCTCACCGTCCGGATCTGTCTTCGGCGGATAGAACTTGCGACGTCCCTGGTAGAGGAGTCCAAGGGTCGATGGCCGACCGAGGCGAGCTGGAGTGTCGGGAAGCGAGGCAAGGACGCTCTGGAGACCCGTAGGCGGCAGCTCGAACACGGGTTTCTGGACGTAAAACCAGCTCTCCTCCAGTGCCCGTGGATCCAGCCGCGACCACGTGCGGCCCACTGCGGCATCGAAGCTGGAGAATGTCACGGTCGTTGGCGTCGACTCTGCCCAAGCGGTCAGCGCGAGCACGAGCGGCGGCAGCACGGAGGGACTCGAGCGTCTCCGGTGAAGATTGAGTACCGGGTCGATCTGCAGCAGCGGAGGTGGCGTGGCTGTGGGCTCGAGCGCGTCGTGGCTCTGGTTCTGCATGCGCCCGACGAAGGGCATCTGGAGGAGCAACCAGGCCGGATCCCGCGGATCGGTCGGCGCGTAGTCCTCGGGACGAGAAAGCGTCGCGAGCTGCGTGCCACTCGGCAGGTATTGCAAGGCCGTGGCCGCCGAGGCTCCCACGGGGACTTCCTTCAACCAATGGATGGCGCTCGCCTCCACGAGCATCGTGCCCGCGGGCAGCGCGTCCAGGGCGGAAGGGGTCCCCTTTGCCAGGAGGGAGCGCATCCCGGAGCCAAGATAGCCATACGCGGAGTTGCCGATGAGCGCGGTCCCTCCCACGGGGGTCTGCAGCTGAAGGGCCTCTGTCTCCTGGGCCAGCAAACTGGCCTTGAGGCTCGCTGGCGCGAGGAAACGGACCTCCTGCACCACGACCCAGCGCCGGTCGTTCCGGAGCGTGGGCGCGGTGAACGACGCGCCGGGGAGCACATCCACGAGCTGATGCTCCACGACGGCAAGAAACTGCCAGCTCTTGCCGGGAGCGAGCTGGAACAAGAGGTCGCCTGGGCTCGTCTCAAGCGTCCCCGGCGGGATGGCGTGCTGGTCGAACAGGATGCGGAGGGTATGCCGCAAGTGCTCGAGCGACGACGCGGCGCGCGCGGCGGGCAGCGTGAGCTGCGCGCGTGTGGCATCGAAGGTCATGCCCACGGGCCAGGAGACGAGGTCCTTCACCTCGAGGAAGCCATTCAGCAGGTAGTGCTCGTCCCAGGTGTCCTCACGGGACTCCCCCGTGTAGCCGAAGACGACATCACCCGCTGAGGAGCCGAACACCCGTGCGAGACCAGGAGGTGCGGGGGCTCGCGAGTCCTGCAGGAACTCTCCCCATTGGCAGCGGACGAGGACCTCGACGAAGGAGCTCGACAAGTGGAGCGTGGGGACATCATTCGGAGCCGCGAGGACGCGGAAAGCAAGCGCGGTGAACCCCGGCACTTCCCCCGTCGCCACGTGCATACCTGGGAGGAGTTGCAGACGGGAGCCCGCGCCCACCTCATAGGTGCGCCAGCGGAACTGGATGGCCGTTTCCCCAACGAGCAGCGGCGCCTCCTCGAGCTTGGACGGATCCGCGACGGGGATGGCAATCCGCATGTCGTCGAAGAGGAAACCCGACTCCCAACGCATGCCCCCAGCCTCAGGACCCAGGAGCTGAAACCGGATATCGGCCGCGAACGCGGTCCGCACGGTGCTGGACGTGAGCAACGCGCGCAGCGGCGCGTCCGTCCGCAGCCACCCGAGCGGCACAGGACGCGTGCCGACCGGCATTGAGGACACCCCACGCCCGAGCCGTACCCCGAGGAGCAACGAAACGCGGTGCCCGAGCGTGACTGGATCGATACACAGGTTGACCTCGCGCGGAGGCAGCGGCTCGGACTCCGAGGCTCCCGTCGCGATGTAGCGGTGCTCGAGCACCCCGGGGACGGCGCTGAAGCTGAGCTGGGCGAGCGGGATGCGCCAGTCAGCT
>NZ_DASVWK010000804.1:0-8438 GCF_036389735.1 Archangium sp. | reverse complement strand
AACGCAGTGCGAATCGCGTTCTTCAGTTTCGCTGGGACATCAACAGGCTTGGGGATCCGGATTCGTCGCAGGTACTGTGCCTGGAAGCGGAGATAGCCTCCTCGCATCTTCACGGCGTAAGACCAGATGAAGAACAGTGCGACTTTGGAACTGAGCAAACCGCCAAGAACCTCCATGTCCCAGGCGCTTGAGATGATGAAGTAGAGGTTGTGGTGGGGATGAAAGTGCCCCTCTTCGAAAACAACTTCATTCGATCCAGCGATGTCAGGCACCAGGAGCTTGGGCACGGAAACCAACTCTGGGTAGACGCGATCAATGGTCCTGAACCAGCCCGCGTTGTTGTTCTGCGCAACGTGGCGCTTGCGGATGATGTTCTCGTGAGATTTGAGGTAGCGAGCGAGACGTGGGTAACGATTGAGGTCGATGAGCTTGCCCTGATCATCAAACGTATTAATCACAAAGCGCTTGGCGTCTTTGATGTTGCCCCGTTCGATGTCTTCACGCTTCACCAAGGGCACGAGACGGCTGGATTCAATGTCAACGCCATCGTTGACGATGAAAATTTTGTCGTTGCCTGTGGCTACACCAATTCGCACCCGTGTGGTTCCATCAGCTTCGATAGATGGGAAACGTGCTTCAAGCAGGCGAAGGGTTTCGAGGTGCTGCGGAGAACTCAGGACCCAAGGTTCATCGCCTTGGAACCATGTTTCATGAGTTGCTACAGAAACGCCTGAGTGCGATGACCTGCCATCTTGTATAGCTCGCTGAATAATGGCGCATTCTTCGGGAGTCGCAGTCGACATACTACCGACAGACACTCGCGCGCTCTTACCTGGACCGATTGCGAAGATGGATGGATAGGCGATGACTTCGGACTCAAAGGGCGAAGCTCGGTGCAGGTCAATGTATGCGTGAACCTTGAACCTTTCCGTGATCCTCTTGCGCAGAGGGGCCCCGTATCGATTCAAAATCCAGCGATCCGCGCAGATAAAGGACAGAACGCCATCGGGCTTGAGCAAGTCGAGTCCGCGCTCAATGAAGGCCACGTATAGGTCTGCGCGATCGTAGAGAGATGTGTACCGACGTCGGTACTCTGCCTGGAGAGAAGGGGCGAGTTGTTCGATTCGGATATAGGGCGGGTTTCCGACCACTACATCGAACGGTTCATCCTGTGCCAGGAGGAAGTCGCCTTCGCGCACCCACTGTTCGGCCAAGCGACGCGCAACCCTTGTGGATACGTCTTGCTCTTGAAGCGCCCTCACCACAGCCGAGCGAGAAGCGACAACATGGTCTGGGTCGATATCGTACGCCACGACCCGTTGTCCAAGCGCTGTTTCCTTGACTCCATCGCGGCGGGACGCCTTGAGCAACCGGTCGACAATTGGCACGAGGAACGCTCCTGTTCCGCATGCCGGCTCCAAGATGCGCATGGACGCGAGGGCGCGATCCGGAGTGTACCGGGCGAGGTCAAGGATCAGATTGACCACATGCGGCTTCGTCAGGACGACGCCGTGAGTCTCTCCGGATGCCCGCTCCCCGTACTGGTAAGCGTCCTTACTGAATTGCGAAGGCAGATTGAACTGCAACTGCATGTCCGGTCCTCAGATGCTGGCAAGGAATTTTCCGACGTGGGCTCCAAGCCCAGCGAGGAACTGCTTTACGCCAAGATCGCGAGCCGGTTCAGTGTAATCACCGCTCTGACCCTGCGCTTCGGTGCACAGGAGAAGCGCGGAGGAATCGAAGAGCTTCTCCAAGACCAGCTTGCGGAGAAGCAGTTCATATCGCTGGGCATAGGACGTATCCCAGAATTCTGGGAATACATCGAAGTGGGGCTCGTCTACCTTGACAGGTCGCTTGGAGGCCGGGCAGTCCTCCAAAAGCATCAACCAGCCAAGCCATGGTCGAGGGCTGGCACCGAAGGCTTTTTCCCGGAACGCGGTTTCGATGTCCTTACCCGTACCGATGGCTTCCTCGCTGCGGTTATTGAAGTTATTCCCGAAGGAGGGACCTCGTTGGGACTTGAACTCCAGCGCTGCCACGAGCATGTCCTCGTAGACGACGACCATGTCCCACTTCTTGGTGGGCCGGAAGTAACCAGGCAGCTCCAGCTTCGTGCTCGTGTAGATGTGTGCTTCCGGAAGCCCATTGTCGATCAGGAGTTGGTTGACAAGGCGACAGAATCCGTCCATCTGCTTCCCGCCAGTTACGGCAGAACGCCGACCACGGTCAGCATCTTGTTTGGCCTGCCGTGCGGACTGTTCGTTCAGCGTCTTCCAGTAGTGCGCGACAGCCTTGCGTGTGCGGTTCTCGTAATCGGTGAGGGTGACGCTCATGGACGGCGGAACTCCTGCGCTCCCGTCGATTCTGATCGACTCGGATGATGCGGCATCTTCTTCGGCGCGCATCATCTGGCCAAGTTCTTGACTGACGTGGGGCGTAGTTGGTGACCACAAGGAGCCTGTGGGTCGGGTTACTTGGCTCTCGTACCGAACGATACCGGTCATGTTATACGCATGAACCTTGGAGGTCATGCGCATGCCGCCCCGTCTTCATCGCGCCGCTGTGGCGGCTCTGTTCGCCTGCGCCACCGTCGCGGATGCCCAGCATCCGGCCGTGGTTCGTGTGCGCCGCGAGCAGCAGCTCGTGCTCGCCCAGGTACCCGCTGGCGGTGAGCCGGAGCTGCGGTTGGCCCCGGGCATCCCCACGGTCGTGCGCTTCGACGCGGAGGTGGTGCACGCCGAGGTGACACGGACGAGACCCGGGCGCCCGGTCTGGGTGGAGGTGGTCGGGCGTTCCGTGTCGATCAAGTCCCGGGAGGAGTTGGCCCCCGGTGAGAGGTTGTCGCTGGAGGTGGTCCTCGTGCAGGGCCCGATCCGCACTCGGCTGGTCTTCCAACTCGTCTCGCGCCCCGGTGAAGTAGACGCGCGGGTGGATGTGGAGCTCCGCCCGCGCTCGACCACGCCGGAACCGGACGCCGCGTTCACACAGCGCGAGGACGGTCCGTTCTCCCGCCTGGTGCTCTCGGGAGTGATGGGGCAGTCCGGCATCACGGGCAGCATGTTCCCGGGAAAAACCATCGGAAGTGGGGTGATCGCGAAGAAACCGTGGGACTACCGGGCGGAGCATGGGCGGGCCATCACCTTCCTCGTCCACAATCCCGAGGGAGCGAGGCCCTGGGTTGTGTCGGACGTCGTGTGCCTGTCGCCGACGGGCGAGGTGCTCAAGAGCGGCGTTCCGTGGACGGTGCGCATGGCGGCGCCCATCGAGCCAGGGAGCAGCGGGCAGGTGGTGGTGGAGTCGACGGAGAAGGGGGCCGGTGCGCCCGTGCTTCTGGAGGTACGGGAGGCGGGCGGAAACCGTGTTGTGCGGGTGGAGGAGTCATACTGAATGGCTGCACACGCGGCGTGGAAGTGGGACCCAATGGAGCTGCCCGCGGGCACGCGCGTAGGCGACTGGGTCATCGTCAGCCGGCTGGGCCGGGGTGGTTTCGGGGCGGTGTACCTCGTGCGCGGGAAGGGCGTGCTCCGGCGCCAGGCCGCGCTGAAGCTGGCGCTGAAGCCGGGCCCTGTTTCTCGCCGGCTGGAGCGGGAGGTGGAACTGCTGTCACGGGTGAAGCACCCCAACGTGGTCCGCCTCATCGATGCGGGGTACTGGCACCTGCCGGGCACCGGGGAGCGCCTGCCCTTCCTGGTCATGGAGCATGTGCCGGGCCCTTGTGTGTATGACTGGCTCCGCCTGCGGGACGTCCAGGTGCGCGAGGCGTTGAAGCTCATCAGGCAGTCGGCGCTGGCGCTGCACGCGGTGCACGAGGCGGGCGCGATGCACCGAGACGTGAAGGGGGAGAACCTCCTCGTTCGTGGGGATGGGCGGCTGGTGCTGGTGGACCTGGGCGTGGGCGATTACGAGGGGGCGTCCCCGCTCACCGGCACGCAGCTCCCGCCGGGCACGTCGACCCATCGGAGCCCCGAGGCCCTTCGCTTCCAGCGGGAACACCTGGACGACTTCCGGGCGCACTACGAGTTCCGCATCACGGATGAGGTGTACGCGTTGGGCGTCACCTGGTACCGGGCACTCACCCACACCTTTCCTTTCGAGGACGAGCCGCCCGTGGACGCCCACCGGGCACACCTGGGGGGGCAGTTACCCAGGGCTCCGGCCGCTCTCAATCCGCGTGTGCCCCCGGGAGTCAGTGCCCTGGTGTTGCGGCTGCTGTCGCCACGGCCCGAGGAGCGTCCAGCCAGTGCGCGGGAGGTGGTCGAGGCAGTGGATGCGCTCCTGCGGCAGGGTGGGCTTGAGCTGATGGCGCCCCTCTTCGCGCGAAACGAGGAGCCCACGTCGCACGCGCGTCCCACGGAGGACAGCGCGCCGCGCCGGGAGCCAACGCATCACGGGGGCACGTTGCTCCTGGGCGCTGTGCTGATGGCCGCGCTAGCGGTGGGGCTCCACGCCCGCTCGCATCTGCCCGTCGCATCCAATCCCCCGACCCAGGAAGGTCCTCCCATGCGTGAATCGAAGACTCCCTCCAACCCCTCGCTGGCTCCCGAGACGGAGCCCTCCTCTCTGGACCTGGACTTCATGAAATCGCTGGCGGCGGCCGTGTGCCTCGTGACCACGGGCTGTGCCAGCGTGCCGGTGCATCCGACCTGGCCCCAGGACTGTCCCAAGGAGGCGCTCACGGCCATGGGCATCAGGGGCTTCGGACCGGGCAGGCAGGGCTACGTCACGCTCGACATCAACCGGCCGGGCGGCGCGAGCGAATTCGAAGACTTCCGCGCGGGCCCCATCGTGAGCGTCATCCACGACAAAGATGATGCTGTCGATCTGCTGCCAGTGCGTACGAAGCTGTACGGGCACCTGTGGACGGGAGGGGAGAAGATCCATGCCTATTGGACCCACGCGGAGTTGCCCTGGGGTCAGAAGATGCCGGTGTGCATGGTGCTCGGCTTCGACGAGCGGGGGGGCTATTGGAAGGAGGCGGGGACGTATCCGGGCACCTTCAAGATCAGCCTGCAGGCCCCCATGACGGTGACGCGCCGCTTCGAGCGGCCCGAGTGAGGTCACCAGATACCAGGGTTGCGAGAGGGCTCTCCGTTCCCGACCCGCTGCAACTCCAGCCGAGATGAGCCATGGCAGCTGGATCGCTACCGCTCTACATGGTGGAAGAGGATGTGCCGCTGCTGCACGAGTGGCTCAACGCGGACCCCGAGATTGCCTTCCTCCTGCACGATGGGCCGGATCGCTGGCGAGCCGTGTGGCAGGTGGACGACATCCGCGGCAAGACGATGCTCTGGCACGTTCCTGGTGGCCCCCTCCCGCTTCTGCATCCCGAGGGTCCTGACACCCGTATCGAGGATCCCTTCGCTGGCTGGAAGGAGCTGAATCCTGGCCTGGACAACTCCGTCCCCTACTTCGGACCCTACAGCCATGTCAGCATCTTGATGCGCATCTGGGTTCCCGGCTGGAGCGTGTTGCCCAGGGACTGCGTCGACATCTCCACCTTCTCGTGGCCGGCCCTGAAGGTGACCCGTTCTCCCCCCGAGTCCACGCGTCGCTGGTGGAAGCGGTTGCGCGCCTTCATCAAGCGCCATGCGCGTCTCGTGACGCGCTGGGGCCCTCTGGAGGGTCCTGACGCCGACATCTGGGCGATGCCCGCCGCCCTGCGCGCGCTCCAGTCCGGAATGCAACGCGCCGAGAATCCGTGGCTGCGGTGAGCCCCTCCCTCCACTGTGGGTGTGCCCTCCCGCGCCCACGGTGGGAAGCGCGGTCGGAAACTACCGGTGTCAGGGGGCATCGCTACAGTGCTCCCAAGTCGCCGTGAGCCCCTCGAACCTCGCCTCCGTCGCAGTCGGCCGTCCCGTCCGGGGCGAGTTCACCTACGTCGTGCCCGAGGGTCTCTCCGGGCGCCTGGCGCCGGGTCAGCGCATCCTCGTGCCCTTCGGACGGAGCATGTCGCTCGGCTTCTTCCTCGGGCCCGCCCAGCCTCCCGCCGAGGGCGAGAGCGTCAAGCTCAAGCCCATCATGAAGGTGCTGGACGAGTCGCCCTCGCTCCCGCCGGACCTCATCGCGCTCCTGCGCTTCGCCGCCGAGCACTACCGCTACCCGCTCGGCGAGGTCATCAAGAGCGCGCTGCCCCCGGGGCTCACCAAGGCCGTGGAGGAGAAGGAGGCGAAGCCGGACGTGCAGGAGTTCGCCGTGGCGCTCGTCCCCGAGGCCCCCGCCGTCCTCCGCCGTGCGCCCGCGCAGTCCGCCGCCCTGGCCTACCTCCTCGCCGTGGGAGGTCGCGCCCCCATTGAGGAGGTCGCCCACGCCATCCCCGGTGCCCGCGAGACGCTGCGCAAGCTCGTCGAGCGCGGCTTCGTCCGCATCGACGAGGAGGTCATCGCCCCGGGAGTGAAGGAGGGGCTCGCCCAGGGACGACCCGAGCAGCTCACCCCCGAGCAGGCCGCCGCGGTGCTGGAGCTCCACGCCGCCGTCGACACCGGGGGCTTCCAGCCCTTCCTCCTCCACGGCGTCACCGGCAGCGGCAAGACGGAGGTGTACCTGCGCGCCGTGGAGCGTGCGCTCGCGCGAGGGCAGGGCAGCCTCGTGCTGGTGCCGGAGATCGCCCTCACGCCGCAGCTCGTGGGGCGCTTCCGCAGCCGCTTCGGCGCGGACGTGGCCGTGCTGCACTCGGGCCTCAAGGACCGCGAGCGCCTCTTCCACTGGCAGGCCCTGCGCAAGGGCGCGGTGCGCATCGCCGTGGGCGTGCGCTCGGCGGTGTTCGCCCCCGTGGACAACCTCGGCCTCATCGTCGTGGACGAGGAGCACGACCCTTCCTTCAAGCAGGAGGACAAGCTGCGCTACCAGGCCCGGGACCTGGCCGTGGTGCGCGCCAAGCAGGCCGGGGCCGTGGTGGTGCTCGGCTCGGCCACGCCCTCGCTGGAGACGCTGGAGAACACCCGCCGAGGCCGCTACCGCAAGCTCGAGCTGAAGCACCGCGTGGATGATCGGCCCATGCCCCGCATCGAGCTGGTGGACCTGCGCCAGGAGCGCCCCCGCGAGCCGCTCGTACAGGAGGAGGCCCCCATCCTCTCGCCGCCACTGCTCGACGCCATGGCGGAGACCATCGGGCGCGGCCAGCAGGTCATCCTCTTCCTCAACCGCCGAGGCCACAGCACCTTCCTCATCTGCGAGGTGTGCGGCACCTCGGTGAAGTGCTCCGACTGCGACGTGTGCCTCACCTACCACCGCTCGCAGAACCGGCTGGTGTGCCACTACTGCGGCGTGGCCCACCCCGTGCCCGAGCACTGCCGCGAGTGCACCGGGCCGCTGTTGAAAATGGGCATCGGCACCGAGCGCGTGGAGGCCGAGGTCGCCGAGCGCATCCCCCAGGCCCGCGTGGCCCGGTTGGACCGGGACTCGGCCACCAGTGCCGAGCGCCTCACGGAGATGCTGGCCTCCTTCGCCCGCCGGGAGATTGATGTCCTGGTGGGCACGCAGATGGTGGCCAAGGGGCACGACTTCCCCGGGGTGACCCTGGTGTGCGTGGTGATGGCGGACACCTCGTTGGCCATTCCGGACTTCCGCGCCGCCGAGCGCACCTTCCACCTCCTCACCCAGGTGGCGGGGCGGGCCGGGCGTGGGAAGGACCCGGGGCGGGTGCTGGTGCAGACCTACAATCCGGACGCCGAGCCGGTGAAACGGATGCTGGCCCACGACTTCGAGGGCTTCTCCCAGCGGGAGCTGGAGCGGCGCAAGGTGCTTGCCTGGCCGCCCTACACGCGCATGGCGGCGGTGCGGCTCGAGGGCGAGCACGCCGAGCAGACCGCCAGCGTCGCCCGGCAGCTCGGGGACTTCATCTCGCGCAACATGCCTCCGGTCTCCTGGGGAGTGCGTCTGCTGGGCCCGGCCGTGGCCCCCATCGCCCGCATCCGCGGACGTACCCGGTGGCAGTTGCTCCTCAAGGCGCCCAGCCATGCGGCGCTCGCTCCGCTGCTCGCCCGCCTGGAGGCGAAGCTGGTCGACCTCCCGTCCGCCGTGCGTGTCACGATCGACGTGGATCCGGCGGCCATGCTGTAGACTGCCGTCTGGTTTCCAATGGCCGAATCGGTCCTACTCGTCCACGACGACATCGCCACCATCGCCACCGTGCGCCGGTTGCTCGCACGCGAGGGCTATGAGGTCATCCTCGCCACGTCCGTGGCCGATGCCCTCATTGCCTTCGGCCATCACCTGCCCGCGCTCATCGTCCTGGCGCCCGGGGTGGAGAGCGGTCGCGGCCACCTGGTGCTCGAGGAGCTCGGGCAACACCCGGACATGCGGCTCGCGCGCGTGATGCTGCTCGGCGAGCCCATTCGCGGCAGCGCCGCCCCGGTGGCGCCCCTGCCCCTGGATGGGGCCAGCTTCATGGAGCAGGTGGTCACCATCATCGGCTCCCCCGCGGGCCCGGAGGCCTGGTT
>NZ_DASVWK010000803.1:0-24548 GCF_036389735.1 Archangium sp. | reverse complement strand
CGCCACGAGCTGCTCGGGCCCGGCCAGCCCCTGGTCGATGGCCAGCGCATAGATGAGCGGCTTGAGCGCCGAGCCCGGCGAGCGCGTCGTCGCGAAGCCCGGGAGCTGCCCGCCGTGCTCCGTGTCGAAGAAGTCGAAGTTGCCCACGAGCGCGAGGACCTCGGCGCGCTCGCGGTCCACCACCACCGCCGTCCCGTTGTGGATGCCCTTGGAGCCCAGCTCCGGCGCGGCGTCCCGCATCACCCGCTCGACCAGCCGCTGCGCGCCCGCGTCCAGCGTCGTGCGTACCCGCCCCTGTCCGGGACGTCGCGCCCGCAGCCACACCGCCGCGTGCGGGGCCTCGCGCGGGAAGGGGGTGAGCCGCGCCGGGACAGGGGTGGCCCGCACCTCCGCCAGCGCCGCCTCCGGTGTCACCCGCGCCTCCTTCGGGCCGAGCGGCAGCGCCCCCTCGTCGAAGAGCCGCTGCGCCACCGCGTCCCGCGCCACCTTCAGCCGCGCCGCGTTCTCCGGCGAGGGGAAGCGCCGGTTGGGATTCTGCGGCACCGCCAGCAGCGTGGCCATCTCCGCCGGGTTCAGGTGCGTGGCCCGGTGCCCGAAGTACGCCAGCGCCGCCGCCTCCACGCCCTCCACGTTCCTCCCGTAGGGCACGAACTGGAGGTAGGCCGAGAGGATCTCCCGCTTGGACAGCCGCAGCTCCAACTGCGCCGCCCGCAGGGACTCGATGAGTTTGGAGGTGAGGGTGCGCGGCCGGGGCTCCAGCACCCGCACGAGCTGCATGGTCAGCGTGGAGGCCCCGGACACCCGCCGGCCCCGCAGCACGTTCGTCACCGCCGCGCGCACCACCGCGAGCGGATCCACCCCCACGTGCCAGTGGAAGCGCTTGTCCTCCAGCGCCAGCAGCGCCTGGACGTACGCCGCGTCCACCTCTTCCAGGGCCGTGGGTACCCGCCACCGCTCATCCGGCGCCAGGAAGACGTGCGCCGGCATGCCGTCCCGGTACTCCACCACCACCGAGTGCGGCTGGGAGAGGCGCTCGGGCAGCGGGAGGAGCCAGGCCGCGCACAGGGCGACGAAGGCGAGGCACAGCGGGAAGAGGGCCGCCTGGAGGATCCTCTTCCTGGAGAGACGAAGTGACGGCATGGGAAGTCGGAAAACCGGGGGGCGGCATCCAGACATTACCAGCCGTTCGCGACTCCTCGGAAGCGTCCCCGGCCCCTGGGCACTGTGGCGTATCGCCACAGGCGCCCGGAACGCCGCACCTCGAAGTGCGGCGGAACGCCCCACTCGGGCACCCCGAGCCCACCCGTCCCGAGGCAGACCCGGTGGCACGTTCATCGCAAACCCCGGTCCGTCCTTCTCAGGAGGTCAGCACAATGAAGCCAGGCGCCAAGATGGCATGGCTCGCGGTGGTAGTGGTCGGCGTCGTCACGGGGTCCGGCGCCGTCCTGTTCCGACAGAATCTCGGCGTCAACCCGCCGCTCGCGCCCCTGGGACTCATCCTGGTGCAGATGGCGGCCCTGCTCCTGCCCCTGTACCGCTCGCGGGAGCTGCGGGTCGAGGTCCGAGAGCAGCCGAGCGGGCGAAGAACTCCCAGGTGAGAGGAGTCGGTTCCGCGGCTTCTTCGCGGTTAGAGTCCGCGACCCATGTCGCTGTCGACGCTGCTCACCGCCGAGAACCTCCGCGCCACCGCTGGAAATGCATTCACCCGCGGTGAAACGTATTGGCGGGAAGGCCGTGTGCTCTCGTGCGTGCTCGAGAACGACGCCCTCGCGGGGCTCGTGGAGGGAACGGAGCAGTACCGCGTCCGGGTGTCCGCTCCGCGCGGGTCGCTGGTGGCCCACTGCACGTGTCCGGTGCGGGATGACCTCTGCAAGCACGCCGTCGCGCTCGGCCTCTCGTATCTCGCCCAGCGCGGCTCGGTGCCGGAGACGCCGAACCCCGTCGACGAGACAGGCCCGTTCTCCACGCGCAAGGACCTCGAGCGCTGGGCGGAGGAGCACCACGTCCAGTACGCGCTCTCCGTCTCGGCCGAGGTCCTCCTCTCGGAGCTGCCGATCAACGAGGCCCAGCGCAACGGGCTCCGGTACGCGCTGAGCGGCCTGTCCCTCCGGGATGTCGGGTCGCGCGAAGGTGCGCAGCGCCACGGGGGCGCTCGCGGAAGAGGGCTCGAGACGGCCATCCCCGAGGCGACGTGGGAGTACCTGAAGGCCGAGGCGGCTTCGGTCCAACAGGCCCTCTCGGAGGAGGCCGCACGTCGCGAAGTCCATCCGGACGCCGCGCTGGCACCCCTCTGGTCGCGCTTGCTCGAGGTGCGACGCACCCTCCGCCCCCAGGCGCCTCCGCGGTCACGCGCTCGACGCGCGTTGGCCACCTGGAGCTTCGACGCCCAGGCCTGCGCGCTGACGTGGAAGGAACGCGATCGCGTGGTTCGCGCCGGCCCCGACTACGGAACGGTGGGGGTTTCCTCGCGACTGACGTTCCCCGGCGGTGGCGAGGGCCGGGCGGATTGCAGCTGCGCCGCCCGTCAACGCGGCTGCACGCACCTCCTGGCGTTGATCGACACGACACTGGAGCTGCTCGACAACCCCTCGCGAGTCACCGAGGCCCGGACACTCACCGATGAGCTGCTTCGTCCAGCCTGGGCCCGGGCGCTGAAGGAGCTCGAGCTCTTCGAGACCGAGGCCGCGAAGCCTCGCGCCTCCATCGAGGTGTGGTGGTGCATCGAGCACGAGCTGGGAACGCTCACCGTCTCGCCGCTCGTGAAGAAGCAGACGCGTCGCGGAACGCTGAGTGCGGGAGCGCGGATGACGGCGGCCCGACTGCTCGAGGAGCACCGGGAGCTGCTGTCCGAGACGGACCTGCGGATCGCCGAGCACCTGGCCTCGTGGGCTCCCGCTTCACGTGCGGCGGGAACGTACCCCGCGCGGGCCTTCCTCGCGCTCGTCGGTCATCCGCGGGTCGCGCTGGAGCTCCGTCCGGAAGAGCCCCTCGAGGTGAAGCGCGTCCGGCTCGGCTTCTCCGCCCTCTCCGCCGCGGACCACATCCGCCTCGAGCCCTCGGTGGAGGGAGAGCGCTTCAGCCCGAAGCTGCTGGGCGCACTGCTCAAGGCCTTCGCTCCAGGAGAGCCGCTGTTCACCGTCGATGGGGAACGTGCCCGGTGCCTCCTCATCGACGTGAACGAGGAGGCTCGCCAGCTGTGGAACGTGCTCGAGAAGCACGGCGATCAGTTCCCACCCGAGAGCCACGAGCAGCTGCTCGAACGACTGTCGCGCCTGGAAGCACGCCTTCCGCTCGTCGTGCCGCAGACGCTCAAGGGTCGCGAGCTGAAGACGGAGACGCGCACCGTCGTCCGGCTGCGGCTCCTCCCGGACGTGTCGTTGGAGCTCGAGCTGCTCGTGCGTCCGGGAGAAGGCGCTCCGGTGTTCCATCCCGGAGAGGGGCCACGGGATGTGCTCCTCTCTCGCGGGGGTGAGCGGGGCTACGTGCGCCGACAGCTCCTGCTCGAGGACGAGCGTGCACGCACCGCGCTCGCCCGGCTTCCGCTCGCGGGCGCCGAGGAGGGCCCCCCGTACTGCTTCCGACTCGGTGACACGGACGCCGCGCTGCGGCTCGTGGCCGCGCTCCAGGCGCCACCCGAAGGAATCGAGGTCGAGTGGCTCGATGAAAAGCCGTTCATCACCTCCTCCGTGGGCCCCGACGCGCTGAAGGTTCAGGTCGAGCGGAAGCGGGACTGGTTCGGCGTCCTGGGAGAGCTGAAGGTCGAAGCGGGTCGGCTGGAGCTCGCGGTCCTGCTCGATGCCGCACGGAGGCAGAAGCGCTTCGTGCGCGTCGATGCCAACCGCTGGGTGGAGCTCAGCGACACCTTGCGCCAGCGACTGCTCGCGGTGGCGGATCACACATTCATCGGCAAGAACCGCGTCGAGCTCTCCCCCGGAGCCGTTCCGGCGATCAGCGCGCTTCGCGACGCGGGAGCGGAGGTCGAAGTCGCCCCCACGTGGCGGCTGCTGACGGAGCGGCTGGCCACCTCGCTCTCCCTGAAGCCCAAGCCGCCCACGGCGCTCAAGACGACGCTGCGTGACTACCAGGTGGAAGGCCACGCGTGGCTCAGCCGCGTTGCCGCATGGGGTGCGGGAGCGTGCCTCGCCGACGACATGGGCCTCGGCAAGACGGTGCAGGCCCTCACGCTCCTTCTGGATCGTTCGCGGCTCGGCCCCGCGCTCGTGCTCGCACCGACGTCGGTCGCCTACAACTGGGTGCAGGAACTGGAACGATTCGCCCCGGGGCTCCGACCGGTGCTCTACGCGGAGCAGGCCGATCGAGCGAAGTGCCTCGCGGGGCTCCAGAAGAAAGACGTGCTGATCGTGAGCTACGGGCTGCTCGTGCGCGATGCGGCGAGTCTCGCCACGGTCTCGTTCGCCACGCTCGTCGTCGACGAGGCCCAGGCGCTCAAGAACCCGAACACGCGACGAGCCCGCGCGGCACGGCAGCTCCAGGCGGGCTTCCGGATCGCGCTCTCGGGCACGCCGCTGGAGAACCACCTCGGCGAGCTGTGGAGCCTGTACGCGATCGTCTTTCCGGGCCTGCTCGGAAGCTGGGAGCAGTTCCGCGAGCGCTTCGCCGGCCCCATCGAGCGCGGCAAGGATCCCGACGCCCGTGCGGCGCTCTCCCGGGTGCTCCGTCCCTTCCTGCTGCGACGCACGAAGCAGGAGGTGGCGCGTGAGCTTCCCTCACGCACGGAGATCCAGGTCCCGGTCGCGCTCTCTCCGGAGGAGTGGACGCTGTACGAGGACGCGCGCCTGGCCGCGGTCGCCGAGGTCAGTACCGAGGGCAAGGGGCTGCGCAACGAGCAGCAGCGGTTCCAGGTGCTCGCGGCGCTGACCCGGCTGCGCCTGCTCGCGTCCCACCCGCGGCTCTACGACGCGGAGTCCAGTGTGTCCTCGTCCAAGATGCGGCGACTGCTGGAGCTCCTCGAGGAGCTGCGCCGTGAAGGGCACCGGGCGCTCGTCTTCAGCCAGTTCACCTCGCACCTCGAGCTCGTCCGCGAGGAGCTGGACCGTGCCGGCTTCAAGTACCTGTACCTCGATGGCTCGACGCCGGCGGGCGCACGGGCCAGGCGGATTCAGGCCTTCCAGGACGGTGAGGGCGAGGTGTTCCTCATCTCGCTCAAGGCGGGCGGCACCGGCATCAATCTCACCGCCGCCGACTACGTCATCCACCTGGACCCGTGGTGGAACCCGGCGGTCGAGGACCAGGCCACGGATCGTGCGCACCGCATCGGCCAGACGCGGCCGGTGACGGTGTACCGGCTCATCGCCCGGGGAACGATCGAGGAGCAGATCCTCTCGCTCCACTCGGACAAGCGCGCTCTCGTGGCGGGGGTGCTCGAGGGAACCGACGTGGCGGCCCGTCTCACCACGAAGGATCTCCTCGCGCTGCTCGCGGCGGGCGAAGCGCCACGTGAAGGGGGCGACGATGAGGAAGGCTCGTCGCCCCGAACGGTGCATTGATCCACCGGCGGCACGGTCTTCCCATCCTCACCAGCGCGGCGGCCCCGCGAAGGGACGGAATCGCAACCGGGCTCGGTCACGGGATTGAAACAAGCGAAGTGTGGGAGAACCACAAAACCGGAAATCCCGCCTACGTGCCGGACGGATTTGGTGTATGGAGGCGACTCCCCCTCGCTGTATCCCCCAAGAGGAGTTCCCGATGCGTCGTCTCGGCCCAGTCCTACTCGCTGCGAGTCTGTTCGCCGGCTGTGGTTCCGAACTCGAGCCGTCCTCCGAGCCCATCGCGCAGCAGCAAGCGCCGCTCACCACCTCGGACGTGGATGTGGCCCCGGAGTGCCAGGGCATCCTCGGCTTCGCGAACACGGCGTCCTTCCAGACGCTGGACGCGTACCTGCCGAGCGACGTCGTCACCAACCTCGTCACCCGGCGCGCCTCGTCGCCGTTCGTGTCCCTGGCGGACATCTCCACGGTCAGGCTGGTCGGTCCGGCCCGTCTCGAGCAGCTCGCGGGCGGTGCCCGTACCGAGGGGTACATCGGCCCGAGCTGTGTCGGCGTCATGGACGGCCTCGCCCTCTCCACCGATGACGCCGCCGCGATCGTCTCGCTGGTGAACACGATCAGCGACTCCGAGCTGCATGACGTCCTGCCGGACGCGTGGAATGGCGCCGCGAACCTCCTCTCCCTGCGCCCGTTCACCTCCGTCCAGACCATCTCCAACACGGCGGGGATCGGCGAGGTGAGCCTGCGGAACATCCGCAACTCGGCCACGCTGAGCCGGCCCTTCGAGGCGCTCATCAACGCGGTGAACGCGGTGCCGGATGGGCATACCGGCGTGTACATGGCCCGCCACTTCGACTGGTGGCAGTACGTGACGACCAACGGCGCTTACGGCTCCGGGCTGGAGTGCTTCGGGCTCGAGCCGAGCAGCGTCCCGTCTGGCGCCACCGTCCGGCCGTACCTGGCCGACGCCGCCGAGGTGCGTGCCGAGGTCCTGAACACGGTGTCCACGGCCAACCGGAACAACCAGATCTCCAGCACGGTGGTCTCCGCCGGCCTGGCCAACCTCGATGCGCTGATCACGGGACGCTCGTTCAAGGGTTGCTACTTCAGCTACGCGAACGATCCCTGGAGCGGGCACAACGCCGCCATCTTCGTCGACACCGTGAACGGCTTCAGCGTGCTGTCCGAGACCTACTGGGCCGAGTGAGCCGCGCTCTGGGGTGGCCCCTGAGCAGTCCCAGGTGCCGCAGGATGGACGACACCGCCCCGGCTCCGAGATCCCCTCGGGCCGGGGTTTTTCTTTCGTGCTCGCTCTGGCTGGTCCCGCGCCCTACATGAACAGGCCCGGTGCCGTCTCCAGGGCCGCGCGCAGCTCCTCAACGGTCGTGTCCATCTTCTCGGCCACGGTGGGCGCGTGCCAGGTTGACGCGACTGTCCCCTCGGGCGCATCGCATACCACCTTGATGACCGAGCCGAACGAGCCGGGCCACTCGCGCTGGACCAGCACCGCCACATGCCTGCGTGCATCCATGAAGGTGAAGCACGGCCAGCGCGGCAGTCGAATCGTACTCATGTCGCAGTTGAAGAACCGGCAGCCATTTAGCACTACTGCATCAGGACTGGGCAGGCAGTGAAGGAGGGGAGTGCCGGCTCGCCTGCCTTTAGAAGTAGCGCGGGGGCCCCTACCGGAGAAGTCGACCGGTGCGTATTGCTTGGGAGGTGGAGCCGAATTCAGCGCGTCAGGTGATGGGCACCTTCATGAACGCCACGGGGGTTCAACGGCTCGAGGAGTATTTCCGAAGGATTGGCGACGTCTTGGGAGAGGAGAGCCGCCGGGGTTCCTTTGCTATTTACGCCATGGGGCTGCTGGGAGACGGGGAGCGCAAGAGCGTCGAGCCCATCGCGGCCCGTGCCTGCCCTGACCCCAGCAAGGTCGATGCGATGCACCAGCGACTGCTGCACTTCGCCGTCGACTCCCGCTGGAGCGACCGGGAGGTCCGCCGGGAGCGGCGCGGTATGCCCTGGACGCCATGACGCAACGCGAGCCCGTGGAAGTCTGATTATCGACGACACGGGTTTCCTCAAACAGGGCAAGCACTCGGTGGGCGTGCCGCGGCAATACGCTGGCTCCGCTGGAAAAATCACCAACTGCCAGATTGGCGTCAGCCTCAGCATCGCCACCCGTACCGAGCACCTCCCCATCGACTTCGAACTGTACCTTCAAGACCAAGCCTCAATTGGCTGTGCAAATGATTGGCCGGGCCGTGGCGGACGGTGTTCCCAAAGGAGTCGTCCTGGCCGACTCCGCGTACGGCTCCTCCGGCGACTTCCGCGCGCAGGTGCGCTCCTTGGGGATACATTATGCGGTAGGGGTAGAATCCCAGACGACCCTCTGCCTCCTTGATGACCAAGGGAGCCCTCGCGGCGAGGCGGTGAGCGTCAAGGACATGGCTTTGAGCATCCACGAGCGAGGGGGCTTTCGACGCCGCACCTGGCGCAGCGGCACCCGTGAGGACCTCTGGGCGCGCTTCGCCCTGCGTCGCGTTGTCGCCGCGGGAGTGCCCAGGACCAGCAAGAGCCCCTCTGGCTTCTCATCGAATGGCCCGAGGGTGAACTTGAGCCGGCCAACTACTTCCTCGTCTCCGTGCCGGGTCGCATGACGAAGAAGCAGTTGGTTCGTCTCGTCATGCAGCGCTGGAGAACCGAGCGTGTCTACGAGGACTTGAAGGGAGAGCTCGGGCTCGACCACTACGAAGGCCGGCGCATTCCTGGTTGGCACCACCACGTCTCTGTCGCCCTTTGCTGTTACGCGTCCATCGTCGCTGAACGCGTGCGGCGTTTTCCCCCCTCGACCCGAGGGGCGGATGAAGCCTACGCGCAGCAACTCCAGGCCTGAACGCCACTTCCACGACAGCTTCATCACCGCACGGCTTGCCATGGCTCGGGTGATTGCCACCTGGCTGCCTCGGTGCCCTACCTGCCACCGCTCCAACACCCGACACCGCTCACGCCACCCGGCAGGCCTCCCCGTTCATCCTTCGGGGCCCTGACGCAGTAGTGCTAGCACTTCGAGTCATGTGAATTCCCTGTTGGCACCCGGGAGGTTGAAGCGATTGATCCCCGGCACGGCATGAGGGGGTGTTCGACTCGTCCCGGGTTCTCTTTCGTGGGGCCGAGCAGTGCCCCTCGGGTTGAAAAAGTGAAGCCCGGGTTTCTCACGACCGCCCGATGGAGCACGTACAACTGGCACGACACCGCCCTGCGACGCTGCGCTCGAGCCATCTCACCGGGTGGACGGGCTGGGAAGACGTGGCGAAATCGAGGGCACTCTGGTGCCACGGCCCTGTCTCCTCCTGACCGAATACCGGTTCAGGGGGAGCGTCCATGCGCACGCGCGTGGGGTGGGCAGCCGTCGGAAAGTGGAGCCGGGGTGAGCCCGGGCCGGAGGCGCCTGCTCGAAGTGGGCTAGAGAGGCAGGTTTTCAGGCTCGGGAGTGAAGAGCGCGTGAAAGAGCGTGGTCTCGGGCGGCTCCTTGAAGTGCACAATCAGCGGGACTCGGAGCTCGGCGATCTCGCGAGGAAGCGCCTCGGCCCCGAACCTCGCCTCGATCTTCCCGGCAATGACCTCCGCGAGCGCCTGCATTTCGGGCGGAAGCGGATCAAGAAAGACCCTGGCGGCGGCGGGGTTCACCTCTTGACCTTTGTAGTCGTACTGCACGCCATAAACGGTATAGACAGGCGCCAGGACACTCAGACAGCCAACAACCACCCAGCCGCGCAATCGAGGCTCGTCCTCCTGCCGGTTCGAAGGCATGGGTTCCCGGTTCGTATACACCATGCATTTGAAGCAGGCATCACAGGTGGCTGTGGCATGCCCAATGTTGAATTTCGGAAACGCCACTCTGAGTTCGCCCATGAGCGCGCGCCACTGGTCGAGCTTCTTGAGCGCTTGCTCCCACGCGTCATGGAACCTCTCTGTCTCAGGGCTGTTTTCCGGTTTGTCATCAAACTCATGGTCCGAGCGCCAGTAGTTCCGAGCAACAGACAGCAACTCTTCCGCTGAAATGGGCATGGGCTTAGAAGTCCACTCGGATGGGCTTTGTTTTCTTTTCACACAGGACCGTCACAATCGAGCCAGGCACGGCGCGATTGAGGACCTCGTGAAAGGTTTTCCTGAATTGCGTGCAGACAAGTCCAGGAAGCGGCGAGGCGGGAGCGGCGAACACCTCTCGCAACGCTTGGTTGGCACAATCGGCGGCGAGCCGCTGAGCGAGCGGCTCGGACATCAATCCAACCTTCTTGGTCTCAATTGGCATTCCCACGCCGAACTTGCAGAAATAGGGCTCCAAGGTTGATTGATTGATGACGGTTGCATGGATACACGCGGCACGCCAACCATCCGCTTCCGCTTCGGTTTTCTCGACAATGGTGATGAATTGGAAGTGGCTCGGCTGGTAATGGTTGATGCTGCATCCCGAGAGAACGGGCAGAACCACCACGAGCAGGCGCGGGAGCACGAACAGCCACGTGAGTCGTCTCGAAATGCCCACGGCACCACCTCGGCTCAAAGGGGTCAGCCAAGCGCCCGACACATGCTGCCATCATGTCCCACGCTGCACGTACAGCACCACACAGTGGCACCTGGGACTGTCACCTCCCCATCCATTCTACAGCCTGCGGAGGGGAGGGCCGCGCGACCCGCCGAGAGCGCCCGTGCTTTCGTGAGGGGGTGAGGAGTCGCGCATGCACCCCGAGCAGCCGCTACGCCTTCGAGGCCCTCAACCCGGATGTTTTCCTCGGCGCATAGGGCGAATAGGCGGAATAGAGGCCGTGTTGAGGGTGAGGGCTGGGGCGGAGGGGCCGAGGAGGGCCGCTGACAGGGGTCGCCCGAGCAGTGAGCCCGGTCGGTGGAGAGGCCGCGCAGCCCCTTTCGGCACACGCCTGCCCAGGCTGCCCTCCCATGGGGGGCGCGGCAGGAGCCTGGGCCTGTTGGCTCTGTGGTGGCGTAGGCCTCAACACCACGCGGCCTGGGTTGACTCTTGCGCCGGGGGGGCCAGGCTCACACCTGCCGTGGGCAAGCCCAGGTGATCCCGTATCGCTCGCACTCCACCCCCCTCCCTTCACGTACGCCAGCACCCGCCGCCTTCCTCCACACCTCACGCAGACGAACACGTCGAAGTCGAACGTCCTCTTGAGCAACTCGGCCCAGTCTCCTCGCGGCGTCTTCTCCTTCATCGGCTCCTTGCTGACCGCTGCCTGGGACGCCACGCTCCCCCGTTGCGTGCATCGCCGGCATCATCCGCGCCGGACAGTCGTCGCGGCGCGGGAGCCAGCGGGCCCGCCAAAGGGGCGGGCCCGCGAGGTGGCTACACCAGCCCGCTTCCGAAAGCGCTCGACAGATAGGCGCGGGACTCGGCGATGGACTCGTCGATGATCCGCGCCGCCTCGCGCGCCTCCTCCGGCTTGTGCGCGGCCTGCACCTGCAGGCGGAAGCGCGACTGCCCGGTGGGGGTCACCGGGAACTCCACCATGAAGGCGAGCACGCCCCGGTCGAAGAGCAGCCGGTTGGCGATGCGCGCCAGCTTCTCGTTGCCAATCAACAGCGGGACGATGGGCGAGGGAGAGCCCATGCACGTCAGCCCCCGCCGGGTCAGCTCGTCGCGCAGGGCCTGGATGGCCTGGAAGAGGCGTCCGCGCAGCACGTCGCCCTCGGGCGAGCGGATGATCTGCGCGGCCTTCAGGACGACCGCCGTCTGCACCGGGGAGAGCGCGTTGGAGAAGAAGTGGGAGCCGCCGAACATCTTCACGTACTGCTTCACCGCCGCGGAGCGCGAGGCGAGGAAGCCGCCATTGGAGGAGAAGGTCTTCGAGAAGGCCCCCATCACCAGGTCCACCTTCCCCAGCAAGTCTTGCATCCCGAGCACGCCCGTGCCGCCCGGGCCCATCGCTCCCAGGTCGTGCGCCACGTCCACCAGCAGGGTGGCGTCATGCTCGCGGCAGATGGCCTGGAGCGTGACGAGGTCCGGCCAGTCCGCGTCCACGGAGAAGAGCCCGTCGGTCACCACGAGGATGCCGTTGCGTGTGTCGCGGCTCCGGATGTCCTTCAGGTGCTGCCGGACCGACTCGATGTTCAGGTGCTCGTAGCGGATGATGTTCTTCGTGGCCGCGCGAGCGCCCTGCTGGAGGCACGAGTGCGCCAGCCGGTCGATGACGATGTGGTCCTCCTGGCGGACCAGGCCCACCATCGAGCCGAAGCCCGCCGCCCAGCCCGTGGGAAAGAGGGTGATGTGCTCCATCTGCAGCAGCTCGCCGAGCGTCCGCTCCAGCTCGTCCGAGATGCGGGTGTTGCCGAGCACCATGGGCGAGCCCGCGCTGTGCGGCCCGTAGTCGTGCATCGCCCGGATCGCCGCCTCGCGCACCGCGGGGTGGGCATTGAAGGAGAGGTAGTCCTGCGAGTTGAAGTTGATGCCCTGCGTCCTGCGGCCCAGGTCGTTGGTGATGGTGGCGTTGCTCCCCGGCGCCGCCTCCAGCACGCGCGAGTACTGCCAGGTCTCGGTCCGGCGGCGTGCCTCCACCCAGCCGTTGAATTCCTCCGTGCGCGTCAGCAGGTTGCATCCCACTGGGCGGTAGAAGTCGTAGGCGTTCTTGTCGAGCGAGTACTCCTCGTCGGGATCGATGTTGCGGCGCAGGTGGGCCGGCTGCGACATCTCCTTCAGCGACTCGCGCACCTCTGGGAACTGCTGGCGCAGGAAGCTCCACAGGGCGCGCACGGCGGCGTCACCCTCCTGGGGCTGCGCACCACCGCCGCGCAAATCCATGAGCGGCTCCCAGGGAATGTGGGAAGCCCAGTTGCGCATCATCTCGGAGACCTCCAGCGCCGCCTGCCCCATCTCGGTGGCACAGCGCTGGAGCTGCTCCCGGGACTCGGGCGTGGCGAGGACCTCCTCGCAGGACTGTCCCCTCACCAGGCTGGCCGCTCGTTCGGCGGCGGTGAGGATGTTTCCAATGAGCGCGTCATCATCTCGCGGTGTCGTGGCCGGGTTCATGGTGTGTTCCTCCAGGGGGATGGCGGTTCAGGCGGCGAAGAGGTTCTGCTGGTACATCCGGGACACGGACTCGAAGTTCTCGAAGATGGAGAAGCCTCGCGAGGACTCCTTGGCGGCGTCGTTGAGCAGGAAGAGGTTGGAGGCCTGGAAGAACTCGGAGACGGGGGCGATGTCGGCGTGGGTGGCGATGAAGCGGTTCGTCTCCTCCTGGTTCCCGCGCAGCGACACGAAGAGCTGGAGCTCGTCATGCCGCAGCGGACGCATCTCGGCCAGGGTGCAGACGTAGTCGTAATAGGCCGCGGCGGACTGGCTGCGGCGGCGGCTCTCGTAGTGCTTCAGGGCCTCCTCCAGCGGCAGGCTTCCGGACAGCCACCCATCCAGGGCCGTGGCGGCCAGCTCCGCGTCACGGAAGGCGTGGGTCATGCCGGTGGCGGTGCATTGATCCTTGAAGCACTCCGCGTCTCCCACCAGCACCCAACCCGGCCCGTACAGGGGCCGCAGGAAGGCCGCCTGATCCAGCGTCCCGTAGATGCGCTCCTCGTGTTTGCCCTTGGAGCGGACGAGCTCGCCAATCTCCGGGCTCACGAAGTCCAGCCCGCGTTGGAAGTTGCCGGCCACGTCGCGGCGGAACGCCTCGGACCACTCGCTCGGCCCCCACACCAGCGTCATGTTCTGGCCGAAGTTGGTGGGCACCACCGCCATTCCCAGGCGCCCGCGCCGGTGCAGGTGCGCCGTCTCCAGCGAGAAGCCGGAGATATAGCTCCAGTAGGCGAACGTGCACTTGAGGCGCTCGTCGTACTTGGGCAGTTTGAGGGTGCGCGCGACGAACGAGTTGCGCCCGTCCGCACCGATGACGACGCGCGCCCGCTCCTCCACCCGCGTGCCATCCCGCGTCCGTCCCCGGATGCCCACCACCCGGCCTCCCTCGGACAGCAGCTCCTCGACGAGGAAGCCCTCTCGCACCTCGGCCCCGGCCTCCACGGCCGCGTCAATGAGGATCTTGTCCAGCACGCGGCGGCGCACCGAGCAGTAGTTCTGCACCACGCCCGTGTCGTCGCCGTGCAGCTGCTGGAAGTACTGACGCAACAGCTCCACCGGGACGGTACCGGTCAGCGCAATCCCCTCGTTCACCAGGTTGATCTGCGTATGGGAGGGAGTCGTGGCGAGCACCCGGTCCAGCAGCCCCCACCGGTTCAGATACGAGGTGCCGTGGGGCCAGAGGAAGTGGGTGGAGATGACGTCGCTGGGAAAGGTGGAGCGATCCACCACCAACACCCGGTGGCCCTTGCGCGCGAGCAGCATGGCCGTTGAGGCCCCCGAACAGCGTCCTCCTACTACGATGGCGTCGAACACGGCTCCTCCGTCAATCCAGAACAACTGGAAATAAAGATTTCCGAGGAAAATACGCGGAACCAGAGGAAGCTGTCTAGTACTTGACTCTGGAGGCGTGGTCATGATGACCCACACCGGCGAAGCGACGCCGGGTGCGTCGACGGCGCCTGACCGGAATACAAGGGCCCGGACAACAGGAATCGGAGGAAGCGCAGCATGTTGGCAGAGTCGCTCAAGGGAAAGTCCGTCATCGTCACCGGCGCCAACAAGGGGATCGGCAAGGGGATCGCCCGGGTCTTCGCGCGACACGGCGCCAAGGTGTTGGTGGTCGGGCGCGATCTCGAGGCGGCCGAGGCAACGGCGCGGGAGCTCGTCGCAGCCGGGGGCACAGCCAGCGGCTTTTCCGCCGACGTGACCAGGCTCGAGGACATGGAGGAGATGGCCAAGGCGGCGGCCGAGCGTCATGGCGGGATTGACGTGCTGTGCGCCAACGCCGGCATCTTTCCGCAGGTGAGGATGGAGGACATGTCGCCGGAGACCTGGGACGAGGTGATGGCGACCAACCTCAAGGGCACCTTCCTCTCGGTAAAGGCTTGCATCCCCTATCTGAGGAAGTCTGGCGAGGGGCGCATCGTCATCACCTCGTCAATCACCGGTCCGACGACCGGCTTTCCTGGCTGGACCCATTACGGCGCCACCAAGGCCGGGCAGCTGGGCTTCATGCGCACTGCCTGCATGGAGCTCGCGAAAGACCGCATCACGGTCAATGCCGTGCTGCCCGGCAACATCGTGACCGAGGGCCTCCAGGCGCTGGGCCCGGAGTACATGAAGGGCATGGCGGCGGCGGTGCCGCTCGGCACGCCCCTCCCCACTCCACGCCAGCAGGTGGAAGTGGGTGGAAGCGAAGGTGAAGGCGTGCAACCGCACATGACCCGAACTGCGCTGGACGGCTCGCGCCAGCACGCCTCCCACCACCTCGTTCACCTCCGCGCTGGGACGCAGCAGCCGCCGTCCCTGGAAGCACCTCTCCGCGGGTGACAGCCGTGACGGCCCGTCGCTCAGCGTGTCTCAGGCGTTGGCGAGGGCCCGGTCGACGAGCTGCTCCGACGCCGCGATGAAGCGGCCCGCGTACCCATCGCCCAGGGACGGACTGGCCTCAATGGGCTGCCCCTTCTGGTTGAACATGACGGGCGAGCGCCCTTCGAGGCCAGGCGACAGGAGCACGGGCACCATGCGCTGGGCGTACTGCTCGGCGCTCATCATGAGCAGCCCGATGAACCACTCGACGACGCGGTGCTTGAGGGAGCCCTCGCCGAGCAGGTTGCTTCGGATCTTCGTCTGGATGAGGCCCGGATTGAGCCCGTGGAAGTCCAGGGTCGGGTAGCGCCGCGCGAACTCGAGCACGAGCGCCTCGTTACCGGCGACGGTGCTCATGTGCACGCGCATTGGCGCGTAGGAGCGCTCCGCGTTCAGGTCCTCCAGGTCCCCCTTCTCATTGGTGCCCGGAAACCCCATGACATAGATGCGGGGCCGCGAGTGCCCCTGGCGCGGAGCGGCCGCCATCCGCGGCGCCAGCTCCCGCAGGATGGCGAGGCGGCTCAGAAAGCTCACCGCCATGTCACGCTCCAGGCCCTCGGACGTCACCTCCCGTTTGGGGGCCGCGATGATGCCCGTGGTGAGGAAGACGAAGTCGAGCTCCTCCGCCGCGAGCGTGCGCGCGACGCGGCGGCCCTCCGTCATGAGGCTCAGGTCCGCCTTCAGGAAGTCGATTCGCGCCATGCCCTCATCGCGGAAGGTCCGTCCGACGACGGTGACGGACGCGCCGAGCGCGGCCAACTGGCGTGCGAACTCGCGCCCGATGCCGTCGGTGCCGCCGACGACCACGGCCTTGCGGCCCGACAGCGAGAGCCCGGCTGCTGGACTGATGTGGAAGTCCAATCTCGGCTTTCCAGAGAAGTTCGCCATGGCCCGGGACATTACCGCACTGCCTCCTTGCGCAGGCCGATGTTTCTCACCCCTCCGGGGGGAGGAGGGCAAACACTCGCGCCGGGGCGCCGCTGCCATCCTTCACGGGCAGAGGAGAGACCACGAGGAAGGCTCCCACCGGAGGCAGCATCGAGAGATCCGCGAGGTTCTCGATGTGGTAGCCACCTCCAGCGAGGAAATCCCTGTGCTGCTCGAAGGTGGTGTTGGAGCCCGGGTCCGTGGAGAGGGTGTCGATGCCGACGCCTCGCACCTGCCGCTGGCGCAGCAGGTGGCTGGTGGCCACGGAAAGCCCGGGGAAGTGCATGACACCGGCCGCATCCGCATTGCGGTAGCGCTTCTCGTCCGGCCAGCGCGCGGCCCAGCCGGTGCGGATGAGCACCAGGTGCTGGGGCTGGAGCGGGCCATGCTCGCGCTCCCAGGCCTCGAGGTCCGCGGGGGACACCTCGTAGTCCGGGTTCTGGGCGACCTGCGCGGTGACGTCCACCACCGCGGCCGGGCCCATCAGCATCTCCGGAGGAATCCTGTCCACCGTGGCCGCGCCCGGGGCGAAGTGCGCCGGCGCGTCCACGTGCGTACCGATGTGCTCCCCGACCACGAGTTGGCGGATGAAGTAGCCATCGCGCTCGACGGTGCCCAGCACCGTTACGCCAAGGGGCGCTGCGCCCGGAAAGATGGGCATGTCGGGGGTGAGCGGATGGGCGAGGTCGACGACTCGTGCGCGCGGGAGCCACGCGGACGGGGAACCGGCTCCCCGCGACTCACGGCCGCTGTTGCCCGAGGTGGCACAGGCGCCCAGCAGCAGCGCCACGGGAAACGGCAGGAGCTTCCAGTATCTCGTATTCATGGAGGAGACCCTTGTCAGAGGCGGCGGACTCCGCGGGACGATACCTGGAGGCCGGTTCCCCGGACACCTTCATGCCCTGTCCCAGAAGCCACCGAGCACCACAGGGCGACCGCGAGGAATAAGGGCGCGCTCCCGGCACCCGGCTGCCTCAGGTCCCCGTCACGTCGAGCTGCGCCACCAGGGCCTCGGCGGTCTCCGAGTGCTGGCCGGCGTAGACCTCCAGGCGCCAGGAGCCCCGGCCCAGCACCGTGCAAGCGAAGCGCGTGCCGCCGTACTCACTGGGGCAGTCCTCGGCACTGCCATCGCTCGCGTTGACGACGCGCACCCGCGTGCGCAGCCCCTGGGGATTGTCCAGCTCCACCGGGAAGCGCCCGCGCACCTCGGGGCGAGGGCCCATGGGGGCGCGGATGCGGATGGCCGTCCGGGAGAGGGCCTCGGCCCCTCCGCCGCTCGGGGCGGCGTCCCCGCTGCCCCCGGCGAGGCGCAGGAAGTCTCCGCGGCTCAAGGGCGTGCTCAGCAACTGCCAGCTCGGGTCCGAGGGGAAGTGGCGCCGCACGAACTCCTGGGGAGGCGTGAAGAGGTAGTGCGTGCGGTAGTTCCGGAAGAAGGTGCCGGTGTCGTCGATGTAGCCCGCGTTCCAGGTGACGTCCAGGAGGTACCAGTCCCCCTCGATGCGCACCGCGTTCCAGGCGTGGCTGGCGGGCTCCTTGCTGAAGCCAAACACGTCGCCGTGCAGGGTGACGACCTCCTCGCCCACGGCCTGGGCCATGGCGGCGAAGAGGTTGGCGTAGCCCGCGCACACCGCCTTGCGCTTGGTGAACACGTCCGCCGGCAGCTGGCTGGTGCTGGCGTACCGCTTCGTCAGGTAGCCCACCCCGTCGTAGGCCACGCGGTTGGCGACGTAGTCATGCAGCGCCTTGATGCGCTGGAAGGGGTCGCGCTCCCCGCGCACGAGGTACCCGGCGGCCGTCGCGTAGTCCACCTCCGCGGCGGAGTGGATGGAGAGCACGCGCGGATGCAGCTCGGCGGGCAGCGGCCAGCTCACGGCGCTGCCCGGCCGCACCGGCACCTCCTCCACCGGCTCCGGCCGCGGCTCCCGCGTCACCACCGGCTGGGGCTCGGGAGGCGACACGGGCTGGGAGGGCACTGGCGCGGGTGGGGGCCGCGTCGGCTCCGGGGTGACGACGACCACCTCCGGCGGCGGGGGGAGTTCGTCGGGCCGCGGCGCCTGCTTCGCCTGGGCGATGAGCTGCTCCTGGTAGGGGTTGTCGGTGGCCAGGACGTAGGCCCACTCGACGCGGTCCGCCGCGGCGAAGACGAGCCGCCGCGTCCACCGCACCTTCGCGTCCCCGCCGGGGGGCAGCATCCAGTCTCCGCGCAGGGAGAGCGCGGTGAAGACGCCCCGGGGGGCCAGCAGCAGCACGAGTCCCAGCAGCGCGACATGGAGGACGCAGGCGCGCAGCAGCAGCCGGGTGTGCAGCCGCAGCAGGCGCGGGGGCCGGGCCCCACCGGGCAGGGCGCGGGGACGGCTCGCGAGCTCCCAGGCCAGGGGCAGCACCGCGAAGAGCAGCACCGCCATGCCCGTGGCCACCTCCCGCGACGCGCCCGTCCACGCCACGAGCGTGGAGCCCACCCAGGCGCCGAGCACCGGCGGGATGAGCAGCGCCAGGCCCAGGAGGAGCCGGAACAGCGTGCCCCAGGTGAGGGAGCGGGTGGAGCGGGGCGGGAGCGGCAAGGTGGACCTCCTCCCCCCCGAGTAGACCACACTTCCAGCGACGTGGCGGGAGGGGGTCCCGTTACAGCAGGAAGTCCGCCCAGGGGCCGGAGACCTCGACCGAGCCTCCCGCCTCGCGCGCCCAGATGCGCGGGTCGTACATCGCCTCCGCCTCCACCGGGGGCAGCGTGAACTTCCCGGACGTCACCGCGCGCACCGCGTAGACCACCGTCTTCGACTCGCCCGCGTCGAGGCTGCCGAAGACCTCCACCCGGTCATCCCGGATGTTGACGTAGTCCGCGCTCCACTGCGCATCGCCGGAGGCCCACTCCACCGTGCCCCCACGTCCGAGCCGCGCGTTCTCGATCTCCCAGCCCGCCGGCAGCCGGTCCACCAGGGCGATGTTCTGGATGCGCTCGCCCGAGGTGTTCTTCACCTCCACCTCCACGTAGACGAGGTCCGCCAGATTCACCGAGCCCCCCTGCACGTCGAGCACGTCGCCCTCCAGGTTGCGGTACTGCCGACGGAGGGAGAGTCCCTGGCCACCCGTGCGGTACTCCCCGTCCGCGCGCACGCCCTCGCTCGCCAGCACCAGATAGAGCTTGCCCTCGCCCTTGTCCGAGACCTTCAGGTTCAGACCCTTGCGCTCGCTCGCGCGCACCAGCGCCCACGTCCGGTCCGAGGCGCGCTGCTTGCTCCCCTCCCGCGCGGCCACCACCTTGCCATCCGCCGACAGCACGGGCGCGCTGAACTTCGAGGCCGCCCCCGCCACGCGCTTGCCCAGGCCGGTGATGCCCCAGACGAGCTCCTGCGTGGTGTAGTCGCCGCTGCGCTCGTGCTTGAGGGCCTCGGCCACGCGCTGCGCGAGCGGCTCGCCCGCCGCGTCATCCCCGAACAGGTCCTGGAACGTGCTCAGCATGAAGCCGCGCCGACGCCGGTCCGAGTAGAAGGACCAGCCGTTCCACCGTTCCTCCGTCACGGGGGAGATGTCCGGGTTGCGCAGGTCCTTCTCGTAGCGACGGTCTCCCGCCAGGTACAGCGCCGCCTTGAGCATGAACGCCTGCTCGGCCCGCTCGCCGTTGCTGTAGAACTTCTGGCTGCCCTGCTGGTCGATGAGCTTCTGCACCCGGGCCTTGTGGCCCTTGCCGGCCATGGCCAGCACGTAGTGCATGTAGGCCTCGGAGCCATCGTTATAGGAGTCCGAGTTCGAGCGGCCCTCGCGGCGCGTCACCTGCTGGGTCATCCAGCTCAGCGCGTCGTCGATGCGATCCTGCGGCACCGTGTACTTGCGCTTCTGCGCATCCAGCAGCATGTGCGTGGCGTAGGCGGTGCCCCACTCCACCGGCTCGGCGGAGCCCGGCCAGTAGCCGAAGCCGCCCGAGGGCGTCTGCATGGAGAGCACCCGGTTCACGCCCGACATCACCATGTCCTCCACCTTGGCGTTGGCCGTGAGCGTCGGGTCCACGCTGTCCACGAGCTCGGAGACGTAGAGCAGCGGGCGGGTGGAGGACGTCGTCTGCTCGATGCAGCCGTAGGGGTAGCGCACCAGGTAGGAGAGGTGCTGGAAGGACTCGGCGTAGGGGTTGGTGGTCACCCAGAACGTCGAGCGCTCACTGGTGGGCAGCCAGCCCTGGAGGTGCTGCGACAGGTCCACCGTGCCCGAGGCCAACTCGAGCCGCTGCACCTTGCGCTCCCGGGGGCCCGAGGGCAGCAGGGGCACGTCGAGCTGCTCGAAGGAGGTGTGCCCACCGCCCTCGGCCGTCACCTTGAGACGCGCGGCTCCCACCGCCTGCACGGCCCTGGCCTGGAAGACGAGCGTGGTCGCCTTGCCATCCTCCAGCCGCACCTTGCCCTCGCTCTTGCCGAGCAGCTGAAGCGGCGACTCCATGGACGCGGGCATGGCCATGCCCGGCACCGGGAGGTTCTCCGCGGAGAGGGACACCTTCACGTCCTGCGCCTTGCCGGAGAGGTTGGTGACGAAGACGGGGACTTGAATCTCGTCCCCCTGGCTGAGGAAGCGCGGCAGCGTGGCCTGGAGCACGAGCGGGTCGCGCACGAGCACCTGCGCCGCGGCATGGCCGATGCGCTTGGGGCCACTCGTCACCGCCATGACGCGCACCGCGCCGCGGTACTGGGGCAGCTTGAAGGGGACGCGCAGCTTGCCGTTGGAGGGCACCGGCAGCACGCCACTCCAGAGGGCCACGGGCTTCACCGGCTGCACGCGGCCGGCGGCGCCCTCGCCGCCCTCGTCACCACCCGTGGAGCGGGAGTTACCGCCCGGGGGCACCAGCAGCGTCCAGCCGATCGTCTCGTACGTCTCCACGCCCAGGGCGCGCTTGGTGAACAGCTCCTTGAGGGGGTCGGGGCTCTGGAAGCGAGTGAGGGAGAGGATGCCCTCGTCCACCACCGCCACCGTGGCATAGGTGCCCGGCTCCACCGAGCCCAGCTCCAGGTCCACCGTGAGGGTGTCGTTGGAGCGCACCTCCTTGGGCACGTTCAGGGTGACGGACTGCGCGTAGTCCACCGGCTCCAGCGTCATGCTGGCCACGCCGAAAGCGCGGTCCGGCATGAAGGCCTGGGCGGACTCGAGGTGCGGGTCCTTCACCAGGAAGGTGCTGACGTAGACGTTGGGCGCGAAGGCCGATGGCTTGAAGCTCCACGTCACCTCGCCCGGCTCCACGGCCTTCCACTCGGCGGCCTGCACCCCATCCGTCTCGGCGGTGAAGAGCATGCGGCCGCGGTAGGGCACCTTCACCTTCACGGTGATGTTGTCCCCCACCTTCGCCGAGCGCGGCAGCTCCACCGCGAGCGAGGTGGGCCGGGCCGGCCGGGGCGTCTGGTCCACCCGCGTGGAAGACTCGTCCCACCAGTAGTAGCGGCCATTGCCCTCGAGCTGGAGGTCCGTCTGCGCCGCGCCGGACTTCACGCGCACCACGTAGCCCGCGGCATTCATGGACGGCGTCACCTGGAAGGAGAACTTCCCGCCCTCGGGCTTGACGGTGGTGCGGCCCTCGCGCACGGGGCGCAGGTGGCGCTGGTAGCGCTCCTCGCCCGACTCCTCGTCGTAGAAGTAGCCGTACTCCTCGTCCAGCCGCAGGTACTCCACCTCCAGCGGCTTGAGGGCCTTGGCGTAGGAGGCGCCCTGCCAGTCCACCACCACGCCCGTCACGGTGAAGGGCTGGTTGGCCTGCACCTTCTGCACGTTGGCCTGGAGGCCCACGTAGTACGCCGCCGGGTGGATGGGCACGTGCGCCTCGCCCACCGTGGAGCGGCCACTGCCGGCCTCGAAGACACTCGCCTGGGCCACCAGCTTCGCCGGGCCCTTGAAGCCCCCCGCGTCCTGCTGCGCCGGGCAGCGCACCAGCGTGCGGCCCTTCGCGTCCAGCTCCCCCTTCACCTGCCCCAGCACGGTGGCCTTCGCGTCCGAGCCCTCCGGGCGCCACACGCCATAGGCGTACTGGGCATTCTCCTTCGGGCGGAAGACGGACGGCTCCAGCCGGCACGTTACCTCCACCGGGCTGCTCTCCGCCGAGCCGCCGAAGAGGTAGGCGGCCTCCACCGCCACCGGCACCTCCTCGCCCTGCACGTAGCCGGGCTTCTCCGCCTGGGCCGTCACCTTCATCCGCTCGGGGACGAACTCCTCCACGTTGAGGCCGTACGAGGCCACCTGCTTCTCGGCCACGCTCAGCACCACGCGGTAGGCGCCCGTGTCCTGGTAGGCCTCGAAGGGCACGTCCAGCGACACCAGGCCCGCCTCGTTCGTCTTCAGCGTCACCTTCTTCAGGTCGCGCTCGCGCGGGTCCACCACCTTCAGCTCCACCGGCATGCCCGCCGGGGGCGCCATGTCGTCCTGGCCGCGCAGCAACGCCACCACGTGCGCGGTGTCGCCCGGGCGGTACACGCCCCGGTCCGAGTAGAGCGAGGCGCGGTAGGGCTTCTCGGAGCGGTACGGCTCGCCCTGCACGTCCGAGTTGGCGATGTCCGTCTTCAGCTCGTTGTATTTGAGGTAGGTGAGCTCGTCGCCCTTGCGCGCGAGCAGGGCGAAGGGCTCGGCGGTGTCCACGCCCGGAGCGGGCACCGTCAACTTGCAGCCGTCCGCGCCCCCGGTGGTGCAGCGGGCCACCACCTGGCCGCTCTTCCTCACCAGGGTCACCTCCACGCCGGACATGGGCTCGGTGCTCTCCATGCCGAGCGCCCACACCCACACCTCCTCCTTCGCCTCCGAGCCCTTCGGCGCCAGGCCGCGCTTGGCCACGAGGCTCAAGTCGGTGAGGAGGATGCGCGAGGCGGCCGACTTGTCTCCGCCCGAGGCGGTGATCTCCACGAGGCCCCGGGTGGTGGAGGGCACGAGGCCGCCCACGTCCAGCCAGGTGGTGGCCAGGGTGTCCTGCGCGCCCTGGAGGGGCAGCTTCTTGCGCGCGAGCACGTTGGAGGTGCGCTCGTCGGCGGCCTCCTGCTCGTCATTGCCCATCCAGAAGAGGAGGTTCTCCTGGGGGACGTGCCGCACCACCAGCTCCACCGCGTCCAGGTTGAGGTGGTTGAGGGGCAGGTTGCGCCAGGCGCTGCGCGGCAGGTAGCGGCCGGTGGAGGCGAAGCTCAGCTGGGGACTGCGCGCGGAGACGGAGAAGGACTTCTCGTAGGTGGACAGCAGCGTGCCGCCGGTGGTCGAGCCGGCACCCGCGTCGATGCGCATGGAATAGGAGCCGCGCTTGAAGTCACCGAAGACGCGGAAACCCCAGCGCGAGGGCGAGACGGAGAACTTCACCTGCGGGTTGAAGTGGATGGCCTCCGCGGCCACGTCGTCATCGAGGCTGCAGCGCCCTCCCCCACTATTACCGTCGTACTCGTAGTCCTCCTCGCCCTCCTCGCCGCTGGGCGCCGCGTCGCCACCCACCTCGCGGCAGCGGACCTCGATGTAGTGACCGGTGGCGCCCTCCTGCACGTAGGCGTTGGTGATGTCGAGCCGCTTGCCGATGAGCAACTCGAAGGAGCCCTCACCCGCGGCCGCCGTGGCGCTGTGGCGGCCCGCGGAGGTGAGGCCCGACTTGAGGGCGAAGCGCACCTCGGCGCCCGGAATGAGGCTCGAGCCCCCGAGGGCGGCGGTGACGATGTGGCGCTCCGTGGGGTGGGAGCGCAGCTTGACGTCGGAGAGCGCCTTGCCGTCCACGGAGAAGCTCGCGAAGCGGCGCACGGTGGCCACGTCCACCGGGCCGGAGAAGACGAGGTCCGCCTCCACCTTGCCCTTGCGCACGTCCATCTGCCGGGGCGAGAGGCGCAGGAAGGCGAAGGCGGGCGTGGTGAAGGAGCGGCTCCACTCACCCGAGGCCTTGGGCTTCACCACGCTGCCCGTGCCCAGCTCCAGCGCGTCGAGGGTAACGGTGTACTGGGTGTTGAAGGCGAAGGGCTCGCGCGGGGTGAAGACGAGCGTGGAGGGGCTGCGGAAGCTCAGCGAGCCCGGCACGTCCGGCGACACGGTGACGGTGGTGCCCTTGGCAACCTCGTTGCCCTCGGGCGCCACGGCGCGGGGGAACTCCAGCACCACCTCACGCGGCACCATGCCCTCGGAGCCGAGCTCACGGATGACAGGGGTGACGGACTCGGCCGAGGGCGGGGCGTTCGGGTCGGACGTGACCGGAGCCGGGGTGGAGGTACCGGACGAGGCCGGGGGGGTGGTGGACTCGTCCTTCTTGCAGCCGACGAACGCGCTGACGAGCAGCGCGGCCAGCAACCCGCGCGAGACTGAATGCGAACCCATGGGTTCCTCCGAGGAAATCGGAGCGGACGCTAGGGTTGCACGAGGGCGGCGGTCAACGCTCCGCCCCCAGATCCCAGTGCTCGGGCGAGAACAGGCACACCCCGTTGCCCTCGGTGTCGGTGTTCACGCAGAACGTGAGCGCTCCACATGAATCAGGCCGCGCCACGGCGCACGGCCGGCGGCAGCGGCCCTGGTGGCAGCGAAAGCCCTCCGGACATTCGCCAGCTCCGTCCTTCCCGCAGGGCTGGACGCACCGCCCCCAGGCCTGCCCCACCCAGGCGATGAGCGGCTCCGTCTCACACACCTGGCTCCTGACACAAGGCGTCTTGTGGCACTGACGACCAAGCACCTCGGCGCACACCGAC